>JBBRYL010000003.1:0-85726 GCA_038237685.1 Solirubrobacterales bacterium | reverse complement strand
GTGCTGATGGACCCCGAGCACGACACCTTCGAGTGGTGGCCGGCCGACCCGAACGACTGGCCCGAGCACGCGGATCGGCCGCTGCGGCTGATGGCCGGGCTCCTGATGGAGGGATAGCCGCAGCGCGCTCTACGTCGAGGCCGCGGGTGTTCGCGCCGCCTCGACGTAGAGCTGGGCGACCTGCCAGGCCACATCGGCCCAGTCGAAGCTCAGCACGTGCTCGGAGGCCTCGGCCACCAGGCGGTCGCGCAGCTCGACGTCGGTGAGCAGCCGCTCGACCATCGTCGCGAGGTGTGCGGGATCCCCGCCGTTGAAGCGCAGCCCGACCCGGTCGTCGGCGGGCACGATCTCGCGCAGGCCACCGGTGTCGGCCACGATGCACGGGCATCCCGAGGCCATCGCCTCGAGCGCGACCAGGCCGAACGGCTCGTACAGCGACGGCACCACCGTCAGGTCGGCGATCCGGTAGAGCGAGTGCAGGACGTCGTCGCCGATCCAGCCGAGGAAGATGCCGTGGCCGTCGAGGCCGAGCTCGGAGGCCTGGCGCTTCAAGTCCTCCTCGGCGGTGCCCGAGCCGGCCACGAGGAAGCGCACGTTGCCGAGCCGCTGCACCAGGCCGGGCATCGCCTCGAGCGCGAGCTGGAAGCCCTTCTCGTACACGAGCCTGCCGACCAGCAGGATGAGCTGCTCGTCGGGCTCGGCAAAGCGACCGCGGAGGGTGTCGAGGTCGTCGACGGGCACCAGCTCGGAGGGGTCGATGCCGTTGGGGATCACGGTCACATCCCCCTCCTCGAGGCCGTAGATGTCGGCCACGTGGTCGCGCATGTAGGCCGAGCACGTGATCACGCGCTCGGCGCGGTTGGCCATCCACCTTTCCACCCCATGGATATGGGACTGCGGGTGCTTGTCGACCCACCCCTGGTGGCGGCCGTACTCGGTGGCGTGGATGGTGCAGACGAACGGGCAGCGGAAGCGCTTGGCCAAGTGATCGGCCGCGCCCGCCACGAGCCAGTCGTGCCCGTGCACGACGTCGAAGTCGTAGTGGTCTCCGACCTCGACGCCCACGGCCAGCATGTCGGCGTTCATGCGCTCGATCCAGGTCACGAACTCACCTAGCTCGCGGGGCCGCTCGGGCTCGAGCACCCGATGGACGGTGACGCCCTCCATCTCCTCCTCGGCGGGCGAGTCGTCCAGGCCACGAGCCAGCACGTGTACGTCGGTGCCCTGAGCCACGAGGTTCTCGGCCAGCTTGCGTACGTGGCGGGCGAGTCCCCCCTCGATCAGCGGCGGGTACTCCCAGGAAAGGATGAGTGCTCGCATCAGGGCGCCAGCAGTGGGGCCAGGTCGAGATCGGGCGCCAGGTTGCGCACAGAGGGTTCCCGCACGGCCGATGAGTCTCGCAGAGCCTGGAGAGCCTCGTCGAGCCCGGCTGTGTGGCCCGCCAGCCGCCCCATCGGGTAGTCGGCCGACAGCGCACCCTTGACCTGAAAGGCCCAGTCGCTGGACTGGATGGCCAACAGCTCGCGCGCCGCGCGGGCCAGCGCGGCCGGCTCGGCCGGGCCGCGACCGGCCGCAGACACAGTGCGCAACTCGGCGGCACGCGCCGCGAAGGCCAGCTCGGCGACCTCGGGCGAGTCCCAGGTCGAGAAGTCCTTGCCCGTCCCCCAGCTCGACGCGACGAGCTCGCGCTGCACCGGCTCGGTGGCCGCCACGCCGTCAGACACCGTCTTCAGGTCGAGCCCCTGGGCAGGCGCCTCCTCGAGCACCGCCGCAAGCCACGTCTGGCCCTCATACCACCAGTGGCCGAGCAGCTCGGTGTCCAGCGCGAAGCACAGCAGTCCCGGCCGGCCGCGCTCGCGCGCGTAGTCGTCCAGCCGGCGGATAGCCTGCGCGACGAAGTCGCGGGCGTGCTCGCTCGCCTGGGCCGCGGCGTCTTCGGGGCGGTAGGGCTTCCGGGCGATGTTCCACGGCCGCAGATCGTGGGTGGTGCGGTGGTGGTAGTCGCGGTAGCTGCCCGTCGCGGGGTATCCGGTCAGGCCGTTCCACACGAGCTGAATCGTCTGCCAGTCGATCGGCACCGCCACCACCCCCGACGGCGTGAGCACCGGCTCGAGGTTGCCCGGACCGCCCAAGCCGTGTGCGTTCGTCTGGTCGACGCACGTGACACGCACGCCCGCGTCGGCCAGCTCCCGTTCGAGCCCGGGAACGTAGGCGCACTCGGGCATCCAGAAGCCGCCCGTCCACCCGCCGAAGCGGCGCTCGTGCGACCTGATCCCGGTGGTCAGCTGCAGGCGCATCCCGGCGTCGCTGGCGGTGAGCGGCAGCAGCGCGTGTGTGGCCGACGACGTCCACAGCTCGATCGGGGTGGCGCGCTCGAGGCGGTGAAGCGCCGCGACCAGATCACGGCCGCCCGGCTGCGCGAGCGTCTCGGCAGCCCGTTGGTACTCGCGCCCGGCGCGCCGTACCTCCGCGGCCAGCTCAGGGTGGCCCGTGCGCTCCAGGCCGTCGGAGTCCTCGGCGTGGACCGCGGCACGGGTGCCGTTGAGGAAGCCGAGCAGACGCTCGCCCGCGGGGCCCGGCAGAGTCTCCAGCTGGTCGGCCAGCACGGGGGTCACGCCAAGCGTGATCGGCGCCGAGGCGGCCTCGAGCAGCTCGAGCAGCGGCAGGTACACGCTGGCCGTCGCCTCCCACAGCCACTCCTCTCCGAACGGCCATGTGCCGAAGCCCTCGACGTAGGGCATGTGCGAGTGCAGAACCAGCGCCAAAGATCCTCGGTGCGCCGTCATCGCAGCACGGCCACGAAGTCCAGCGCCCCATCGAGCCCCGACGTGCGCAGCGCGAAGTCCGACGCCGCGATGGCCGGAATGAACCGGTCATAGAACGGCTTGGTGATCCCCAGCTGCGCGTGCAGGTCGTCCCAGCCGCGGGCCAGGGCAAGCTCGTGCAGCCACAGCTTGCGCGCGTGGAAGAGCCCGAATACCTCGACTTTGCCGAACACCTCGGCGCACAGCGCCCGGAACTCCTCGGCGCGGTACTCCTTGACGTGCCATGGGTTGCCGGACTTCTCGGCACCCTCAGGGGCGAGCGTAAGCAGGTTGGGCGTAGACACATACGCCGCGCCGCCGGGCTCGAGCATCTCCTTGAAGTGGCGCAAGATCGCGGCCGGGTCCTGCACGTGCTCGATCGTCTGGAGGAAGACGACGGCGTCGCAGGGCTGCGAGTAGCCGTCGACGAGCGCGCGCTCGAAGCGCACGCCGGGCGCCGAGTACTTAAGCCGCGCGTGCTCGAAGGCCTCGGGGTTCGCGTCGACGCCCGTCACGTGCGCGGCGCGCCGGGACAGCAAGCCGCTGCCATAGCCCTCGCCGCAGGCCATGTCCACCACGTCTAGGCCACGGACGCGATCGGCGATCCACTCATAGACCGCCAGGTGGCGGCGATACCAGTAGTTCTCCTCCGGCACGTCGGGCAGCGTGCGCTCGCCCGTGAGGGCCAGGGGCGGCACGCCGGCGGGCTGGTCGGCCTGCACGTGTTCCTTGCTCTCGGTCACGACCGGGGCAGTCTAGGAGGCCGTTTCGCCGATGCGGCCGCGGGTACCCGCGCGCCATGCCACCGCGCGGAGTAAAGAAGGGAAGCAAGCGTGATCGTCAGTACGAGGCGGTCAAGGAGAGCGTCAAGAACCAGGGCAAGTCCGAGTCGACGGCCGAGGAGATCGCCGCGCGCACTGTGAACAAGGCAAAGGCGCGCAGCGGCGAGTCGCGGCAGGCGTCCAAGAGCTCAACCGACGACATCTCCTCCGGCCGCCGCGGTGGCAAGCGCTCGGGCACCGGCGGGGCGGGCCGCACGCGCGACCAGCTCTACAACGAGGCCAGGCAAAAGGGCATCGACGGGCGGTCGAAGATGAGCAAGTCCCAGTTGCAGAAGGCGGTCGACGCGAAGAAGTAGGGAGACATCGCTGCGGTGCTCGTCAGATCGACGATCTGACTGCGCTCCTCGCGCATCGCGGCCGTGCTCGCGGGATCGACGATCTGGCCGCGCTCTCCGCGCGCTGGCATTACCCTGCCTCGGCCATGCCGGCGGCCGAGATCGACTACATCCGCGACGCGAACGTGCGCTACCACGACCTGGCGGCGGCGCACTACGACGCGAAATGGGGCATCGACTACAGCCCCGGCGGCCAGGCGCAGGTGACCACCAAGCTGTGCAAGGCGCTCGGCCTGCGGCACGCGGGCCACTTCCCGGCCGTGCTGGAGATCGGGGCCGGCACCGGGTACTTCGGGCTCAATCTGATGCGCGCCGGCACCGTGAGCGAGTACACGGCCACCGACATCTCGCCCGGCATGCTCGACACGCTGCAGGCCAGCGCCGACCGGCTCGGGGTGCCCGTGACCACGGCCTGCTGCGAAGCGTCCGCGCTTCCTTTCGCCGACGACAGCTTCGACCTCGTGTTCGGTCACGCCGTGCTTCACCACCTGCCCGACCTCGGCGCCTCGTTCCGCGAGTTTCTGCGGGTGCTCAAGCCGGGCGGCGCGATCGCCTTCCACGGCGAGCCGTCCCATTACGGCGACCGCATCGCCGCGATGCCCAAGCGGGCCGCCTATCGCGCGGCGCCGGCGTGGCGCAAGCTGATGGGCGCGGCGCCCGCGATCCATGAGGGCCACCACCACGGCCCGGAGGAGGACGAGCTCGAGCGCGTGGTCGACGTGCACGCCTTCACCCCCGGGCTGCTGTCGGAGCAGGCGGGCGGCGCGGGCTTCCAGCAGGTGCTCGTGCGCGGCGAGGAGCTGGCCGCCAGCATGTTCGGCTGGGCCAACCGCGCCCTGGAGGCCACCGCCGAGCCCTCCGACGTGCCGTGGCTATGGCGCCAGTACGCCTTCCGCGGCTACCTCGCCTTCCAAGCGCTCGACCGCCTGCTGCTCGAGGGCAGGCTCCCGCCGGCGCTCTTCTACAACCTGCTGATATCGGCACGCGCGCCGGCATAGAGGGTCACACCACCAGCGCTAGCCCTGGAAGCGCGGCCGCCACCACCAGCAGCGCATCCACGGCCCGCGCACGCAGCGCAAGTGCCGGCGGTACCGGCGGCGGCCGATAGCGCCCAGCCTCGTCGATCGCCCATCCGAGCATGGCGTCAACGAGCGGCACGATGGCGAAGGGCACGGCGGCTGCACGGTCGACCATCGACTTGCCCGCCGCCACCAATCGTCCCTCGGAGTCGATCGTGTCGAGCACCCGAGCCGCCTCGCTCACCGCCGGCAGCCGCTTCAGCCGCGCGAGCGCACGTCGTGACACCTCACGCAGCCCGTCTGCCCCGGCCGCCGCGCGCAGCCAGGTGGCGGCGAGCACGAGCAGGCCGGCGCGCAGGCCGCGTCGCGCGGCGACGTCGATGCCCAGTCCGCCGGTGAGCGAGAACACGATGGCGCCGAGGGCGAGCACCCCCGCGAGCGCGAAGCCGGTACGCCAGGCGCGCCGATCGCCTCGGGCGAGCGCGGTGCTCACTGAAAGCCAGGCCACCACCCCGCCGAGCAGCACCCACGCCGTGCTGGCCAGCAGCAGTCCGAACACGCCGGCGGTGGCCAGCGCGGCCACACGCGGGTCGAACCGACCGCGGTGCACGTAGGGCTCGACGGGCTGGCTTTCGCCGTCGAGCTGCCCTTCGGGCCAGCGGTTCAGGCCCCGTCGGTACACGAGCACCTGGGCCACACTGGCCACGGCCGTCCACAGCAACAGGGCCACGGCGGTCGCCACGATCGTGCCCCGCTGCCCCAGCTCGATCCCGAGCCTGCCGGCGATGTTCTCGTAGGTCCCGGAGTAGGCATCGAGCCCGCCCGTGATCACGAAGATGAAGAACGACGCGCCGGCGGTGTTGGACACCAACCGGATCAGGGCGGCAACCGCAACCTGCGCCGCCACCCCGCGCCCCTTTGCGTGCATGCCGCCGAGCAGCGGGGCGCCGACGGCCTGGGTCAGCGGCACCCCAAAGCGCGCGGGGCCCATGATGGCCACCGTCTCGAGCATCGCCGCGATCGACGCGCCGAAGCCTTGGCGGACACCGAGGCGCGCTCCAACCCGAGCCAGCGCGGTGCCTCCTGCCAGCGCCACCGCGAAGCCACCTGAGGGCACGGCACGCGACGCCAGGAACGAGACCGTGGCCACATGCGCTGGGCCGGCGGACTCCAGCTCGGGATTCACGGCCACGGGCCACGAGAGTAGAGCGCCCGAGCCCACGCTCCGGGAGGGCTAGCCTTTGACAGGAGATGGCCGACTCCGCCGAGCGATTCCCCCTCTTTCCCCTCGGGCTCGTGCTGCTGCCCGGAGAGCTCGTGCCACTGCACATCTTCGAGGAGCGCTACCGCACCATGATCGGCGAATGTCTCGAGCAGGCGAGCGAGTTCGGCATCGTCTGGTCAGGCGACGACGGCCTGGCCGACATCGGCTGCGCCGCCGAGGTCGCACAGCTCATCGAGGAGCTCGACGACGGCCGGATGAACGTGCTCGTCAAGGGCACCCGGCCGTTTCGGCTTCATCGTCGGATCGAGGACATGCCCTACCCGGCCGGCGATGTCGAATGGCTGGCCGCCGACGACGAAGAGGATCCCGACGCCGATGAGGACGTGGCCGTCGGGGCGCGCCGCGCCTACGCCGACCTCGTCGAGAAGGTCACCGAGCTGCGGCCCACAGACGAGGATCTCGCCGAGCTCGACGCCTACGGCATGGCAGCCACCATCGCCTTCGACCTGTCGGACAAGCAGGAGCTGCTCGAGCTGCGCGCCGAGGAGGATCGCCTGGACCGCCTGGCCGCGCTGTGCGGCAGCGCCATGAAGCGCCTCTCCGAGACCGGGGTGGCCGCCGCGCGCGCCAGCAGCAACGGCAAGGTCCACTACTAGAGCGTCGTGAGGACCACCGACGCCAGGGGCCTGAAGTGCCCAATGCCGCTGGTGATGGCAAAGACGGCCATCGAGGAGCTGGCGTCTGGCGACGTCCTGATCGTGCTGGCCACCGACCCGGAGGCCGGCATCGACCTTGCTGCCTGGGCGAGCGACCACGGCCATGAGATGACCGAGGCCGACGCCGGAGGTTGGCGGGAGTTCACGCTGACAAAGGCCTAGCGGGAGGGCATGGCGAACGCCCCTTCGGGGTGGCTACTCCACGCTGACGGCCACGCCCCCGCGTCGCGGGTCACCTCCGCCCGAGAGCCGGCCGTCGGCGTCGCGCACCACCGCTTGGACGCCCCCGAAGTAGAGGTTGCGCTCGCGCCACCGGCGCAGCCGCCAGCCGCGCGTCTCCAGCGCAACCAGCGCGGCCTTGTCCACCCCCGGCTCGGCGTCGATGAGCGAGCCCTCGACGTGCAGTCGCGCGGACTCGACGGCGTCCTGGGCGGCCATCCCGCCGTCGATGGCGGCGGCGATGGTCTGGACGATCGCTGAGCGGATCCGGTTGGAGCCAGCAGAGCCGACCGCGATCTCTGGGCGTCCGTCTCGCAGCACCACGGTGGGGGCCATCATGCTCGGCACCCGTGACCCGGGCCGGTGGCTGTGGAAGCCACCCGGGTTCAGATCCTCCTCGCCGAGCATGTTGTTGAGGTGGATGCCGGTGCCTGGCACCACCACGCCCGAGCAGGAGCCGTTGGAGCAGGTGACCGTGGCGCAGCCGCCGTCGGCGTCCATGACCGACACATGCGTGGTCGACCCCAGGCGGGATCCGATCTCACCCGCCACGGTGTCAAGCGTCGACGGGTCGAGGAAGTGCCCGACGTAGTCGGCATCACCGAGGCCGGCGACGAACTCGTGGTCGCGTGCCTGGTTGGTCGAGGCGATCACCTCCGCCAGCGCCTCTGTGTCGCCCGGGCGATCGATCCGGTCGAGCAGCTCGAGCGCGTCGGCGATCAGGATGCCTCCCGACGAGGGCGGCGAGTTGGTGAGCACCTCGCGGCCGCGGAAGCTCGCACGCACCGGCTCGCGCTCGCGCACCTCGTACGCGCCCAGGTCCTCGCGCGTGATCAGACCGCCGCGCTCGAGCACCCAGTCGCTGACCGCCTCGGCCACGTCGCCCGAGTAGAGAAAGTCCGGGCCCTCCTCGCCCAGGCGGTCGAGCAGTTCGGCCAGATCGGGCATCGCCAGGCGCTCGCCGGCCCGGGCGGGGCGCCCGAGCGGCTCGTACAGCGCGGTGGCCTCGGGCGTCGAGCGAAAGATCGGCCCGAGGATGTCGAGCAGGTACTCCTGGACCTCGGACACCTCGACGCCCTCGCGCGCGGCACGAGCGGCCGGGGCGGTCAGGTCGCCAAGCGCCATCGTGCCGAACCGGTCGAGCGCCGAGGCCAGCCCGGCCGGCGTGCCGTACACACCACAGGAGGACTCCCCCACGTTGAAGACCTGGATCGCATCGGGGGCAAACGCCACCTCGACGGGCACGAGCGGCGTGGGATCGAGGCGACCGAGCCCCCGACCCGGCGCGACCACGAAGAAGTCGAGCAGGTGGCTCTCGCCCTCGGGCGAGGTCACGAGCATGAACCCACCGGCACCCGGCCCGGTGAGCGGCGACTCGGCCGCGAATGACACCAACACGGCCGCGACAGCGGCGTCCACGGCATTGCCCCCGGCGCGAAGCACGTCGGCCCCGGCCGAGGCGGTGAGCGGATGACCGGCTGCGACGACGCCCCTCACGAGGCGCCGACGCTACTGCGTTCTACCCGCGGCGGGGCATGAATTCGGGCACGTCCAGATCAGCGAGACCGGCGGCGACGCGCTCGCGCGGCGGCGCGGTGCGCGTGACCCGCGGTTCGTGGTCGGCGGCGATCGGCGCTCCCCGCCCACCGCTCTCGCGGCGGGGCTGCGGCGAGTCGCCGTAGCCCGTGGCCACGACCGTGATCCACACCTCGTCGCCGAGCTTCTCGTCAACCATGGCGCCGAAGATGATGTTGGCGTCGGGGTGGGCGGCCTGGGCGACCGCCTTGGCGGCGTCGTTGACCTCCCACAGCGAGAGGTCGCTGCCACCGGTCATCGACAGCAGGATCGACTTGGCGCCGTCCATCGAGGTCTCCAGCAGCGGCGACTCCACGGCACGCGCCGCGGCGTCGGCGGCCCGGTGCTCCCCCGAACCCATGCCGATGCCGAGCAGGGCGTTGCCGGCCTGGCTCATGATGGTGCGCACGTCGGCGAAGTCCAGGTTGATTAACCCGGGCAGCGCGATCAGGTCGGAGATGCCCTGCACGCCCTGGCGAAGGACGTCGTCGGCCACGCGGAAGGCGTCGACCATCGTCGTCTTCTTGTCGAGCACCGACAGCAGCCGCGAGTTCGGGATGGTGATGAGCGTGTCGACCTCGCCGGCCAGCTCCTCGACCCCGCGCTCGGCCTGCTCGCTGCGGCGCACGCCCTCGAAGCTGAACGGCTTCGTGACGATGCCGACGGTGAGCGCACCGACCTCGCGCGAGATGCGAGCCACCACGGGGGCCGCACCGGTCCCGGTGCCACCACCCGCGCCTGCGGTGATGAAGATCATGTCCGCGCCCTTGAGCAGCGCCTTGAGCTCGTCGTACTGCTCGACGGCCGCCTTGCGGCCGAGGTCGGGCTCGGCGCCCGCACCCAGGCCACGGGTGGACTCGCTGCCGATGTGCACGCGCGTCTCCGCGCTCGACTGCTCAAGCGACTGCATGTCGGTATTCACGGCGATGAACTCGACGCCTGCGACCTGCGCCTCGATCATCCGATCGACGGCGTTGACCCCGGCGCCACCGACGCCCACCACGCGCAGCACGGGCTCGCGATGCAGCGGCGAAGTCGGCTGGTGGACGGGCTCGTCGTCGTACCGGTGCTCGGACGGGCGCTCCATGATGTTCTCCGGAATGTCAGCCGAGAACACCGAGCGCAACCGCTCCTCGGGAGTTGGCACACCGTCGTAGCGGCTGGTGGCCGGCTCGCGCATGGGACGTGACACCGGCCGCGGACGCTCGTCGCGCGGCTCGCGGATCGGGGCCTGCGGCGTGGAACGCTCCGGGCGCTTCGCGCCGTCGCGCTGCACCGCCGGGGAACGGGTCTCGGCCGAGCGCTCGTCGACGCGCTCCTCGAGTCCCTCGTCCTCGGTGCTGCGAAAGAGGGCCGCCAGGGGCCCCTCACGCATACTCGCCCGCTTACCGCTTGCCATTTCCGAGGACCTCCTTCGCCAATTGGCGATACGCGTACGCGGCCTTGCCGTCGGGCTCGTACTTGAGAACGGACATACCCTTCACCGGGGCCTCGGCGAAGCGAACGGTCTTGGTGATTCGAGAGGCGAACACGCGATCCCCGAAGTTCTCCTCGAGGATCTCGATGGCCTCCTTGGCGTGGACGGTGCGGCTATCCACCAGAGTGGGCAGGATCCCCTCGATCTCAACGTCCGGATTCAGGTTCTCTCGAATCATGGAAAGCGTGTTCTGCAGCTGCACCAAGCCCCTCATGGACAGATACTCGCATTGCACGGGGACGATCACCTTGTCGGCGGCCGTGAGAGCGTTGATCGTGAGCAGTCCGAGCGACGGCGGCGTGTCGATGCAGATGAAGTCGTAGTCCTCCTTGATCGGGCGCAACGCCTTCTCCAGAGAGCGCTCGCGACCGATCTTGGTGGACATCGCGATCTCGGCTCCGGCCAGGTCGATCGACGCACACGCCACGTCGACCTCGCGCTTGCGGATGACCTCGCGGATCGACATGTCGTGCACGAGCACGTCGTACATCGACACCTCGAGGGAGTCAGGGTCGATGCCCTGGCTCATGGTGAGGTTGCCCTGCGGATCGAGGTCGATGCACAGCGCACGGTGCCCGCTCTCCACGAAGGCGGCGGCCAGGTTGAGCGTCGTCGTGGTCTTTGCGACTCCGCCCTTCTGGTTGGTGAAGGCGATGACCTTGGCCTCAGACGTCACTGGTGCCTCCGGTCGATTGAGTCGTGCGGTGCTCGCCGGATCGACGATCCGGCTGCGCTCCTCCGCTGCGGCTTACATGTGGGCTGGCATGGCATCACGCAGGCTCTATTCGCATGTAGGAGTACAACTCCTTCCGGACGCGGTGAAACCCACACACCCACTCCGCACGTAGGGTCCCTCGCATGTCCGGCGTGCTCGACAAGCGGTTGGTCTTCGTGACCGGCAAGGGCGGGGTTGGCAGGACCACGGTGTCCGCGGCGCTCGGACTGGCCAGCGCGCGGGCGGGCCGCCGCACGGTGATCGCCGAGGTGGCCGAGCAGGAGCGGGTCACGGGGATGTTCGGAAAGCCACCGGCGGGATACCACGAGACCGAGGTGGCCGACGGGCTCTCGGCGTTCTCGCTCAACCCCGAGGACGCCAAGGAGGAGTGGCTTCGCGATCAGTTGAAGTCCGGCCGGCTGGCGGGGCTGCTGAACCAGAGCCGCATCTTCACCTACCTGACAGCGGCCGCGCCCGGGCTCGACGAGCTGGTCACGCTCGGCAAGGTCTGGGAGCTGGCCCAGATGGAGCGCCGCAACAAGCGCGACCGCCCCTACGACACGTGCGTGGTCGATGCCCCGGCCACGGGCCACGGCGTCGCGATGCTGCGCTCGCCGCGCACCTACGCGGAGATCGCGCGCGTCGGCCCCGTGGCCAAGCACGCCGGCTACTTCGACCAGTTCATCCGCGACGGCCGCTGCACCGCCGTGATTGCCGTGGCGCTGGCTGAGGAGATGCCCGTCAACGAGACCATCGATCTCCAGGAGCGCCTGCACCGTGAGGTCGGCGTCAAGCTCGCGGCCGTGCTCGTGAACGCCGTGCTGCCCGAGCGCTACTCCAACGACGAGGCCGAGCAGCTCGAGGGTGTCAATACCCCATCACAGGGCACACGCGGCCAGGGCGGGCCCGCGACCCGCGAGGCCGTGGCCACCGCCCTCGCCGCGCATTCGCGGGCGCGCGAGCAGCGCTCGCAGATCGGCCGTCTGCGCCGCAATCTCGACGCCCCCGTGCTCACGCTGCCGTTCCTGCTCACCCCCGAGGTCGACCTCGAAGGCATCGAGATCCTGGCCGCGGAGCTGGAGCGCAAGCTGTGAGCACGCCATCCCGCCGCACGGGCGGTGTCGCCGATCTGATCGGCCGCAAGCAGGTGGTCATCTGTGCCGGATCCGGTGGCGTGGGCAAGACCACGACCTCGGCGGCCATCGCGACGGGCATGGCCGACCGCGGCCTGAAGACCGCGGTGCTCACGATCGACCCGGCGCGGCGGCTGGCCAACTCGCTCGGCCTCTCAGAGCTCGGCAACGAGGAGGCGCGCGTGGAGCTCGACTCCTCGTCGGGCGAGCTGTGGGCGATGATGCTCGACGCCAAGCGCACCTTCGACGACCTCGTGGACACCTACGCGCCGGACGAGGAGACCCGCGACGCCGTGCTGGGCAACCCGATCTACAAGCAGCTGAGCAACGCCGTGGCCGGGTCGCAGGAGTACATGGCCATGGAGAAGCTGCACGAGCTGCACCAAGAGGGCCGCTACGACCTGCTGGTGCTCGATACGCCCCCGAGCCGCAACGCGCTGGACTTCCTCGAGGCGCCGCGGCGGCTGTCGCGGTTCATCGACTCGCGTTCGCTCAGGTTCTTCCAGTCCACCAGCAAGGTCGGCTTCGGGCTCGTGGGCCGCGGCACCGGGATGTTGTTCAGCGTGATGAAGCGCGCCACGGGAGTCGACCTCCTGCGCGACCTCTCCGACTTCTTCAACGCGTTCGGCAGCATGACCGACGGCTTCGCCGAGCGCGCCCGCCACGTCGAGGCCCTGCTCGGCGACAGCCGGACCACCTTCCTGCTGGTCACCTCCCCGCGTGAGGCCTCGATCCAGGAGGCGGAGTGGTTCGCCAAGCGGCTGCGCGAGGAGGACCTGCCATTCGGCGGCGTGGTGGTCAACCGCGTGCGTGAGGCGATCGGCACCCAGCCATCGCCGCAACTGGACACTGAGCTCGCCGGGCTGCTTGGCGACAAGCTCGGCGGGAAGGTCGCGCAAACGCTCGGCGAGCAGGTGGCGCTGGCCGACGTCGATGCCCACAACCTTGCGGATCTGACGCGACGGCTGGGGCGAAAGCCGACGATCGCGGTGCCCGAGATGCCGGGCGACGTCCATGACATCGCGGGACTACGCGCGCTGAACGCCCATCTGTTCTGACCCGGGACCTAGACTGGCGCGGACCAGTACTCCGGATCGTCCAGACCGAGCTGTCCCTCCATCGGCTGGTCCTCGGAACGCTCGGCGGCCGTCGGAGGGTCGGCGCGCACGAACCGGGGCCCACTCGGGACCTCGCCGGGCTGCCCCGCGGCGGTCACCGGCCCCCGCGTGAGCGCGGCGGCGTGGATCTCGAACGGCTCCGGCTGATCGAGCAGCAGCTCGTCGGCCACACGACGCAGGTCGGCGGCCAGGTAGCCGCAGACGACATCGCGAAGCAGCGCGCGCAGGTGGCGCTCCACCTCGCCCACGAGCGTCTGTGGCGAGTCGGCGCCGACCGCCTCCATGTAGGTGTCATCGGCACCGTCGCCGATCACGAAGGTCTCGAGCGCCTGAGCGAGCTCGATCCGCCGTTGCACGCGGCGGCGCTCGTGCTCCTCGGCGCACAGCACTGCCACGCGAAGAGCGAGGCTCGACCGGCCCTCGTCGATCAGTGCGCGCAGCGCCATCAGGTAATCCGAGAGCGCCTCGGACTCGAGCCTGCGCCCGCACCCCATCTGAAAGCGCGACAGCGCCCAGGCCACCGGCCCGGTGGTCGGCGGTGCCGACACGGCCGGCAGGAACTCGCCGAGCTCGGCCTCCTCCCCTTCGACCAGGATCCAGGGCACGCCGCGGGCATCACCGGTTGACTCCAGCTCGAACGGCTGCCAGCGGCCGTCGCCGGTGCGCCGCCACGCGACGGCCGCGAGCGCGATCCCGCCGGGCTTGAACAGCCGCATGCCGAACACCAGGCGGCGGAACTCGGCGCGGACCTCGCCGAGTGGCACCGGGTCGTCGGGGGCCACGTCGCGCTCGAGCACGAGTAGCGCGTTCGGGCTGCTCGGCTCGTTGGCGACCTGTGCCCCCCGTTGCCCTACCGGATCGGCCGGGTCACCCCAGACGGCCTCGTCGGGGGCGTCGGAGCGATCGCCGCGCACCAGGCACAGGCCGTCGCCAAGCTCGACGCGCTCGGCCTGCATCTCGAGCCCGTGCACCGGCACCAGCACGGTCGCTGACTGGCTCTTCTCGTACAGCGTGCCCTCGACCTCGGCGTACACGCGCTCGAAGCGCTCTTCGGGAAAGGCGAAGTCCGACAGGTCCTCGTACAGCCGCTCGAGCATGGCCCTGAGCGCGGGCTCGGCCTCGGCGCCGCGCAGGCCACTCAGGCGCAGATAGGCGGCGGCGCCTTGGTCCAGCTCGTCGCAGGCCGCGCCCGCCGAGGGCAGAAAGCGAAGCTGGGTCCAGCGCTCCTCGATGAAGCGGCCGGTCAGCGGGATGTAGTGATAGAGCGCCGGGCCCCCGCGCGAGCTCTCGTCCTCGAGGTCGAAGTCGATCTCGGCGCCCATCGCGATGTCGTCGGAGAGCTTGGCGGCGGCCTCCAGCGCGAAGGCCCGGAGGGCGTCATGGAGGCCGCGATTGCGCATAGCCGCCGATTCGCCGCAGCCTGGCGCGATCCTGCCACCGGCCTTCTGCCAGCATGACCTCGTGCAGAATCTCACACGTACGGAGGGGATGACCCCGCAGCTTCGGGCCTCCTACGCGTCGTGTCGCCGCGTTCACCGGCGCCACGATCCGACCTATTACTACGCCACCCGGCGCCTCCCGGCCGAGGTCCGTCCTGCCGTTCATGCGCTGTACGCGTTCGTGCGGTCGGCGGATGAGCTGGTAGACGGCCCCGGTCGCGCCGCCGACCCGGAGCGGCGGCGCGCACAGATCGACGATCTCGAGCAATCGCTTCACCTCGGCCTGGCCGGGGTCGAGTCGCAGAACCCGGCGGTCATCGCCCTTACCCACGCGGGGCGCCGCCACGGCCTGCCGCTCGAGGAGCTGGGCACCTACATGCGCTCGATGCGCACCGACTGCGGCCCGGTGCGGATCGGCTCCTGGGACGAGCTGATCGCCTACATGGACGGCAGCGCCGCGGCGGTCGGGCGGATCATGGCGCCGCTGCTCGGCGCCCCCGGCCAGGCGGGCCATAGCTTCGCCAGCCTGGGCCAGGCCTTCCAGCTGACCAACTTCATCCGCGACGTGCGGGAGGACTTCGGGCTCGACCGCATCTACCTCCCGGGCGAGGACCGCGACCGCTTCGGCGTGGCCGACCACGAGATCGGCGCCGGGCAGGCAAGCGACGGATTCCGCGCGATGCTCGCGCTGCAGGTGGACCGCGCGCGGGAGCTGTTCCGCGAGGGCGCGCCCGCCCTCGGGGCCGTCGAGCCGCGTGTGCGGCCCGGCATGCGCATCGCTCGCGGCGTCTACCTGCGCGTGCTCGACCGGGTCGAGCGGCTGGACTACGACGTGCTCAACCGCAGCGCCGGGCTGCGGCCCTGGGAGGCGGCCGGTGCGGCCGCCGGATCGCTCAGGGCGCGCTGATGCCGGCACGCGCCACCCTGCGTGGGCAGGAGCGCACCCAGATCGAGCGCCCCGAGGCCGACGTCGTGATCTGCGGCGCGAGCTTCGGCGGCCTGGCCGCCGCGCGCGAGCTGGCCGGCTCGGGCGCCGACGTCCTGGTGGTCGACCGCTACGAGATCGGCGAGCGCCAGACCTCGGCGTGCGCCGCCCCGACGCCGTGGCTGCACGCCATGGGCGTCGAGGGAGCGATCCGCCAGGAGCTGCCCCACATGACGTTTACGACCCCCCACGGCTCGGCCCGCTACCGGCTGCCGTGGAGTTGGTCGTCCTTTGACTACCGCGAGCTGTGCAGGCTGCTGTTCGCCCAGTGCGACGCCCGCTTTGAGATCGCCAAGGTCGAGGGGCGCGAGAACGGCGGCGTGGCCACCGACCGGGGGAAGCTGACCGCCCCGCTGGTGGTAGACGCGCTCGGCTGGCGCCGGGTGCTCGGCTCCAGCGGCTATCAGCCTCCGGACGCACCCCTCTCACGCGGCCTCGAGGTGCACCCCGATGGCGGTGGCACCGACCTCGACATCTGGATCGACCGCTCACTGGTGCGTCGTGGCTACTGCTGGAGCGTGCCCGCCGGCGGTGAGCAGCGCGTGGGGTCGGGCTCCTACGATCCGCTCCAGCACGTCAAGGAGCCGACCGTTGAGCTGGCCGGGCGGCTCGACGTCGATGCCGTGCGCTACCAGGGCAACTGGTTCCCGCACCGGCTGCGCGACGCCACCGAGGACGGGGTGTTCTTCGTCGGCGACTCCGCCGGCCACTGCTTTCCGCTCTCCGGCGAGGGCATCCGGACGGCCTTTTACTTTGGCGTTGCCTGTGGCCGCGAGCTGCGCGCGGCGCACGATGGTCGGCGCGGCCGCGACGACGCCCTGGCGCGCTACCGGGCCTTCAGCGCCGGGCACGCACCGGCGTTCTCACGCGCACTGAGGCTGCAACGGCTGATTCCGGCGCTTCCGCCACGCCTGCTCACGCTCGCCTTCAAGGTGATCGGCCTGCAACGGATCGTCGACCGGGCGTTCGGCTGGTACCTGGACCAGGCCCATCCAGACTTCGCGGGCCGCAGCTACGAGGGAGCGCCGGCGCGGGCCGGATCGCAGCGCTCCGCAAGCCATTCCCTGCCGTAGGAGCGCATGCCCTCGATGAGGGGCACGAGCGCCTCGCCCTTCTCGGTGAGCGAGTACTCGACGCGGGGCGGGACCTCGGAATAGGTTTCGCGCGCGAGGATGCCCTCGTCCTCGAGGGCGCGCAGCCGCAGCGACAGCGTGCGCGGCGAGATGCCCGCCAGCGACCGCTCGAGCTCGGAGAAGCGCGTCGAGCCCTCGGCCAGGTCGCGGATCACGAGCATCGTCCACTTGCCACAGATGATGTCGGCCGTCGCGCAGACGGGGCAGGTATCGAGAGCGGCCACGGCTGCGAGGGTGTACGCGGGCACAAAGCCCAGTCTAGCGCGTTACTTCACCAACTGAAGTGGCTTTTCGGGCCGGCGCGCGCCGCGCCGGCCCGACGAGCCGGAAGCTCAGCCGCCCAGTTGCCCGAGCAAGCCACCCGCGCCGCCACCGCCACCCGCTGGCGTGACGGGGCGGCCCTCGCTGGGCTGCACGAGCACCCAGCCGGCGCCCTGAAACGCCATCTGCAGCGACTCACCCGAGCCGCGGCCGATCAGGTTCTTGACGTTCACGTCGGCCTTGATCGAGGTGCTGACGCTGCTCGACCAGGTGATCGCCGCCTGGGGATCGGCGAAGGTCGGGGCGTCGCCGGTGTTCAGCAGCACGGGCGGACCATCGGAGATGATGGCCACCCAGCCGGTGCCCTGGAGCGCCATGTTGAACAGGCCGCCCGACATGATGCCGGAGGCTCCCTGGACCTTCTTGATGTCCCAGTCGATGCCCGCGTCGAATGCCAGCACGTTGGCGCCGTTGCAGGTGATCGCGTCGTTCTCGAGCTTCAGCAGATGGACGTCCTGAGCAGTGTCGGCCAGGAACACCTCGCCGGTGCCGGTCATCTTCATGAGCGAGGTTCCCTCGCCGCTGACCGCCTTCTTGAGCATCCGGCCCATGCCTCCGGCGCCAGCGTGCTCGAACTTCACGTCGCCCTGGTAGGCCACCATCGAGCCGAGCTTGGCCTGGATGGTCACCGCCTCAAGGCGGACCTTCAGCAGCTTCGAGTTCTGGAGGTGGAAGGCCTCCTGCGACTGCGTCTCCTGGAACTCACCAAGGGTGCTCTGCACCTGATCTCCTCTGTCTCGGAATCGCGAAGGGCCTCACTCTCTGCGCTGGGAGGCCGTGCGTCAAGGCGAATCCGGGGATGTCATGGACCAGGCGTCTAGTACGGCACGCGCTCGGCCTCTGTGGGTGCGACGGGCTCGGTGAACACCTGGTCGACCGATGTCGAGCGCTGGCCGTCGGAGGCCACCATCAGCTTGAAGTCGTGCGGCGAGCTGGCCGCCTTCATGGCGTCCTCCATCGACACGAGCCCCTTCTGGACGTGGCCGAGCAGAGCCTGGTCGAAGGTCTGCATACCGTAGTAGGCGCCCTCGGCGATCACCTCGTTGAGCTTCCCCGTCTGTTCGGGGTCCATGATCATGTCCTTTACCCGGCCGGTCATGCGCAGCACCTCGCAGGTGGCCACGCGCCCGCTGCCGTCGGGCGTGGGCACCAGGCGCTGGGAGATCACGCCCTTGAGCGTGCCGGCCAGCATCGAGCGAGCCTGCTTCTGCTCCTGCGACGGGAAGAAGTCGATGATGCGGTTGACCGTCTCGGCGGCGTCGACGGTGTGCACCGTCGACATCACGAGGTGCCCGGTCTCGGCGGCCGACAGCGCGGTGCGCACGGTCTCCTCGTCGCGCATCTCGCCGATCAGGATCACGTCGGGGTCCTGACGCAGGACGCGGCGGAGCGCCCGGCTGAACGACCCGGTGTCCTCCCCGACCTCACGCTGATTGATGATCGAGAGCTTGTCCCGGTGCAGGAACTCGACCGGGTCCTCGATGGTCACGATGTGCTTTGCCGCGCTGGTGTTGATGCGGTCGATCATGGCCGCCAGCGTGGTGGACTTGCCCGATCCCGTGGTGCCGGTCAGCAGGATGATGCCGCGCTCCTCGTCGGCCAGGTCGCTGACCACCTGGGGCAGCAACAGCTCGTCGGCGCTGCGGATCTCGAAGGGAATGGCGCGACACACCAGCGAGATCGAACCGCGCTGGCGGAAGGCGTTCACGCGGAACCGTGCCAGGCCGGTCACGCCGTAGGAGAAGTCGACCTCGTTGTCTGACTCGAACTCCTCGACCTTGCGCTCGTTGGTGAGCATCTGGCGAAAGATCCGCTCGGTGTCCTCGGGGCGCAGCGAGTCGGCGCCGGGAATCGGCAGCAGCTTTCCCTGGGTTCGGATGATTGGAGGGGCCGGCACCTTCAAGTGAAGGTCGGAACCGCGCGTCTCGATCACACGGCGCAGGGCATCGTCGACATCGAACACCCTCACCTAGTCGGCGCGGGCGACGGGACGCTTGAGTCCGCCGGGGGAAGAGCCGTGCCCAGAAAGGTGTCAGGCGACTTCGCGGAGCTTTTGAGCCTCCGCCAGGGACTGCAGCTTCTTGAGCGACTGGTTCTCGATCTGGCGGATACGCTCGCGCGTGACGTTGAACGTGCGGCCCACCTCGTCGAGCGTGCGGGGGTGCTCGCCGCCTAGGCCGTAGCGCAGCTCGAGCACACGGCGCTCGCGGTAGGAGAGGTTCTCCAGCGCTTCGCGCAGCGACTCCTTGGTGAGGATCTCGGCCGCGCGGTCGAACGGGGACTCGGCCCGCTCGTCGGCGATGAACTGGCCGAACTCGGACTCCTCCTCGTCGCCGACCGGCTTCTCCAGCGAGATCGGAGCCTGGGCGGAGCGCTTGATCGAGTCGACCTCTTCGGGATCGATGCCGGTGACATCGGCGATCTCCTCGGGGGTGGGCTCACGGCCCAGCTCGGTGACAAGCTTGCGCTCGGCGCGGCCGATCTTGTTCAGCTTCTCGACCACGTGCACCGGGATGCGGATGGTGCGGGCCTTGTCGGCCAGCGCGCGGGCGATGGCCTGGCGGATCCACCACGTCGCGTAGGTGGAGAACTTGAAGCCCTTGCGGTAGTCGAACTTCTCCGCGGCGCGCACGAGTCCGAGCGTGCCCTCCTGGATCAGGTCGAGGAAGGGAAGGCCCTGGTTGCGGTAGTTCTTGGCGATCGACACGACTAGGCGCAGGTTGGACTCGACCATCTTCTGCTTGGCGTCGAGGTCTCCGCGCTCGATGGCCTTGGCGAGGGTGACCTCCTCCGCGGCGGTGAGCAGGCGGACCTTGCCGATGTCCTTTAGGAACAGTTGCAGGCTGTCCGTGGTCATGTCCGGCTTGAGGTCGATCGTCGCCTTCTTGCGACGGCCCCGCTTGTCGGGGGCGCGCTCGACGTCCTTGGACGCGGCCTGGGCGGGGTCGATCTCCTCGACCAGCTCGATCTCGGACTTCTCCAGGTGCGTGTGGAGATCCTCGATGTCGCCGTCGTCGAGCTCGACCTCGGCGAGCGCGGTGGCGATTTCGGCGTAGGTGAGAACGCCGGCAGTCTGGCCCTTCGTGAGAAGGAGCTTTACCTCTTCGAGCTCTTGCAGTTCCGCTACTGACATCCGTATCCGATTCTCCAACAGATATGGGCCCCGGTCACGGGCCATTCAACCGACTCGGTCAAGCATAGTGCGGTACCCCGGCAAATCAACAAGTGGTGAAGCCGCACAAACTGATCGCCTCTCCAGCCAACCAGTCCTCCTTGTACCCACCCGGGGGCGATTCGATACGCGGGACAGGGCTAGACTCTCGGCGAGATGAGCTCGGACGAACCTGGACTGCTCGGAAACCTGCCGCGTTCGCGCCCAGGGACCCGCAGCGACAAGCGTGCCACGGCCCCGGAGGAGGCCGAGCTGGTCAAGGAGCCCGCGCCGGCCAGGCGCGTCACGAAGTCGGCGGCCAAGCCCAAGGCTAAGCGCGTCACGGCCAAGAGGCCCGCACGGCCGACCAGCCCCCGCCCCGCCGCGGCCGCTGCTCCGCGCGAGCCTGCCGCCCAGCCGGTCCGACCTCGCGAGCCAGAGGCGCCCGCGGGTCCGCTGCGGTCGGCGGCGAAGGTCGCGGGCACCGGCCTGCGGGTGGCCGAGGGCGTGACGCGCGGGGTGCTGCGGCGCCTCCCGCGCCCCTGACCTGACGTGCCCGCGCCCGCCGGGCAGCAGCACCGCCGGCCCTCGCGCGCCTTCCGCGACTTCTGGGCCAAGGCCTACGAGGACAACCTCACCGGTCTTGGCGGGATGGTGGCCTACAACCTCTTGCTCTCGCTCTTCCCGCTCGCCCTGCTCGCCCTGTTCATCGCGCACCAGGTGCTCCAGAGCGCCAATCTCGAGCAGAGCGTGCTCCAAGACCTCCAGCGGATCTTTCCGAGCGCGACCGACAGCACACTGAGCAGGGCGCTGAAGGGTGTCCGCAACGCATCCGCGCAGTTCGGGATCGTGGCGCTCGTGGCCAGTGTGTGGATCGGCTCATCCTTCTGGGGCGCGCTGGACACCGCGTTCTGCCAGATCTACCACGTGCGTTGTCGCGGTTGGTTCGAGCAGAAGCGCTTCTCGATCGCGATGCTCGGAGTGGTGTTGCTCTTCATGGCGGCCACCGTTGCCGTCCCGACACTCCAGAGCCTGCTCGTGTCGAGCACCGACGATCTGCCGCTCGGGTTGTCCAACGTGGACGGCCTGGTGTTCGCGGTCTCGCTGGCCGCCGGCCTGACCCTGCTGTTCCTCGTGCTGAGCCTGATCTACTGGGCCGTGCCCAACCGCCCAGTGCCGTGGCGTGCGGTGTGGCCCGGAGCGCTGGGCGCCACTGTCGCGATCGGTGTACTGGACTACGCCTTCCCCTTCTACCTGAGCAACATCAGCACGATTGCGCGGTTCGGGACCACGTTTGTGTTCGTGCTGATCGTGCTGCTCTGGTTCTACGCGCTGGCGGTCGTCGTGCTGGCAGGAGCCGTGCTCAACGCCCTGCGATTCGAGCTCCACGAAACCGGGGATCTGGCGGCGGACCGGCGCGAGTGAGCTACAGCTAGCTCGGCGGGGAGACGGATCGCTCGCCCGCCTCGGGCAGGCGCCCGAGCGCGACGGACTCGCCGGCGGCCTTTGCGCGGTACATCGCCTGGTCGGCCACCTGAAGCAACCCTTCGGGCTCGTCGCCATGCGCAGGGCAGGACACGACGCCGATCGACGCGCCGACGCCACGGTCGCCGTCCAACCCGGCGGTCTCGGCCGCGATCGCCTCCCCCAGGCGCTCTCCAAGCACCAGCCCCGCCTCCGCCGTTTGGCTCGGGGCCAGCACACAGAACTCGTCGCCCCCGATCCGGGCGGGGGTGTCCACCCCCCGGATCGTGCGCCGCATGGCCAGGCCGACCTGCACCAGCACACGGTCGCCGACCTGATGGCCCTGGCCGTCGTTGACGCGTTTGAGGCCGTCGACATCGAGGACCAGCAGCGCGAAGGGCTGGTCGTAGCGCTTGGAGAAGGCGAGCGACTGGCGCAACTGGGTGTTTAGCTGGCGCAGGTTGGCCAACCCCGTGAGCGGGTCGGTGTTGGCCAGCGTCTCGAGCTCCTGCGAGCGCTGGTCGACGAGTGTCTCGACCGCGGCGACCTGAAGCGCCCCGACCGCTTCGGCGATCGACGTCGCGAGGCTCGCGAAGGCCTCAGCGCCGATCTCGCCGGCGTCGCGGGCGAGCGCCTCGAGCACCACCGATTGGATCGCCACCACGTCGCGGGCGAGGTCGGCCGCACCCGGATCGCGGCTCTTGCGCAGCTCCACCAGACGCACGGCCCGGTCGCGCGCGTCCTCGGACAGCTCGAACGGGTCACCCGAGCCGGCCGCTGCCTGCAGGACGTCAGAGATCAGCGCCGGCAGCTCGACGGCAAAGCGATCGGTCGGCATCTCGCTGATCTCCTCGAGCGAGGCGCGCTCGATCAGGCGCATCAGCCATGCCTTGGCCAACTCTTCCCGCGCGCGGTCGAGCCGCGCCAGGGGGCCGCGCAACGGGGTGGTGGACGGGCGTTCGGACTCAGTCACGACAAGCTCCTCGATGCGGGCCGGCCGCCATCGTATGGACCGGTGCGGCCGGAAGGCGACACTAGGATTGCGTCCCCGATGGCCCCGCCGATCGATATCGAGACAGCGCGCCGACTGGTGCTCGACTCGATTGACCCGTTGGGCGCGGAGAACGTGGCTTTGGCCGAGGCCCTGGGCAGGGTGCTCGCCGCGCCCGTGGTCAGTGCCGCCGAGGTGCCGCCGTTTGTCAGCTCGGCGATGGACGGCTACGCCTTGGCGGCCGGGGACAGCGGGCGGTTGGCCGTCGCAGGCGAGTCGCGCGCGGGCCATCCCTTCGGCGGTAGCGTCGAGCCGGGGTCGGCCGTGACCATCTCCACCGGCGCGGTGGCACCCAAGGGCGCCGGAGCGGTGGTGCCCGTGGAGGACGTGCAGGAGGAGCCCGGCTTCGTGACCGTGCCCGCAGTGGTCGAGGGCTCGAACCTGAGGGGTGCGGGCGAGGACGTGCGGGCCGGCCAACAGGTGGTCGACGCCGGCGCGGTGGTCACCCCTCCGGGGCTCGGCGTGCTGGCTAGCATCGGGATGACCGAGGTGTCGGTGGCGGCCAAGCCGCGGGTGGCGCTCATGGCCACCGGCGACGAGCTCGTCGCTCCCGGCACGCCGCTCGGGCCGGGCCAGATTTACAGCTCGAACGGACCGGTGCTGGCAGCCCTCGTCGGGGCAGCGGGCGCGACGGCAGTCCTGGCCGAGGACGTGCCCGACACCGAGCAGGGCACGGCGGCGGCGCTGGCGCGGGGGCTGGAGGCGGCCGACGTGGTGTGCGTCTCGGGTGGCGTTTCGGTCGGGCCCCACGACCACGTGAAGTCCGCGTTTGCCGAGCTCGACGCCCGGGAGGTCTTCTGGCGGGTGGCCCTGCGCCCGGGCAAGCCCACCTGGTTCGGCGTCGCCGAGGTCGACGGGCGGCGCGTGTGGTGCTTCGGCCTGCCCGGCAACCCCGTGTCGGCGATTGTCTGCTTCCAGCTGTTCGTGCGACCCGCTCTGCGCGCTCTGCAGGGCGCCGACCCGGCCGCTGCCCGCGTGTCCGTTGAGCTGACTGCCCCCGTCCAGCGGATGCCCGGGCGCACCCACGCCGTGCGCTGTCGCCTTGGCGCCGGCCCGGGCAGGTGGCAGGCGACACCCACGGGTCCGCAGGGGTCGCACCAGCTGACCTCGATGCTGGATGCGGGGGCCCTGGCGCTCGTGCCCCCCGGCGAAGGCGAGTTGCCGGCCGGCACGGTGGTCGAGGCCGAGCTGCTCGACTGAGATTCTCGGTGCGGACCAGCTCGCGGCTATGGTCTGACGCCGATGCGACCGCGGGACCCAAGACACCAGCTGGCGGCGCGCCGCGAAGCGCGGGCGCGAGTGAAGATCATCGACGTCCCAGCCTCCGAGGCGCCCCCGGACGGCAGCGTGACCACCAAGCAGGAGGCCGAGGTGACGCTGCCGCGGTCAGAGCTCGACACGATCTGGAGCCCCGAGTACCTCGAGCGGCTGGCGCGCACCTACTGGCGCTTTCTGACCCGGTTCTTCCTCGGCCTGCTTCAGGTGGTCTACACCGAGGACGGCCGCGACATCGCCCTGTTCGGGTTTCGGCCGTTCACCCTGCTGACCTTCCACAAGCCCGAATACGAGACCGAGGCCGACTGCGGCACGGTGACCTGGCGTATCCAGCAAGGCCTGCTGGTGGCCCCCGCCGGGCGCACCAAGGGCTATTTGCGCCTGACCGTCAAGCGCCCACCAGCCGATGGCGAGGAGCACCCCGGCACCGACATGATCACCGGCACTGTGACTTCCGAGGTGGCCAACTTCTACCCGCTGATCGCCGGCTGGGGCTGGTTCGCGCGGGTCGGCCAGTACCTGTACAGGATCACCCAGCTACGGATCCATGTGATCGTCACCAACGCCTTTTTACGGTCGCTGGCGCGCCTGGACCTGGCGCCGTCGGTAGTGGGAGCGCTCAAGGAAGGCGGGACCGGGAGCCGGCAGGAAGAACAGCCCGCGAAAACCGCCTGAGCCCGCTCAGCCGATGCGGCCGGCGGTGATGTCGCGGAGCTTCTGACGGTCGTGCCGTGCGCTCACGTGCCGCACCGTGCCCGAGCGTGAGCGCATGACCAGCGACTCGGTGGTGGCGCCCTGCCGACCCTCGTAATGGACCCCGCGGAGCGTGTCGCCGTCGGTGACGCCCGTGGCGGAAAAGAAGATCTCGTCGCCCGAGCAGAGGCGGTCGGTGTCGAGCACCTCGTCGAGATCGTAGCCGGCCTCGAGCGCCGCCTTGCGCTCGTCGTCGTCGCGCGGCCACACGCGGCCGAGGATCTTGCCGCCGATGCACTGGATGGCGGCGGCCGACAGGACGCCTTCGGGCGTGCCGCCGATGCCGAAGAGCAGGTCGGCGGCGGAGTCTTCTGTGACCGCGAGCAGCGCGGCAGAGACGTCGCCATGGGGGATCAGGCGGATGCGCGCGCCGGCGGCCCGGATCTCGGCCATGTACTCCTCGTGGCGGGGACGGTCGAGCATGATCACGACCATGTCGCCGATGTCGTCGCCCTTCTCCTTGGCCATCAACTCGAGGGTCTCGCCGATCGGGCGATCGAGGTCGAGCAGGTGCGCGTAGGACTCCGAGGTGGCCATCTTCAGCATGTAGACGTTGGGGCCGGGGTCGAACATCTGACCCTTCTCGGCCACCGCGATCGTGGCCAGCGAGTTGGGCATGCCCTTGGCGCAGAGGTCGGTGCCCTCGAGCGGGTCCACGGCCACGTCGACCTGCGGGCCCGTGCCGCCGCCGACGATCTCGCCGTTATAGAGCATCGGTGCCTCGTCCTTCTCGCCCTCGCCGATCACGACGGTCCCCTGCATGGCCACGGTGTCGAGCATGAGGCGCATGGCGTCCACGGCGGCGCCGTCGGCCAACTCCTTCTCACCGCGACCGATCCACCGCGCCGAGGCGAGTGCCGCGTACTCGGTGGTGCGCACCAACTCGAGCGCTAGGTTGCGGTCGGGTGTGACCGCTCCGCTCTCCGCCACGACTAGATCGTCCCGGGCGGCTTGCGACCCTTGACGTAGCGGGATTGCCTGATGAACCCCGAGACCCCCATCCCGAGCGAGGTCAGCAGCGCGATCGGATAGCCCCACTGCAGCGAGATGTCCACCGTGTCGCCGGGCTTGCCAAGGATGACGCCGTTGCACAGCACCAGCACGAACGCGACGATGCCGACGATCATCGTGACCTCACCCGGGTTCCACTCGAGCTTGTGGCCGCGCGCCACGATCCAGGAGAGGACGAACGGCGCGATGACCGCGGCCAGGAGGATCCAGCGCAGGATCGGGAACAGCTGCCAGGCCGAGATGGTGTCGCCGCCGTGAACGAGCTGGCCGCTCACCGTGGTGAGCTCGGAGTTGTTCACGTTCGTGGAGCTGGTGCCGTACCACGGTAAGAAGAGCGACAGCGCGAAAAGCAGCGCGGCGGCGCATCCGACGAGCTCCCCGACCGTGAGCAGGCTCGGCTGGAGATAGCGGCTCTTCGCGCTCGAAGCTTCCACGGGCCTCAACCTACCAGTGGGCGACGCCCCGTGGGCCGGGTCCCGCGGGGTCTGATTACCGTCTCGTGACGGCGGATCGATGGGGATGTTCACGCGCCGACGCCGCGGCTACGCTTTGTCGCGACCCGGTACCCCCCCCGTGCGTTCTCAGAATTTTCAGTCACTGCCCCGAGGAGGGGCCGAGTCGCTGGTGAAAGGCAGGTTTCGCGATGCCTTGGCCGAGGGCCGCGCCCGCACGCTTGCTCTCGTGGAGCCCGTGACCAGCGAGGACCTCGACCGCGTGCACGACCCGTTGATGAGCCCGCTCGTCTGGGACCTCGGCCACATCGCCGCCTTCGAGGATCTCTGGCTGGGTCAGCGCGCCGGAGGGCTCGAGCCGCTGCGGCCCGAGCTGGCCGACGTCTACGACGCTTCAGAGAATCCGCGCGCCGAGCGCGGCGACATCCCGTACCTGCGCCGCGACGATGCCATCGCCTACATGGAAGCGGTGCGCGAGCGCTCGCTGGCCGTGCTCGACCGCGTGGCACTCGACTCGGGCTCTGACCGCCTGAACGCCGGCGGCTTCGTCTGGGAGATGCTCGTGCGCCACGAGCACCAGCACAACGAGACCATGCTCCAGACGCTGCAACTCGCGCGCCCCGGCACCTACTCCCCGGTGCCGCGACCGACCCACGACGGCACCTACGCCACCGAGGGCACAGTCGTGATCGAAGCCGGACCATTCGATATGGGCGCCGAGGGCAGTGGCTTCGCCTACGACAACGAGCGCCCGCGCCACGCCGTCGACCTGCCGGCCTACGCGATAGATCGCGCGCCGGTGACAAACGGCGAGTACGGTCGCTTCGTCGCCGAGGACGGCTACGGGCGACGCGAGCTGTGGTCCGATGACGGCTGGAGGTGGCGGGCCACCGAGCGCGCCGAGCGACCCCTGTACTGGCGTGCCGACGGCAGCGAGCGGCGGTTCGAGCGCATCGCGGCGATCGACCCCGACCTGCCCGTGATGCACGTCTCCTGGTTCGAGGCGGACGCGTTCGCGCGCTGGGCCGGGGCCCGGCTGCCGACCGAGGCCGAGTGGGAGAAGGCAGCCACCTGGGACTCGCACCGCGCACGGTCGCGTCCCTACCCATGGGGCTATGAGCCCCCCGGAACCGAGCTGGCCAACCTCGACCAGACGGCCTTTGGCCCGGAGCGGGTCGGCACGCTCGACGGGGTGAGCCCCGAAGGCGTCAGCGGCCTGATCGGCGACTGCTGGGAGTGGACGGCGTCTGACTTCAGTGGCTACCCGGGCTTCAAGCCCTTCCCGTACCCGCAGTACAGCCAAGCGTTCTTCGGGCTCGGCCTGCGGGTGTTGCGCGGCGGCTCGTGGGCCACCCGTCCCGGTGTGGCGCGAAGCACGTTTCGCAACTGGGACCTGCCCGAGCGCCGCCAGATCTTCTCGGGCTTTCGCTGCGTACGGGAGCGGTAGTGGCCACCGAGGCACCCAACGTGACCATCTCCCACGGGGCCGGCGCCGACGCCGCCGACACGATCGCCCGCGACGTGGCGCGCGGGCTGGCGCTCGAGCCCAGGCAGCTTTCGCCCAAGCACCTGTACGACCCGCGCGGATCGGAGCTGTACGAGCAGATCACCACCGTCGCCGAGTACTACCCGGCGCGCTGCGAGCGCGAGATCCTCAACCGACGGGCCCCGGAGCTCACGACCGGTGCGCGCGAGCTGGTGGAGCTGGGCTCGGGCATGGCGTCCAAGACGCGGGCGCTGCTCTACGCGATGGCGGGGTCGGGCGCGCTCGAGCGCTACGTGCCCTTCGACGTCGACGAGTCCGTGGTCCTGGCCTGCGCCGAGGAGCTGACCGATGCCTATCCCGGCCTCGCCGTGCACGGCGTGGTCGGGGATTTCGAGTCCGATCTCGCGCTCATCCCTCAGGGCCAGCACCGGGTGTTCGCCTTCCTCGGCGGCACGATCGGCAACCTGCACGCCGTGCAGCGCGCCACGTTCCTGGCGGCGGTCGCGGACCTGATGGGGCCGACCGACGCACTCCTGCTCGGAACCGACTTGATCAAGGACCGCGCCACGCTCGAGGCTGCCTACGACGACGCCGAGGGCGTGACCGCCGCGTTCAACTTGAACGTGCTCGACGTTATCAACCGGCGGCTGGGCGCCGACTTCGATCCCGCGGGCTTTCAGCACCGGTCGGTGTGGGTCGAGGACCAGGCGCGGATCGAGATGCGGCTGCGCGCGCTGCGCCACATGATCGTGACGGTGGCCGATCTCGACATGACGGTGGACTTCGCCGAGGGCGAGGAGATGCGCACCGAGATCAGCTGCAAGTTCACGCCGCGCGACGTCGAAGTCGCCTTCGCCGAAGCCGGCCTGCGGATGGAGGCGTTCCACACCGACTCCGCCGGGATGTTCGCGCTCAGCCGCGCGGTCGTACGCTGACGCGGTGACCGCGGCGGCCGAGGAGCGCTCCTGGTGGGGCTGGGGCCTTGCCTCCCGCGCGCTCAGCGACGCCGAATGCCGCGCGATGGGCGGCGCCTTTCCCGGTTTGGCCGCCGACCCCCTCCCCGTCCCCCGCACGTCCGACCTTGCGCTGCGCGAGCCACGCGTCGCCCCACCCGCTGCGCTGGCCGCGATCTGCTCGACCGATCCGGTCGACCGTGCCGGCCACACCCATGGCAAGGCCTATCGCGACGTGGTGCGCTCGCTGCGGCTGCAGCTGGATAACCCGCCCGACCTCGTGGCGCGCCCACACACGACCCAGGACGTGACCGACTTGCTCGACTGGGCGGGCAGCAACCGCGTCGCCGTAGTGCCCTACGGCGGCGGATCCTCGGTGGTGGGTGGCGTCGAGTACCGCGGAAGCGAGCACCCGGCGGCGCTCTCGCTGGACATGACCGCGATGAACCGCGTGCTCGAGGTCGACGCCGTCAGCCAGTCCGCGCTGATCCAGGCAGGAGCGCTGGGGCCGGTGCTCGAGTTCCAGCTGCGCGAGCACGGCCTCACGTTGCGCCATTTCCCCCAGAGCTTCGAGTTCTCGACGCTCGGCGGCTGGCTGGCCACCCGCGCCGGCGGGCACTTCGCCACCGCGGAGACCCACATCGACGACCTGACCGAGTCGATCACGGCGGTGACCCCCACCGGGGTGACCTCCTCGTGGCGGTTGCCGGGGTCGGGCGCGGGTCCCTCGCCCGATCGCATGCTCCTGGGGTCCGAGGGCATTCTCGGCGTGATAACCGAGGCGTGGATGCGCGTCCGCCCGCGGCCCACCGAGCGGGCCTCGACCAGCGTCCGCTTCGACGCCTTCCACACAGGGCTCGCGGCCGTGCGCGCGATCGCGCAGTCGGGTCTGCGACCCGCCAACTGCCGCCTGCTCGATCCCGGTGAGGCGATGTTCGGCGGCGCCGGCGACGGCTCGCAGAGCGTGCTGGTGCTGGGATTCGAGTCGGCC
This sequence comes from Solirubrobacterales bacterium, assembly GCA_038237685.1. Taxonomy (GTDB): domain Bacteria; phylum Actinomycetota; class Thermoleophilia; order Solirubrobacterales; family Thermoleophilaceae; genus JAAYBF01. Next base: position 56,083 of record JBBRYL010000003.1, on the reverse strand, counting down.
GGAGTCGAGGTGGCCGGGCGGCTGGCCCAGGCCGTGGAGCTGGCCACCGAGGCAGGCGGTGTGGCGGCGGCGGCGCGCGAACCGGGCGAAGGCGACGCCGTCGGCGCCTGGCGCGATGCCTTCCTGCGCATGCCTTACGCCCGCGACGGCGCCGCGCGGATCGGGGCGATCACCGAGACGTTCGAGACCGCGACGACCTGGGACCGCATCGACGATCTGTACGAGGCCGTGCGAGCCGCCCTTGAGGCGGTGATCGAGGACGTGTGTGGCAGCCCGGGCGTCGTCAACTGCCGGCTGACACACGTCTACCCCGACGGCGCCGCGCCCTATTTCACGGTGATGGCGCCGGGCCGGCCCGGCGAGGAGCTCGCGATGTGGGACCGGATCAAGGCCGGCGCGAGCGAGGTGCTGAGCGCCTGGCGGGCCACCATCACCCACCACCACGCCGTAGGGCGCGACCACCGCCCCTGGTACGACCGCCAGCGGCCCGAGCCGTTCGCGCGATCGCTGAGGGCGGTCAAGGCGGAACTCGATCCCCGCGGGATCCTCAACCCCGGCGTGCTGATCGATCCGTAGGGTCCCTCGACAAGGACTTGAACGGAGCCGGAGCATTGATCTCGGGCGGCGCCTCTGGCCTTGGCGAGGCCCCCGCGCGGCTGGTAGTAGAACCGAGCCGGCCCGCCAGACGCTCGGCGCGGGTATACCCTTTCCCTCGCGACTCGGCAGGCCCTCCGAGTACGCCCAGCTGGCCGTCTCCATCGCCGAGAACGCGATGCTCAACGGCGAGACCATCCGGCTGGACGGCGCGCTGCGCATGCCGCCGGAGCAGGGCCCGAGCCCACCCCCTCCCTCTCGCACCCCCTCAAGGAGCCTCCAATGCCCGAAGCAGTGATCGTCGACTCCGTCCGTACACCGATCGGCCGCGCCTTCAAGGGCTCGCTCGCTCAGGTGCGCCCCGACGAGACCGGCGCCTTCATCGTCGACCAGCTCCTCGAGCGCAACCCAGACGTCGATCCCGCGCTCGTCGAGGAGGTCATCACGGGCTGCGGCATGCCCCAGGGCAAGCAGGCCTTCAACATCGGCCGGCTGATCGCGCTGCTTTCCAAGAAGCTTCCGCTCGAGACCAACGGCCTGACCGTCTCGCGCTACTGCGCGTCGGGCCTCGAGGCCATCCGGATCGCCTCCAACAACATCAAGGCCGGCCAGGGCGAGGCCTACATCGCCTCGGGTGTCGAGTTCGTGTCCCAGTTCAACGAGCGCACCGAGGCCGCCGGGGCCGCCGACCAAAACGAGCACTTGAAGGGCGCCGCCGAGGGCGAGCCCGACGTCTATATCCAGATGGGCGACACCGCCGTGAACGTGGCCAAGCGCTACGACGTCAAGCGCTCCGACATGGACGAGTACGCCCAGCGTTCCCAGGAGCTGGCCGTGGCCAGCCAGGAGAGCGGCTTCTTCGACCGCGAGATCGCGCCCGTCACGCTCGAGGACGGCACCGTGGTGTCAAAGGACGACGGGCCGCGGGCCTCGTCCACGCTCGAGAAGCTGTCGCAGCTGCCCGATGCGTTCGAGGGTGGCGGCGGGGTGACCGCCGGCAACTCGTGTCCCTTGAACGACGGCGCCGCAGCGGCGCTGATCATGAGCGACGTAAAGGCCAAGGAACTGGGCCTCAAGCCGAGGGCGCGGATCATCACGGCCGCCACCGCCGCCAACGAGCCCGAGTACATGGGCGTCGCCCCGATCTGGGCCATCGGCAAGGTGCTCAAGCGCGCCGGCATGAGCATCGCCGACGTCGACACCGTCGAGTTGAACGAGGCGTTCGCCGCCCAGGTCATCCCGATCATGGCCGAGTGCGACATCCCGCTCGAGAAGATGAACCCCCACGGCGGCGCGATCGCCTTGGGTCACCCCTTCGGCATGACCGGCGTGCGCATCATGACCACGCTGCTCAACGGGCTCGAGACCGACGACAAGACCATCGGGCTGGAGACCATGTGCGTGGCGGGCGGTCAGGGCGAGGCCATGATCGTGGAGCGCCTGTGATGCCGCGGCTGGACGGGGCATCCTGCCCCGCCCAGAAACTGCGCGCTCCCTAGCCCCCGCTTCGGAGGGCCCAGCGCGAGATACCGCGGGGCAGCTGCTGCGCCGGCGCGGGCAGCAGCGGCGCGGGCGGCACCGCGATCGGCCTGTCCGCCGACGTCGCGGCGGCGGTAGCCCGCCCATAGCCGTCGAAATGCGGCTTGAGCGCGCCGCCCGTGGTCAACGTGATCCGTCCGGGCACGGCGCCGCCGCCCGCGACCCGGACGTTGCCATATAGGCGTCCCTTGCTCGATGCCCGCAGGCGGCCGGTGACCCTGACTCCGGGGATGTACTGGTAGCCGCGGAGCCTGGCCCGGTCGGGGTGCAGGGCAAGCGTGGCGCTCCCGCCCCGCAGGCCGCCGAAACGGCCCGTCGTGCTGCTGTTGATCGACACCACGAGATCGCGCAGGGTCAGCTTGACCGCCCGGACGGTCCGGGCCCGGCTGGTCTTGCCGCCCACGGCGCCAATGCGCAGCGGCGCTCGTGTGGCGACGCGGAACTCGCGCGCCCTGCGCGGGCAGCTGGCGGGCGCGGGGGCTCCGCCGAGGAAGCCGAACGCGGCCCGCGCCGCACACAGTGTCGGGTCCGTGGTCACAGAGGAGTGTCCGGTGTCGGGCACGGCGAGCAGCCGGCCGTCGGGGTAGGTCGCCGCCACCCGGCGTGAGCTCGCCGGGGGAGTGCGGAGGTCCTCCTCGCCGCTGACCACGAGCGTCGGCACCGCGGGCCCGAGCGACGGCGCGCGGGCGGGTTCGGCGACCGAGGGCCAGCGCAGGCACTGAGCCAACAGCGGGCTGTTCGAGACGGTGACGTTGCTGCCGAAGGGCCGGAACGCGCGGGGGCCCAGACGGCGTACCCGGGCGTCGACGGCACGCTCACGCCCGCTGTCGGGCGGCGAGGCCGCGTTCCAGGGAAGTGGCGCCTCGGCGCACGAGGTGGCCGCGAACACCACGTCGCTCACCCCACCCTCCTCGGTCTGGGCCGACGTGGCGCCGCCGACGGCGCGCAGCAGCAGCCGCGCCAGCGGAGCGCCGTCGCCTCGGCGGCCCGAGCTGACCGCCGCGGGCAGCTGTGCACGTACGAGCGGGTCGGTGTCTGAGAGGAACACGAGCCCGAAGAGGTCGCTGGCCAGCAGGGCGACCTTCTGGCGCCGGCCGGTGGGGCCGACGATCGTGGTGCGCAGCGAACGCTTGTGCAGGCGCGCCGCCAGCGCCGCGAGGTCGGTGTAGGGCTTGCGCGTGAACGAACGACACGCCGAACGCGCGCAGATCGCGCTCAGAAACCCGGGAATCGCGCGTTGGCTGGCGAGGAACAGCGGATCTGTGCCGTCCAGCGTGCTCGGCGAGTCCAGGACCATCCGCGACACCGCTTCGGGATAGCGGCGGACGTACTCGCCGGCCACCCGGCCCCCGTAGGAGATGCCGAACAGCGCGATCCGGGGAGCGCCGGCGGCCTGGCGCACGGCCTCGAGGTCGGCGACGGAGTCGACGGTTCGGTAGAAGCCGCGCTTCGGCCCCAGCTGGGCCCCGCATCTGGCGAAGACGCCGACCACCGATCCGCTCCCGCGCAGGGCCGGGCAGTCGATCGGCGTGGAGCGACCGATGCCACGCTGATCGAAGGTCAGAAGGTCATAGCCGGGCGCAAACTTCGCGAAGACCGCCGCCAAGTCGGGCAGCAACTGGAGCGCCGCCTGGCCGGGTCCGCCCGCGAGAAAGACGATCGTGCCCCGCGACGGACCCTCGACCGCGGGCACGCGCGCGACCGCGAGACTTACGTTTCCGGGCACCGCTCCCGACCGGTCGAGCGGCACCTGGACGGTGCTGCACGCCGCCCGCGCGAGCTCCGGGCAGGGGATGGTCTGCTGCGCGGAGGCCGAGGCAGGCGCAGCCAGGGCCGCCAGCGCCAGGACGATGAGCGAGCGCCTGATGGCGTTCAGGCTCCCATGGTGAGCACGACCTTGCCGAGCTTGCCGCCGGCGGTGAACCGCTCATAGGCACGCTCGGCGTCCTCCAGATCGAAGCTCTCCGCCACCACCACCTCCAGCTCGCCCGACTCGAAGCGGGGTATCAGCTCGGCCTCGACGCGCCGCATGGCCAGCGCCTTCTCCTCCAGCGGGCGGGCGCGCAAGGTCGAGGCGCGGATCGCTCCGCGCTTGCCCATCAGCGCGAGCAGGTTCAGCTCGGCCTTGGGGCCCCCGCCAACGCCGATCACCACGATCCGGCCGCCGGTGCGCAGCGCCTTGACGTCGTCGGCGAGGTTGGGGCCACCGACGAGCTCCAGGATCACGTCGAAGGGCCCGTGCTCGGCGAAGCCCTCCGGCTCGATCACCTCGGCGCCGAGCGCGGCGACGCCGTCGCGTAGGTCCGGATTGCGCACCGTAGCCGTCACGGAGGCGCCCGCGAGGCGGCCGATCTGGACGGCGGCCGAGCCCACCCCGCCGGCCGCGCCGTGCACCAGCAGGCGCTCGCCCGGACGCAGGCCGCTCTGGGTGAAGATCGCGTCGTGTGCCGTCACGAAGACTTCCGACAGGCCGCCCGCAGCGGTCCAGTCGAGCCCGGCGGGCAGCGGCATCGCCCCGCGCTCGTGCAGCACCGCGAGCTCGGCCTGCCCCCCGCCGCCCGTGATGGCGGTCACCCGGTCGCCGATCGCGAAGCGCTCCGCCTCCGACCCGAGCGCGACGACCTCGCCGGCCAGCTCGAGGCCGGGGATGTCCGCCGGCACCCCCGGAGGAGCCGGATACTTGCCCGCGCGCTGCATGATGTCTGCGCCGTTCAGGCCCGCGGCCCGAACGGCCACGAGGATCTCGCCGCGCTCGGGTGCAGGGTCGGGATGCTCGGCGACCGCCAGATCGCCATCGGTGAAGGTCACGGCTCGCACGCGGGGGAGCCTAGTCGCCCCGGCGGATCTGGCGCCGGGTGGATCGCGCCGCGGTTCCATCCACCGTCCGCGAGAGGATCCGATCATGCCGACCCCGTCCACGCTGGCCGAAGCCGCCTCCATGGGCGTTCGCGTGGCGCGGACGATGCACGGGCGCTGGCGGCGGATGGCCGCGCCGGAACGCACGCGCCTGAAGGGCCTGGCCGACGACGTCCGCAAACGTGCCCTGGACCTGCGGGGCAGCCCGGAGCCCGTGCCCGATCGGCTCGCGCTACAGGGCGCCAGCGAGCGGCTCGCGGCCGCAATGGTGGATTCCGCGCAAACCGATCCCGAGGTCAGCGATGCCGAGGTCGACGAGCTTCGAGGCGAGCTGGCCAGGGAGCTCGACCGCCTGGAGCGCTCGAATGTGAAAGCCTTCCAGACCGACACCACCGTCGACGAGCCCCGGTAGTCTCTCGGTCCCTCTCACCCCCCTCTCACGTGACAGACGAAAAAACCGCCGTTTCCGACTCGCCTGAGTCTGCGCGCCACAAGGCCGCGACACTCGAGTTCAAGGAGACCACCAAGCTCTATCCCGGCCAGGACTCCCCGGCCGTCGACAAGCTGTCGCTGGCGGTCCCGGCCGGCGAGATATGCGTGTTGGTCGGCCCTTCGGGATGTGGCAAGACCACCGCCATGCGCATGGTCAACCGCATGATCGACATGAGCGGCGGTGACATCCTGCTCGACGGCGCCAGCATCAAGGACCGCAAGCCTGCGGAGCTGCGTCGCGAGATCGGCTACGCGATTCAACAGGTCGGCCTGTTTCCCCACCTCACGATCGCCGACAACATCGGCACCGTGCCCAGGCTGCTCGGGTGGGACAAGGCGCGAATCGACGAGCGAGTGGAAGAGTTGCTCAACCTGGTCTCGCTCGATCCAGCCGACACGCGCGACCGATACCCGGCGCAGCTCTCCGGCGGGCAGCGCCAGCGCGTCGGAGTGGCCCGGGCGCTGGCGGTCGATCCCCCGCTGATGCTCATGGACGAGCCCTTCGGCGCAATCGATCCGATCAACCGCGAGCGGCTGCAGAACGAGTTCCTGCGCCTCCAGCAAGACATCAAGAAGACCATCGTGTTCGTCACCCACGACATCGACGAGGCGATCAAGATAGGCGACAAGATCGCGGTGCTCCAGAAGGGCGGCAAGCTCGCCCAGTTCGCAAGCCCGGCCGAGCTCCTGATGTACCCCGCCTCCCCCTTTGTCGAGGACTTCGTCGGCGCCGACCGCGCGCTCAAGCGGCTTGCCCTGCAGCGGGTGCGCGACATCGACCTGTGGAAGGCAGCCCAGGTCCGGGTGGGCGAGTCGACGGCCGACGCCAAGCGCAAGATCGCGGACGCCGACCTGCCCTACGCCCTGCTCGTCGACGATCGAGAGTGTCCGGTCGGATGGCTCAGCGACGCCGCCCTGGCCGGCGAACGCGTCGAGCAGAAGCTCCGGTCCAATGCCGAGCCCACCGTCGAGATGGACGACATCCTGCGCGACGCGCTGGCCGACCTGCTGATGAGCGACACCCGCTACGGCCCGGTCATCGACGGTGCCGGCAAGGTCGTCGGCGTGCTCTCGATCGAAGTCATCGGTGGTTTCCTGCACGAGGCTCCAACGGAGTCGCGCAGTGGCGCCGAACTGGTAGAAGATCTCGCGTGAGCGTCGGCTCTGCTCTGGAGCTGATCGGCGCGACCCAGCTGCGCAATCGCGCCGGGGACGGAGGATGCGTCTCAAACGACGGATTCTGCCCCGACTGGATCTCCAGCAACTACCAGCGCTACGAGACTCCCTTGGTCGAGCACGTAGTGCTCACGATCAGCTCCGTCGGAATCGGCTTCATCATCGCCTTCTCGCTTGCGCTGCTCGCCCACCGCAGGCAGTGGCTCGTGGGCCCGGTCACCGGCGTGACCGGCGCGCTCTACACGATCCCGAGCGTCGCGTTCTTCTTCCTGCTCCAGCCGCTCACCGGCCTTGGTAAGACCACCGCCATCATCGCCTTGACGAGTTACACGCTCCTGATCATCTTTCGTAACGTGACCACCGGGCTGCAGGCGGTCCCGGCAGATGCCAAGGACGCCGCCCGCGGGATGGGGCTCACCGAGAACCAGGTGCTATGGCGTGTCGAGCTGCCGCTGGCCACGCCCGAGATCCTGGCCGGCCTGAGGATCGCGACCACCACCACCGTCGCCCTGGCCGCGCTCGCCTACCTGGCGGGCGGCGGAGGCCTTGGCGACACCCTCAACCAGCAGCGCTACTTCAAGTCGAACGTGGTCGTGGCGGGCGGACTCTGCGTGCTGCTCGCTGCGTCGCTCGACGTGATCATCCTGACTGTGCAGCGCTATGTGACGTCGTGGCAGAGGGCCGGCGCATGAGCACCACGCTCGCCTTCCTCGGCGACTTTGGCAGCGCGGTCAAGTTCATCTTCCACGACCGTGAATCGGTGGGCGGCGGCGTCCGCATCGGCGGCCCCGGCGAGCTGTGGGGCTTCGCCCAGACGCACCTGCTCGTGAGCATCCTGGCCATGGCCATCGCGACGGCGATCTCGATACCGATCGGCCTCTACCTCGGACACAAGGGCAAGGGTGAGTTCCTAGCCATCTCGGTCTCCAACGTCGGCCGCGCCGTACCGGCAGTGGTGCTCGTGTTCTTCCTGGTCGCCTACCTCGGCAACGGCGTCACGAACATCACGGTCGTGCTCGTGGCCCTGGCCATCCCCCCGATCCTCACGAACACCTACGTGGGCGTGCAGCAGGTCGACAACGAGGTCGTCGATGCTGCCCGCGGAATGGGCATGACCGGCGTGCAGATCGTCAGCCGGGTACGGCTGCCCCTGGCCATGGCCACCATCTTCGCCGGCATCCGGACCTCGGCGGTGAGCGTGCTCGCAACCGCAACCATCGGCCCCTACGCCGACGTCAAGACGCTGGGATGGCCAATCCTGACTCCGCAGACCTATGGGTTCGCCGGACAGCTCGGCGCCGCACTGGTGGTGGCGCTCATCACTCTGATAGCGGACGCAGGGATCGGATACCTGCAACACGCCGTTACCCCGAAGGGGATCAAGCTGGCAGAAGAGCCAACGCGCCGAGGGCGCCGACTCTCGATGCCCACACGAAGGAGGGAAGCAGCAACGTGACTCGTACATGGAAGAAGACGGTGGCCCTTGTGGCCGCCATGGCCCTTGCCCTTGTGGCAGTGGCCTGTGGCAGCGACTCCAAGAGCGGCAGCGGCGGCGGGAGCTCCGGTGGCGGCAAAGGCGCGAACCTGATCAAGAAGGACTCAGCGAACGCCAGCAAGAAGAAGATCGTCGTCGGTTCCAAGAACTTCGACGAGCAGTTCATCCTCGGCGAGATCTACGCCCAGGCGCTGCAGGCGGCCGGCTTCAAGGTCGAGAAGAAGCTCAACCTCGGCGCGGAGCAGATCGCGTACAAGGCTCTCAAGGCAGGGCAGGTCGATGCCTATCCCGAGTACACGGGCACCTCGCTCACGTCGTTCTTCGGCGTGAAGACCGATGCCGTGCCAAAGGACCCGGACAAGGCCTACGCGCTGGCCAAGAAGGACTACGCCAAGCAGGGCATCGTCGCGATGCCGCGCACGTCGTTTGAGAACACGTTCCGGATCGCGACGACCAAGGCCAACGCCAAGGACAAGCTCAAGGGCGCCAAGACCGTTTCCGAGGTGGCCAAGCTCCCGAACGCCAGCATGCTCAGCATCGCGGGCTTCCCGGAGTGCCAGCAGCGCTCGGATTGCTACCAGGGCCTGAAGAAGAAGTACGGCTGGAGCCCGAAGTTCGTGTCCGACCAGGGCAAGTACCAGCCCATCGACAAGGGCCGGTCCGATCTCGGCTTCGTGTTCTCGACCGACGGCGAGCTGACGCTCGGCAAGTACACGATCATCGCTGACGACAAGGGCCTGTTCCCGCCCTTTAACATCTCGTTGGGCGTGAAGGACGCGACCTACAAGGAGCTCGGCAAGGAGGGCCAGAACGTGGTCCTGTCCATACAGAAGCCGCTCACGGAGAAGGTGATGCAGGAGCTCAACTCCCGCGTGAGCCTCGACAAGCAGGAGCCGAAGGCCGTGGCCGCGGCCTACCTGAAGGAGAACGGCTTCACCAAGTAGCGCTGCCTTCGGACAAGATCAACCCCACCGAGGGTGCGGACGAGGGGCGCGGTGTGAGAAAGACATCGCGCCCCTTCTGCGTTCCGGGTACGTACCCCTTGCATGGAATCGGTCTGGGACTACCCCCGCCCACCGAGCCTCGTGCCGTGCGCCATGCGCGTGCGCGTCGAGGTCGGCGGCGTGACGATCGCCGACTCCACCGACGCCCTGCGCGTGCTCGAAACCAGCCAGGCGCCGGGGATCTACATCCCGCCGGGCGACGTCGCCATGGAGTACCTCACCCGGACGCGGCGGCGCACGATGTGCGAGTGGAAGGGCCAGGCCGCCTACTTCGATGTGACCGTTGGCGACCGAGCCGTGCGGGACGCCGCATGGGCCTATGCCGACCCCGTGGCCGCCTACGCCGGGCTCCGCGACCACGTGGCCTTCTACCCACAGCGCGTGGACGCCTGCTTCGTCGGCGACGAACGGGTGGACCCCAACCAGGGCGACTTCTACGGCGGCTGGATCACGAGTGACCTCCGGGGACCGTTCAAGGGCGGCCCCGGAAGCCGCGGCTGGTAGCCCTCGTGCAAACGTGACCAGAGCCACAGTCGAACGCGCGTTCGGGGTCCAACCTTGATGGCATGGAGCGCACTCTCAAAGACGGCAGCGTGGTCAACGTGCGCCCCATCGCCGCGACGGACAAGCAGGCACTGTCGACGGGCCTCGAGCATCTGTCGCCCGAGACTGTGCGCCGCCGCTTCCTGGGCCCCAAGCGCCGCTTCACCACCGGTGAGCTGCGCTACCTGACCGAGGTCGACGGCCACCACCACGTCGCGCTGGTGGCCGAGCCCGTCGACGAGCCCGGCAGCGTGGTGGCGGTTGGCCGGTGGGTGCGACTGGTCGACGAGCCCGAGACCGCGGAGTTCGCGATCGTCGTGGGCGACCACCTGCAGGGCAAGGGCCTCGGTGGCCTCTTGGCCGACGAGCTCGCGACCACCGCGAAGGCCGAGGGGATCACCCGCTTCACGGCCAGCGCCTTCGCCGACAATGTCGCGATCGTGGCAGTGATGGAGCGGCTCTCAGACCACCTGGACCGGCGCCATCCGGGGCTGGGCCTGGCCGAAGTGGCGTTCGACCTGGCCGCCTGACCCGCGTTTGATCGAGCCTCTTCGACGGGTAGGGTCGCCGGAATGCCCGACGTCGCCATCGAGGTGTCACATCTGACCAAGCGCTACGGCGCCCAGACGGTGGTCGACGACGTCTCCTTCGACGTGCGCAGCGGCGCTGTGACCGGGTTCCTCGGGCCCAACGGGGCCGGCAAGACCACAACCCTGCGCTGTCTGCTGGGTTTGGCGAAGGCGAGCGGGGGCACCGCCACGGTGTTGGGCACGCCCTACCGCCAGCTGCGCGACCCCGCGGCCACCGTCGGAGCCAACCTCGAGGTCTGTGGCGCCCATCCCGGCCGCTCCGGGCGCCAGCACCTGCGGTCACTGGCCGCGATGGCATCGCTGCCCGACAGCCGCGTCGACGAGGTCCTGAAGCTCGTGGAGCTGGACGGCGAGGCGGCCAACCGGCGCTATGGCAAGTACTCGATGGGGATGCGCCAGCGCCTCGGGCTCGGCGCCACCTTGCTTGGCGACCCGCGGATCCTGGTCCTGGACGAGCCGGCCAACGGCCTGGATCCCGCCGGCATCCGCTGGCTGCGCGACATGCTCCGCGCCACGGCTGCGGAAGGCCGCACGGTGCTGGTGTCAAGCCACGTGCTGGCCGAGGTCTCCCAGACCGTTGACGACGTGGTGGTCATCCACCACGGCAAGATTGTCGAACAGGGCCCGGTGTCCAAGCTCGTGGAGAGCTCGACGTCGTCGGTGATCGTGCGCTCGCCCGGTGCGGACAAGCTGGCCGAAGCTGCCCGCGGGCGGCAGGCGACCGTGCACACCTACGGCGATGGGTCCCTCGGGATCGACGGCATGGAGACCACCGCGGTCGGCGACCTGGCCTTCGAGATCGGCGTGCCCCTCCACCAGCTCTACCAGAGCCAGGCATCACTCGAGGACGTGTTCTTCAAGCTCACCAGCGGAGACGACCAGCAGGTCGCCTCTGAGGACCAGCTGTGATCGCGCTCATCCGGGGCGAGGCGATCAAGCTGCGCTCCACGCGCACCGCCATCGGGTTCGCGATCGCCGGGGTGGCGCTCACGCTGATCACGGTGCTCGCCACCATCCTAGGCGGCGATCCCACCACCATCGAGGACAAGCGCGACGCGCTGAGCGTCGGCGGCCCGGTGGCGTTCGTGCTGATCATCTTCGGGATCGTCGGAGCCACCGGCGAGTACCGCCATCGCACGGTCGCACCGGCGGTGCTGATCGCGCCCGACCGCACCCGGCTGCTGCTGGCGCGAGCGCTTGCCTATGCGGTCACCGCCACGGCCGTGGCGCTGCTGATGATCGCGGTGGGCTTCGTGATCGGGATCCCGTTGCTTGGCGGTACCGACGGGCCCAGCCTGGAGCTCTCCGACTACCTCGCGGTGGCGGGCGGTGGCCTGCTCACGTGCGCGCTCGGCGCCACGCTCGGCGTGGGCTTCGGCGCGCTGGTTGGCAACCAGGTGGCCGGCGTGGTGGGCTCCCTGGTCTTCTTCTTCGTGATCGAGCCACTGGCCCAGCTGGTGTGGCACGACCTGCCCAAGTTCACCATCTCCCAGGCCTCCGGCAAGCTCGGCGGCGGATCGCCCGACCCCTCGTTCGGATTCCTCGGAGCGCTCCTGGTGCTCGCGCTCTGGACGGCATTGCTCCTGCTTCTGGGCTTGTTTCGCGAACACAATCGCGAGGTCACCTAGGGCCACGCAGCGCTTACCCGCGCGGTCGAATAGGCTCCCCGGCCGCCGATGAAGCTGTCAGTCCCAAAGGAGTCCACGCCGGGCGAGACCAGGGTCGCCATCGTTCCAGACGCGGTCAAGAAGCTGATCGCCAAGGGCGTCGACGTCGTCGTGGAGCCAGGCGCCGGGGAGGCCTCCCACGTCTCGGACTCCGCCTACGAGGAGGCCGGCGCCACCGTGACCGCCGACGCCGGGTTCTCCGGCGACGTGGTGGCCAAGGTCGCTCCTCCCACCGCGGACGAGATCGCGAAGATGTCCAAGGACTCCGTGCTCGTCGGCTTCCTCCAGCCGTTGACGGCCGGGGACACCGCCACCGCGCTTGCGAGCGCTGGCGTGACCAGCTTCGCCATGGAGGCGATCCCGAGGATCACGCGGGCGCAGTCGATGGACGCCCTCTCCTCGCAGGCCACCATCGGCGGGTATCGCGCCGCGCTGATGGTTGCGGAAGAGCTTCCCCGCTTCCTGCCGATGCTCACCACCGCCGCCGGCACCATCAAGCCGGCCAAGGTACTCGTGCTCGGCGCGGGCGTCGCGGGCCTGCAGGCGATCGCGACCTCCCGCCGCCTCGGCGCCGTGGTCTCCGCCTTCGACGTTCGGTCCGCGGTGGAGGAGCAGATCCAGTCGCTCGGCGCAAAGTTCGTGAAGCTCGACATCGGGCTCGAGGACGCCGAGGACGCCGGCGGCTACGCACGCGCGCTCACCGACGAGGAGCAGCAGCGTCAGCGTGAGGCGCTCGCCCAGGTCATCGGCGGCATGGACGGCGTGATCTCCACCGCCGCGGTGCCCGGCCGCAAGGCGCCGCTACTGATCATCGAGGACGCCGTCAGGAAGATGAAGTCGGGCTCGGTCATCGTCGACTTGGCCGCGGAGACCGGTGGCAACTGCGAGCTGACCAAGGCCGGCGAGACGGTGATCGTCCACGACGTGACGATCATGGGCGTGACCAACCTGCCGGCCACGATGCCCGACCACGCCTCTCAGCTCTACGCCAGGAACGTCGAGAACCTGGTGACGCTGATGACCGGCGAGGGCGGTGCCCTGGAGCTCAACTTCGAGGACGACATCATCAAGGGCGCGTGCATCACCCGCGACGGCGAGATCGTGCACGAGGGCGCCAAGAAGGCTGCAGAAGGATAATCCCAAATGAACCTGATCACCTCGCTCACCATCCTCGCCCTCGCGGCCTTCGTCGGCTTCGAGGTCATCTCGAAGGTGCCCAACTCGCTGCACACGCCGCTGATGTCGGCGACCAACGCCATCCACGGCATCGTGCTGCTTGGCGGCATCCTGGTCATCGGTGACGCCACCGGCTTCCTGAACAAGCTGATCCTGGTCATCGCGATCGCCTTCGGCACGATCAACGTGGTCGGCGGCTTCCTGGTCACCGACCGCATGCTCGAGATGTTCAAGGCGCGTCCCAAGCCCAGCAAGAAAGAGAGCCCGGAGGCCGAACAATCTACTCAGGAGGCGGGCCAGGATGGCCCGTCGGAAGTGACCTCCTGATGCCGGTGAAGCTCCCGCTCGCGACGTTCTTCACCGATCCCGACTTCGTCCGGATCCTCTACATCGTCGCCTTCGTGCTGTTCATCCTCGGCATGCGCCAGGTCACGGGCCCCACCACCGCCCGGCGCGGCAACGCGACGGCCGCCGTCGGCATGGCCGTCGCCGTGGTGGCGACCCTGCTGCTGCCGTCGGTGGGCAACTACGGGCTGATCGCGCTCGGCATCGCTATCGGCACGGTGATCGGCGTGCCTGCGGCGCGCACGGTGAAGATGACCCAGATGCCCCAGATGGTGGCCCTCTTCAACGGGGTCGGTGGCGGCGCGGTGGCGCTGATCTCCTGGGCGGAGTACCGCCACGACCTGGAGAGCGGCCTTGGCAACCCGCAGCTGTCGGTGCTGATCCCGATCCTGTTCGCCGCGATCATCGGATCGGTTTCGTTCTGGGGCTCCAACATCGCCTTCGGGAAGCTGCAGGACATCCTTCCTCAGAGGCCGATCGCGGTTCCCGGGCAGCAGTTCATCAACGCGATCGTGCTAATCGTTGCCGTGGGCTCCGCCGTGATCATCGCGGGCGGCAGCGAATCCCAGGTGCTGTTCGTGGTGATCCTGCTGGCCGCGGCGGTGCTGGGCAACATGGTGGTCCTGCCCATCGGCGGGGCCGACATGCCCGTGGTGATCTCGCTGCTCAACGCGCTCACCGGCCTGTCCGCAGCCGCAGCCGGCATCGCGCTCGGCAACGTGGCCCTGATCGTGGGCGGCATCATCGTCGGCGCGTCTGGCACGATCCTCACCAATCTGATGGCCGATGCCATGAACCGGTCGATTCCCAACATCGTGGCCGGCGGCTTCGGCGGCGGCGGGAAGGCCGTCGGCAGCGGTGACGGCGAGGAGAAGCCCCATCGCTCGACCGACGCCATGTCGGTGGCAATGTCACTCACCCAGGCCGACAAGGTGGTGGTCGCGCCGGGCTACGGACTGGCGGTGGCCCAGGCACAGCACACCGTTCGCGAGCTGGCCGACGAGCTCGAGAAGCGGGGCGTGGAGGTCAACTACGCCATCCACCCTGTCGCCGGGCGCATGCCCGGCCACATGAACGTGCTCCTGGCAGAGGCCGACGTCCCGTACGAGGCGCTCAAGGAGATGGACGAGATCAACCCCGAGTTCCCGACGACCGACGTCACCCTGGTGATCGGGGCCAACGACGTGACCAACCCCGCCGCGCGCGAGGACGAGGGCAGCCCCATCTACGGCATGCCGATCCTCGACGTCGACAAGTCCGAGTCCGTCGTTGTGCTCAAGCGCTCGATGAGCACCGGCTTCGCCGGCATCGACAACCCCCTCTTCTACAACGAGAACACCGAACTGCTGTTCGGCGATGCCAAGGCGTCGGTCGCCGAGCTGCTGGCCGCCGTCAAGGAGCTGTAAGCCCTCGCCTATTTTGCCGATCGGGCGTGAGGACGGGCGTGGCCGGGTAGCTCTGATGGAGACACTTTTCGAGCATTGGGAGGCAGCGTGAGCGACGACACCGAGCAGGGAGAGAAGAACGAGCTGGAGAAGGAGGAGGAGGCCGCAGAGAAGGAAGTCGCGGCACTCGAGGACGATCCGCCCAAGGATCTCCAGGACTGGCCCGACGGCAACGCCAAGTACAAGACGTTCGGGGGTCCCGATGGCGACACCGGCTACGACGACGGGCCGACCAAGAACCTTGGCGAGTCGAACGTCCGCCACCTCGAGGACGGCAGCATCCTCGTGAAGGGCGAGAAGGTCGACAACCCCGAGGATTACAAGGGCGACCCCATCCCCGGCGGGCCGACCGACCCGGACGCCCAGCGTCTGGCCGGCGACAAGGTAAGACCTCCAGAAGACGAGGCCAAGAGCGATTCCGAGGACGAATCCAAGAGCGGTGACGAGGACCAGTCAAAGCGCGATTCCGAGGACGACTCAAACGACTGACGCGGGCTCGGTAGGGTCAGGAAATGGGCCCGCTCTCGGACCTGCAGGAGGAGATCACCCCCCAGCGCGCGCGTGAGCTGCACGAGGGCGGCTCGATTCAGCTCGTCGACGTGCGCGAGCCACAGGAGTGGGACGCCGGCAGGATCGCCGGCGCCGTGCACGTGCCGCTGGCCGAGCTGTCCGACCGGGTCGGAGAGCTCGACCGAGATCGGGCGGTGGTCTTCTACTGCCTGTCGGGCGCGCGCTCCGGGATGGCCACCCAGGCCTTTCGTGCCAGCGGGTTCGACGCCCACAACATGACCGGCGGGATCGCTGCCTGGGATGCGGCGGGTCTGCCGCTCGACGGCGTGGTCGCCAGCCACTGAGGCGTCCATGGAGGACCCGATGCGGATCGACGCGCGCACCTCGATCCCGCTGGCCGAGATCGAGCTGCGCGTGAGCCGCTCGTCGGGGCCGGGAGGCCAGCATGCCAACGTGACGGCGTCGCGCGTCGAAGCGGTGTTCGACGTCGCCTCCTCTCAGTCGCTGTCCGAGGATCAGCGGCGCAAGGTGCGGGCCAAGCTCGGTCCGCGCGTGACCGCCGTGGCCCAGGACACCCGCAGCCAGGCCCGCAACAGGGAGCTGGCGCTCGAGCGCCTGCGGGCTCGCCTGGCCTCGGCGCTGGTCCAGAAGCGCGTCAGGCGCAGCACGCGGCCGACGCGCGCGTCACGCGAGCGCAGACTCGGGGCGAAGAAGCGACGCAGCGACGTGAAACGCGCGCGGCGCCGGCCCGCGGACGACTGATGCCCCCGCAGGTTCGGACATCGTGTCCGAACCTGAAACTGATGCCCCCGCAGGATCGGACATCGTGTCCGAACCTCAACTGGCCCTTCCACCGGTCTACTTGCCGTTGCCCTGAGGTGCCACGGCGCCGCCACCACCCGACGCCGGTGGCGTCGGGTTCGGTGTGCCACCGCCGCCGGTCGTGCCGCCGCCCGTGGTTCCGCCGCCGCCGGTTGTCCCGCCGCCGGTCGCACCGCCGCCCGTGGTTCCGCCGCCGGTCGTTCCGCCGCCCGTCGTACCGCCGGTCGTTCCGCCACCGGTAGTGCCACCGCCCGTCGTACCTCCGGTCGTCCCGCCGCCCGTTGAGCCCGAAGGCGTGGGGGTGGTCGTGGTGTCGGTCGAGTCGGTGCTGGTGGTGTCCGGCGCGACGTCGGGGGTCGTCGGCACAGCGATCGGCGCCGGGTTCGACGTCTTCTTGGAGTCGCTGCCGCCGCCGGCGATCAGCGCGATCAGGATGATGAGCACGATGCCGGCCGCGAGCGCCGCGCCCAGGCGGCGCCGCATGTACACGGAATCGTCCTCGCGCCGCGGTGAGCGGCGGGGATCCCGCGAGGGGTCTAGGCGGCGTGTGGGCTGGTCGTCCAAAGTGCGGCGAAGGTAGCACCCGGGGAAGCACCCCGTGAGGCAGGCTTCCCCGCGGCTGGTGGAAACCCTCCTACAGGCCGGCGATGTGGCGCACCGAGAAGCCCGCAACGCCGCGGGTGGCCTCCTGCCAGCGGGTGCCGTCACGGCCCCGGCCGCTGGTGTCGAAGCGCAGCCCGGCCACGAGCATGAACATGTGGCCGCCGTTGGCATAGATCGTGATCCACTTGCCGGGCCCTTCAGTGCCCCACTGGGCGAACGCTCCGGAGGCCAGCGGGCTCTTGAGCAGTCCCGCGCCCGCGAGCGCGAACGAGACCGATCCAGAGCAGTCATAGCCGCTGTCCCGCCATGTTCCGTGGCCCCCGCCCCACTTGTAGGGCAGCTTGGAGATCGCGTTAGCGGCCTGGATCACGCGCTTGATCACGTCCGGGGCGTTCTCGGGGGCCACCGCCGTGCCGTCCTTGAGCACCCTGGCCTTCGGGCCGGTCTGGAGGTAGGCGTCGGAGGTGCCCAGGTACTTCTTGAAAGTGGAGAGCTGTGCCCTGGCGTCCTTGAGGTCGGCCTTGACCTGGAGGTCGCTCGGCGCGCCGGGGCTGACGTAGTCGCCGCTCCCGTAGGTCTTCTTGGCGCCGGCGCCCTCGAGCTGGACTATGCGCGCCTGGGTCTTGGCCGCCGAGTGCTCGGCGCGCTTTACCGCCGCGGGATCGACCGCCCCGGGCGTCAGGACGACGTCCTGGGGCTTCTTGGCCAGGTCCGAATTGCCCTTGTCGGCCTGGCCGGTCCGCCCGCAGCCGGCCACAGCGAGGAGCGCCGCGAGCAGCATGGCCAGCGCCACGATGGTGCGCGAGCGCCGGCGGGATCTCATCGGGGGCTGCTCCACACCGGGCAAACTACCGGTCGGCGTCGGTCTGTGAGCCGTCTGCAAGTATCAGGCTGATGAGCGACCGATCCAAACACCGGCTGCCCGAGGACCCGAGCGGAATCGAGGAGCCCCATGACGTGCTGGCGGCCGATGAGTTCGCAATGCCGGTGCGCGATACCGGGGAGATCCCCGTGGATCCCATCCACGAGCCCCACGACGTGCTGGCCGCGGAGGAGTTCGCCATGCCCACCGGCGGCGCGATCCATCAAGAGGGCATAGACCCGCGCACGTTGGTGCCCACGTTCCTGCTCGGCGCGATCGTGGCGCTGCTCGCGGTACGTCACTTTCGCGACTGACCGCGCCTCAGGGGTAGAGCGCGCCGTCCTCGCCCCATACGAGCACGGCGCCGACAGGGCAGTTGGCCGCGGCGTCGAGCACCATGTCGGTGGGGTCGCCGTCGGGGTCGAGGATGACCGCCTTGTCCTCGGAGTCGAGCTCGAACACGCCGGGCGCGGAGTCCACGCAGTCGCCGGAGCCGATGCAGAGGCCACGGTCGACCTCGACCCGGATGCGGTTGCCTGAGGAGAGCTCATCTGCCATCAGCAGGCGAGACTACCCCGTGCGCCCTAGCGGGCTTTACCGCGGCCGTTCAGGAGCTTGAGCACGCCGCCCAACAGCTTGGACACCCGCGGGCTGTAGGGGTACATGAACAGCTCGCGCTTCATGCCGTGCTTGTTGATCACAGACACCTGCTTGCGCGTGTACTTGCGGATCCCCTCCGCGCCGTGGCGGGTGCCAAGGCCCGAGGACTTCCAGCCGCCCATCGGAGCCTCGAGCGCCAGGTAGTTGAGCTGGTGCTCGTTCACGTTGGCGGCACCAGCCTCGATTCGCGCCGCCAGCTTGGAGCCGCGCTCGGTGTCGTTTGTCCACACCGACGCCTGGAGCCCATAGATCGAGTCGTTGGCCAACCGAAGCGCCTCTTCCTGATCGGCGACCTTCATGATCGGCAGCGTCGGACCGAACGTCTCTTCGGTCATGCACTTCATCGAGTGGTCGACGTCCACGAGCACGGTGGGCTCGTAGTAACGGCCGGGGCCCTTGCCCGCGTGGCCGCCGGTCACGGCCTTGGCGCCCTTGGCGATGGCGTCCTGGACGTGGGCGTCGATGATGCCGCTCTGCTCCTCGAACGTCACGGCGCCGATGTCGACGATGCCGCGCGACGTGGGCTCGCCCTGGCGCAGCGCCCCGACCTTCTCGGTCACGAGCTTGACGAACTCGTCATAGATCGGCTCCTCGACGTAGGCCCGCTCGATCGAGATGCACGTCTGGCCGCCGTTCTGCATCGAGTAGTAGGCTGCGGCGTTTGCCGCCTTCTCGACATCGGCATCGCGCAGCACGATCATCGGGTCCTTGCCCCCGAGCTCGAGGCCGACAGGCGTCAGGTTGCGACCCGCGCGCTCGGCCACCTTGCGCCCGGTGGCCGTGGAACCGGTGAACATCACGAAGTCGACCTCGTCGACCAGCGCGCCACCCACGTCGCCGAGCCCGGTGGCCACCTGGAACACATCGCGCGGCAGGCCGCACTCCTCCAGGGCCTCGGCCATCAGCAGCGAGGTGAGCGGGGTGACCTCGGACGGCTTGAGCACGACCGCGTTACCGGCAGCCAGCGCCGGGATGCAGTCGCCGAAGCTGTTGGTGAGCGGATAGTTCCACGGGCCGATGACGCCCACCACGCCGACGGCGCGGTAGCGCACGATCGTCTGCTTGCCAAGCAGGAACGGCGAGCTGGACTTGATCTTCTCGTCCGACAGGTACTTTCCGGCGTTCTTGGCCCAGAAGCCGAACGCCGGTGCCGCGTAGCCGACCTCAGCCAGCTGGGCGTCCTCCCAGGTCTTGCCGGTCTCCGAGACGATCGTCTTGATGATGCGCTCGGAGTTGTTCACCACCCAGCTCTGGGCGCGCTTGAGCACGCGGGCGCGGCCCTCGTAGCCGAGCGCCTCCCAGCCGGGCTGTGCGCGGCGGCCGCGGGCCACCATCTCGGCCACGTCCTCGGGCAGCATCCGGGGCACCGAGCCGATCACCTTGCCGGTGGCGGGGTTCTCCACCTCGATCCGGTCGCGGGCGTCCTCTGGGGACCCGCTGCCGTTGGTCGTTGCGATCGTCTCCGTGTCAGCCATTCGCCGTCTCCTTTTGCCTGCTGCCCTCGCCAGTGTGCTGCGCCCCCGATCGTAGTGCGCGGGGGCGCCGGACTCGACGCGGTGGGTGGCTGGCGAGCTATCCGAACGTGAAGGCGTAGCCGCTCACGCCCGGGGCAAAGCGCAGGCGCAGGCTGTGCTCGCCCGCACGGGGAAGGTCGACGAGCGTGTAGAGGCGGTCGCCCGTCACCGTGACGGGCTTGCCCGCCTTGCCGTCGACCTCCACGCCGACCTTGCGGGGCCGGCTGCCCTTGGAGCGCAGCACGAGGTAGACCTTCTGGGCCTGGAAGCGGGTGTCAAGCGACGCGTTGCCCACCGCCGTGGCGGCCTCGCCCGTGACCTTCCAGCGACCCTTGAAGGCGAACGCGTTCAGCGGCGGGCTCGCCACTCCGGGGTAGTCGTGCGTGCCGTCTGCGGGCGGCCCCGGCACCCAGCCCTGCGCCCGTTTGGAGCCCAGGTAGGTCTCAGGTGTCTGCTGACCGGTGCCCACCGGCAAGGCACGGTTGCCGACCTCCTTGCCGAGCGAGGAGTGGCCCGACTCTGCAAGGAGGGACCTGATGGCGGCTTCGGTCTTAGCGTCGCCACCTTCGCCGAAGTGGGTGTAGCGCACCCGGCCGCGCGCGTCGATCAGGTATTGGGCCGGCCAGTACTGGTTGCCGAAGGCGTTCCAGATCTTGTAGCCGTTGTCCTGGACCACCGGATAGCGGATGTGGTTCTGAGCGATCGCCGTGCGCACGTTGCCCGTCTTGCGTTCAAACGGGAACTCGGGCGTATGCACGCCCACCACCGTCAGGCCCTTGGACCGGTACCGCGCGTCCCAGGCCGTCATCTGAGGCAGTGTGCGAATGCAGTTGATACACGTGTAGGTCCAGAAGTCCACGAGCACCACCCGCCCCCGCAGGCCGGCCTGGGTAAGGGGCCTGCCGCCCTTGGTGTCCAGCCAGGTGCCCCCGCCGCCGAAGCCAGGCGCCGCCCCGAGGTTCGGATAGCGCGACGCCACGCCGCCTTTTGAGCGCACGGGTTTGGAATCAGCGGTCGCGCGGTCGAACCGCGCCCTGCCGCGCACGTCGGCCAGGGGATTGCTCACGGCGCTCGACCGCTCGATGGCACCCGTCGGGTTAATCACGAAGCGCGGCAGGTGATTGGCCAGGGCGGTCTGGAAGCGCACGTCGAACTGCCCCGCCATCGCGATCGCGGTGACCACCAGGATCACCCCCATCACCCGCTGGATCACGGGCCCGCGGCCGGCCGAGCGGACGCGCCCGACTAGCTCGCGACCACCGACCGCAAGCGCGAACAGCACCACCCCCGAGCCGATCCCGTAGGCCAGCGCGACCGCCACGGTCTGCCCGGTGGTGCGCGACGTGGCACCCGCGGCGACCACCGCCGCGAGGATCGGCCCGGCACATGGCGCGTACACGAAGCCGAGTGCCCCACCGACCACAAGGCCGGACCAGAACCCGTGGCCCTTGTCCTTTGGCCCGAAGCGCGCCACCCGCGACAGCGGCCGCTCGATCGCGTCGGCCAGGCGCGGCCACAGCAGCGCCACCCCGAACACGGCCAGCACCACTACGGCGATCGTTCGCACGGCACCGTCGGCCAGCCCGACGCCGTCAATCACGGTTGCAAGCGCCACGATCGCCAGCGTGTGGGTGACAACGAGGCCGAGCACGATGCCGGCGGGTCTGCGCCGGCCACCCGTCGCACTGGACGACAGCAGCGCCGGCAGTACCGGCAGCACACAAGGCGTGAGCGCGGTACCGGCCCCGGCGAGCAGCGCGAAGATCAACAGCAGGGCCATCTCACCCCAGTGTTCGCGACAGACCTTGCGATCGGATGAACGCGGATTCCCTCGGCATGACCGGACATCGTGTCCCCCTACGAGCGGATCCGCTTCCACAACCAGCCGGGCTTCGACCCAGCGCAGTGTGGGGGCTAGTCAGGCACCGTCTCGTGAGAGCACTCGCAGTCGCCTGCGCAAGTGCACGGTAGTGCCGGTCTCCGACGGCGTGATGTCCACCGAGTCCATCAGCTGACGCATCATGATCAGCCCGCGGCCGCGACCCTTGGTGCGCTTCTCGTGCCAGTTGCCCGTGTCGCGGACCGTGATGGCGACCTGTCCGTCCTCCACCACGCCCTCGATCTCGAAGGGCTCGGTGCCACCGTTGCCCGAATGCTCGATCGCGTTTGCCGTCGCCTCGCCCGTGGCGGCGAGGATCTCGGCCACGTCCTGCTCAGTTGCCTCCGCGTTTCTCAGCCAGCGACGCAGCAGGGCCCGCATGGAGGCCAGCTCCTCGGGCTGAGAGGGCAGGCTCAGGAAGAAGCGCTCGGACAGCAACGGCATGTGCAGCGACAGCAGCGCGACGTCGTCGGCCATGGCGCCGCCGGGCACGAGCCGCTCGAGCACGTGGTCGCACAGCTCCTCGGCGCCGCGCCCGGAGTCCGCGACCGCCGTCGCCAGGCGATCGAACCCATGGTCGAGCAGCTCGCCCGGG
Source organism: Solirubrobacterales bacterium (assembly GCA_038237685.1). Classification (GTDB taxonomy): domain Bacteria; phylum Actinomycetota; class Thermoleophilia; order Solirubrobacterales; family Thermoleophilaceae; genus JAAYBF01. The sequence continues at coordinate 33,716 of JBBRYL010000003.1, read as the reverse complement.
CGTTCGACCAGGCCGTCGGTGTACAGCAGCAGCGTGCTGTCGCCCGCCAACACCGCCGTGCCGATCTCAAAGGTTGGAAACGGCATCACCCCGAGCGGCACCGAACGCGGCCCATCGAGGAAGGCGGGCCCATCGCGCGAGAGCATCAGTGGCGGCGGATGGCCGGCGTTCACCCAGGTGATGTCACCTGTGCCCGGGTCGATCTCGAGGTAGACAAGCGTGGCCATCTGGCTGTCCTCGAGCTCTGACCACACGAGCTGGTTCAAGCGCGAGACCACCTCCGCCGGGGGGTGGCCCTCGAGCGCGTAGGCGCGCATGGCAGACCGCAGCCGTCCGACCATCGATGCCGCGGCCAGGCCCTTGCCGGCGATGTCGCCCATGACCAGGCCCACCCGGCCCGAGTCGATGACGATCACGTCGTACCAGTCACCGCCGACCTCGGCCTCGCTGGCCGCCGGGATGTAGCGGGCCGCCGCCTCGAGACCCGGCAGGCTTGGCAGCCGTTCGGGCAGCAGGCTGCGCTGGAGCGTCTCGGCGATCCGATGCTCGCGCTCGAACACCTGCGCGTGCTCGATGGCCAGCACGACGCGGTCGGCTGCCAGGCCGAGCAGCAGCAGCGCGTCGTCGTCGAAGTGGCGGCCGCCGGACACCCCTACCTGCATCACCCCGGCCACCGTCTCGCCGGCCGTGAGCGGCACGGCGATCACCGAGCTCATGGTCTGCATGGCGGGATCTGCGATCGATCCCGGCGGGGGGTCGTTGATCAGCACCGGCGCACGGGTGTCTGCCACCTGGCCGGCGATGCCCTTCAGCCGTCCAAGCACCAGTCGCTCGGGAGGCATGCCCCCCGAGCTCGCGGTGAGCGTCAGCTGCCCGTCGTCGCCCGCCAGGTAGATCGTGGCCACCTCGGCCGAGAGCACCTGGCAGACCCGTGGCAGCAACGCCTCCATCATCTGCTCCAGACGTCCGTGGGCGAGCGCCGCGTCGAGCAGCATCTGCAGGCCCTGCACCATCGAGGCCATGTGCTCGGCCTCCTGGCGTGCCGACTGCTCGCGGTACAGCTCCTCGCGCTCGCGCTCGCGGGCGACCCGCTCACTCAGGTCGCGCACGAACACCAGAAGCGTCGCACGCTCCTCTGCCACCACGAGGCTCAGCGTGACCTCGGCGAAGAACCGCTCCCCGCCCTTGCGCATCAGGTAGCCCTCGCGCCGGGCGGGCGGGTCGTCCGGCGAGAGTTCGAAGGCCTCGGCCCGGCGCAGGAGGTGGGCGTCGCGATCCTCGGGCAGGATGATGAGATCGGCAGCGTCACTGCCCACCGCGTCCAGCGCGGGGTAGCCGAAGGTGCGCTCGGCCTCGCGGTTCCATACCAGCACGGTGCCGTCTCGGCTGATGGTCAGAAAGGCGTTGGGCGCGGCATCGACGATCGAGCGGGTCTGGGTCTCGCTCTCCTCGAGCACCTCGGTGCGGCGGATGGCCACCCGCACCACCCGCGACACCAACAGACCTGCCACCAGCGGGGTGCCAATGGTCAGCGCCCAGCGCACGCCGGGGCTCGACACGGTCTGCCCGGTGAGCACGAGCGCATAGGACGCGCCCATGAGGGCCATGTAGCCCATGGCCACCGGGCGCCGGAAGAACGCGAAGGCATACAGCGCCATCCACGTGTAGGTGATCGGCACGAGCGCCGCCGGTCCGAGGAGGTGATTGGCCAGCGTGAGCAACACGATCGCCAGCACCGCTCCGACGTGCAGAAGCCGGTTTGAGAAAGCTCGCGACGCGCCGAACACGAACACCAGTCCGATCAGCAACGTGATCCCGGCGAGCACGAGCACCTCGCGGTCGCGCACCGTTACGGCATGGGGAACGGCCACGATCACCACCCCGACCAGCGCCACACCGATGATTAGGAAGCCGAGGGTGCGGGCCTTGACGCGCTGGCTGTAGAAGGCGCCCACGGCGCGGCGACCTAGGCCGGGGGGGCTCCGCCCTCGGCCGCCAGGCGAGCGAGGGCCTCATGGCCCCGCACCACGCGCACCTTCACCGGATCGGTGTCGGGGCGGTCGTGGACGAGGTCCCAGGTCTTGTCGGCAACCCGTCGGGCGGTGTCGGCCGTGGCGCCGGCGAACATGATCTCGACGAGCTGGAGCTCGAAGCCCGACAGCTGCGCCTCCGGATCGCCGGGCGGCATCTTGGGCAGGGGCTCGTCCGTGGTCTCGCGCCACATGCTGGTGGCCATTACCAGCCGATTGCGAAGGGCCCCAGGATCCATCCCGCGGACCAGGGTACCTTCAACGGCATGAGCGAGTTGATCCACACCTGTTACCGAATCGGCGACATCGACCGATCCGTCGCCTTCTACGAGAAGCTCGGCTTCGAGGAGACCGGGCGCCATCCCATCCGCGACGAGGCCATCAACGTCTTCATGGGCCTCCCCGGCGATGGCGCGCGGCTGGAGCTGACCTACAACCACGGCGTCGACAGCTACGAGATGGGCACCGGTTACAACCACATAGCCGTCACGATCTCCGACCTCGACGGGGCCCTCGACGGCCTTGCCGAGCAGGGCATCGAGCCGGAGAAGCCGCCCTACTCGGTGCGCGAGGGCGGCTCGCGCCTGTGCTTCGTCCGTGATCCCGACGGCTACAGGATCGAGCTGATCGAGACGTCCTAGGACCGGGCCGGCACACAGTGGAGCGGCGCTGGGGTCGATAGCACTCGTGACCGCCGTCATCTACGGACTTCGGGGGGTCAGCCCGGTCGTCTCCGACCGGCGTGGTGTACCTGCTCGCTAAGCGCTAGTTCTGGCCGGGCGGAAGGATCGACGGGATGTGGTCCTGGCGTGCCAGGCGCTCCAGGAACGGCCGGGGGTCGCTCGCAGCACCCTCGGCCCCGCGGCCCGTGCGGATCTCGAAATGCAGGTGGTCGCCGAAGCAGGATCCGGTGCATCCCACCTCGCCCACGCGTTGGCCGGCCTCGACGTCCTCGCCGGCCCTCACGCGCGGCGGCCGGTTCATGTGCATGTACACATAGGTGAGCTTGCGCTCCGGGTCGTACATGTTCATGTAATTGCCGCGGCCGTCGTCGTTGCCGGTCTCAAGGACCGTGCCCGCGGTGACCGCCACCTCCGGAGTCCCGGTGCGAGACATCACGTCCTGGCCCTCGTGCGAGCGGCCGCCGCGCGGCCCGCCGAAGCCAGCCGCCTCCTGGCCCCAGTTGAAGGGACCACGCACGGGAAAGCGAGGCTCGCCGCCTTGCCGCGCCGCAGGTATCGAGGGCGAGTCCACCACGGCCGCCGGGTGCGCTGTCGGCAGCACCGGCTCGGCACCGGCGTATGCCGCAGGCATCGTTGGAAGCATTGCCGCGCCCGCAAGCGCGCAAGCACCGAATCGTCGTGTTCTGTTCACCGGCTCCGCCTGTGTCGGGGTCGGCCTACAAGGTGAGCTGACGGGCTCGCGAGATGCCCCCGCAAGATCAAACGTCGTGTTCGATCTTGAAACGGCTGGCCCCGGCAAGATCGAACGTCGATCCTGAGACGACCCTCTCGCTACGCCAGAGTCGAGCGCGCTGCACTCACTGGCGATTCGCCCCTGGCCCGCACTGTGCGGACCGGTGGTTCCCCCGTTCCCCGCCGCATGACGGCGGGAACTCGGCCACGGACAGCTGGGCACGGTATCAACCACCCCGGCGAAAGTCCCCGGACTGCAGGATCTCTTGCCTCAGGCCGCGTGACTGCGGGTGGGGCGACATGACGGCGACGGCGACCCCGAGCGCCGCGGCGCGGCTGAACGTCGCGATCCGCCGGCCGGGCTGAATCGCGTCGCGCAGCTGGCCGAGCAGATCGTCGCCGACTGCCTCGGCAGTGGCATCGAGGTCGGGCGCCACCAGTGCGAGGCCCCATAGGCGCGCGGGCGCGTCCGGGGCGCCGGCCTCCCGGGCCTGGGGCGGATGCTCGACGAGCTCGAGGATCACGTCGCCGAGCCAGAAGAACGCCTGGCGGGCCGAGCCCCCACCCGTCGGTCCATTGCGGCGGCGACGCAGCTGAAGCCCCGCGCGCTGGACCGCCGCGACGCTGCGATCGAGGTTCGGTGTGAAGGCCACAACGTGGTCGACCGTGGCGATTCCGTTTAAGTGCACGGCCGCGGGACCAGGCGACGGCGCCGCCACTCCCGGAAGCGGCAGCCCGTCGAGGTCGCCGGCGAGCGGTCCCGCCAGGTCCCACCCGACGGCGCCGCGACCGGCGTCGGCGCCCGCGAGGCGCACGCGAGCGCCGCCGAGGCGCACCTCGCCGCCGGCGACGGTGAAGCCGGCGCGGCTCCAGGCCTCGGGGTCGGCGGCCAGGCTGAGGGCCACCAGCTGTGCGGGCGAGTCCACGACTGCCGCATAGTTCACCATGCGCGGGTGGATCGAGCCGTGTCCGTACGCGCGCCGCTGCGCATCTCCCTCGGAGGGGGCGGGACCGACCTGCCGTCCTACTACCGCTCGCACGGCGGCTTCGCGCTCTCCGCGGCCATCGACCGCTATGTGCGCATACGGGTGTCAGACGCTTCCGGGCCGCTCTTCCGCCTCGATCACCTCGAGTCCGAGGAGGTGTCCGACCCCGCTGACGTGGAGCACCCGATTCTTCGTGCTGCGCTGGCACGACACTGGCGGAACGGCCCGATCGAACTCGAGTCGAGCGGCGACGTCCCGCCCGGCACCGGACTGGGCTCGTCCGGCTCCTACACCGTGTGTGCGATCAAGGCGCTCGAGCTGGCGTCGGGCCACGACAGCGCACCGCCACAGCTTTCCGAAGCGGCGTGCGAGATCGAGCTGGGCGACCTCGGCCGCACCGTCGGCAAGCAGGACCAGTACGCCGCCGCTCACGGCGGGGTCAATGCGTTCACCTTCGACCGCGATGACGGCGTGCAGGTCCACCGACTCGCCCTCGACGCCGGCACGCGCCGCGCCATGGCCGAGCGCTTCCTGCTCTTCGGCGCGGGCGGCGGCCGGTCCGCGGCAGACATGCTGGCCGGCCAGGTGGAGCGCACGATGGCGGGCGATCCGGGGCTGCGGCGCAACCTGGCGCGCAGCGAGGAGCTTGCCCACGAGGCATGCTCCGCCCTCGAGGGTGGTGCGCCCGACCGGCTCGGGGCCCTGCTGGAGGAGCAGTGGGCGCTCAAGCGGGAGCGGCTTACCGACGTGAAGATGCAGCCGATCGAGGATCTGCGCGCCGTGGCACTCGACGCGGGCGCGCACGGAGCCACGCTGGTCGGCGCCGGCAAGGGCGGCTTCCTGCTCGTCTGCGCCGCTGACCCGGAGCGGGTCCGCGCCGCGTTCGCCGGAGCCGGGGCGCCAGAGCTGACGTTCGGCCTCGACGAAGACGGCTGTGTGGCCGAGTAACTCAGGCTCGGACACGACGTCGGATCCGGCCCCTGCATCCGGCTACGATCGACCAGTGCTCAAGCTTGGCCTGAACACCGGCTACTGGGGCGCCGGTCCCCCCGACGGGGCCGTGGAGGCAATTGCCGAGGCCGAGCGGCTGGGCTTCGACTCGATCTGGACCGCCGAGTCCTACGGCTCCGACGTGCTCACACCCTTGGCGTGGTGGGGCGCCTCGACCGAGCGCGTGCGCCTGGGCACGGCCATCATGCAGATGTCGGCGCGCACGCCCGCCGCGGCGGCGATGGCGGCCATGACGATGGACCACCTCTCCAACGGCCGCTTCGTGCTGGGCCTCGGCGTGTCGGGCCCCCAGGTTGTCGAGGGCTGGTACGGCCAGCACTTCCCCAAGCCGCTGGCGCGCACCCGCGAGTACGTGTCGATCGTGCGTGACATCGTCGCCCGCGGTGGCCGGGTCGAGGCACCCGGGCCCCACTACCCGCTCCCGGTGGCCGAGGGCACAGGGCTTGGCAAGCCGCTGAAGAGCACGCTGCATCCGGTGCGCGATCGCATCCCGATCTTCCTCGGCGCCGAAGGGCCCAAGAACGTTGCCTTGGCAGGCGAGATCGCCGACGGCTGGCTGGCGCTGTTCTACTCGCCCCACCACGACGACTTCTACCGCCAGGCGCTGACCGAGGGGCTCTCCCGCGACGGCGCCCACCACGACCTCGACGCGTTCGAGGTCGTGGCCACGGTTCCGCTGATTGTTCACGACGACGTCGAGGAGGCGGCCGACTGGCTGCGCCCGATGTACGCCCTCTACTTCGGCGGCATGGGCGCCAAGGGCGCGAACTTCCACAACGACGTGCCGCGCCGAATGGGCTACGACGACGAAGCGGAAAGGATTCAGGAGCTCTACCTCGACGGCAAGAAAGCCGAGGCGGCGGCGGCCGTGCCCACGAAGCTGATCGAGGAGTTGGCTCTCATCGGATCCGCTGACAAGATCAGGCACGACCTGGAGGCGTGGCGCGACTCGATGGCCACCACGCTGCTCGTTGGCGGGGGGCCGGACCAGGTTCGCGGCGCCGCAGAGCTTGTTCTGGGCTGACGCCGGGGGACATAACCCTGGGCGGTTTCGTGCACCGGTGGTTCTGCAAGAACTCCTGCAACGGGAAGGATTTGGCCCTGATAGAACGACGCCCGCACGCCGAACCACTCTGGCCCTGACCGGAGTGGACGGGGGAACCATGCGGTCCATGGCCGCGGGGGCGAATCGTACGGAGCCGGCACGGAGCCGGCCAGCCGTGTGTAGCGCCGTTTCAACGGTGCGAGCCCGACAGCTCACCTCGTAGGCGACCCGCAGTTCGACAACGAGGTGAACGACGTTGAATACCGCCCCGGTGGATCTGGCCCGCCGCGAGCTCTGGACCGAATCGCTCGAGCGCTCCCAGGAGCGTCGACTTCGCACCGGTGTCTCCCCTGGCATGGCAGCTCGTGACCTTCTTCCCGCGCAACAGCGCGACCTGACCGACCCCGACGTCTGGGTGCGTTCGGGCTGGCGTTCACGCGCGCGCCGCGAGGCCGCGGCAACGAGCGGCGAGATGCCGCGGCCGTCCCCGCGCGGGATGTCGCTGGCCGCGGTGTTCGCGCTGGCCGGGGGCCCCGCCGTGGGGCTCGCGACCGGCCTGCTCGGCAGCACCGCGATCGCCGAGGCAAAGACGGCGACCGCCTCGCGCGGCGGCGGCGTGACCGCGCTCCAGCGTGCGCTCGGCATCAGCGCCGACGGCGTTTTCGGCCCCCAGACGGCCAAGGCCGTCAAGGCCTATCAGCGCAACCATAGGCTCACCTCCGACGGCATCGCGGGCCCCCAAACCCGCTCGAGACTCGGTCTGGGCTCCGGACCGGTGCTCAAGCGAGGCGGCAAGGCCCACCGCGGCGGATCCACCCGCACGGTGCGCAGCTCCTCCGCCAACGGCGGCGGCGTCTCAGCGCTGCAGCGCAGGCTCGGCATCGGCGCCGACGGGGTATTCGGGCCCCAGACCGAGGGTGCGGTCAAGCGCTACCAGAGCTCCCACGGCCTGACGTCCGACGGCATCGTCGGGCCACAGACCCGTGGAAGCCTCGGCCTAGGCTCGGGACCCGTGCTCAAGCGCAAGTCGGCCGGCGCGCCGAGTGGCGGTGGCGGCTCGTCGGTGGTGCAGCGGGTCATCGCGGCCGGCAACCGGATCGCCACCGCGCCCTACCTGTACGGCGGCGGCCACGGCTCGTTCAACTCCCCGGCCGGCTACGACTGCTCGGGCTCGGTCTCCTACGCGCTCCATGGCGCAGGACTGCTCGATGCACCCATGGCGTCGGGCGGATTCACGAGCTACGGCGCACCGGGCCCCGGCAAGCACATCACGATCTATGCCAACGCCGGGCACATGTACATGACGGTCGACGGCAGGCGCTTCGACACCAGCTCTCGCAAGCAGTCCGGATCGCGATGGACCTCGGAGCAGCGCCCGACCGGCGGGTACACCGTGCGTCATCCTCCGGGTCTATAGACGGACGCTTCGCACCAAGCCCGACGGGCCCGCTGCACCTTGGCAACCTGCGCACCGCGCTGATTGCCTGGCTGTTCGCGCGCTCGGCGGGCTCTCGATTCGTCATGCGGATCGACGACCTCGATGCGCAACGCTCTCGGCCCGAGCACGAGCGCGGCCAGCTGGCCGACCTCGAGGCGATCGGGATCGACTGGGATGGTGTGCCCGTGCGCCAGTCAGAGCGCACGGAGCTCTACCGCGACGCGCTCGACAGGCTCCGGGCACAGAGACGCGTGTACGAGTGCTACTGCTCGCGCGCCGAGATCCGGGCTGCCCCGCAGGCCCCCCACGGTGAGCTGCCCGAGGGGGCCTATCCGGGCACCTGCCGCGAGCTGAGCTCCGCGGCGCGGGCCGGCCGCGCCCGCGAGGCCGGGCGGCCGCCCGCGCTGCGCCTCGACGCGCGGGGCGAGCACGTGGCGGTGACCGACCGCCTGCACGGCACCGTCGAGTCGATCGTGGACGACATCGTGCTGTGGCGCGGCGACGGCACGCCGGCGTACAACCTCGCCGTGGTGGTCGACGATGCCGCCCAGGACATCGCCGAGGTGGTCCGCGGAGACGACCTGCTCGACACGACCCCGCGTCAGGTGCTGCTGGCACGTCTGCTCGGATTGGCGGCGCCCGCCTATGCGCATGTGCCGCTCGTGCTCGGTCCCGACGGCGAGCGGCTGTCCAAGCGAGACGGGGCTGTCACCCTGCTCGATGCGGCAGCACATGGGCGGACCGTCGACGACGTCGTGGCCTGGATGGCCGAGGGCCTCGGGCTGGCCGAGGCGGGCGAACGCCCCGCCGCAGGACAACTGGTGGGGCGCTTCGATGCCGGTCGGCTCTCGCCCGAGCCGACCACGGTCTGGCGTCCTGGCTGAGGCTTGGCCACCGCCCTCAGACCCTCGCCCGGCCGCGTGTACTTGCGCAGGGCCAAATCTGACAGACGCTGACGCCCGCCCGGCACGTTGCGAAGCCGTAATGATCTCTTTCTTGTCCGGACCGACCCCCCGGGGGAGACTCCGGAACATGGCCTCCGGGATTCCCCCGGTCGGGGCTGCTGACTGAGGAGGGGATCGGATGCAAAGCACGGCAGACATGGCCAGCGCCGTAGGCAAGGGCCTCTTCGCGGGCGCCGCCGGCACGGTGCTCATGACGATCTCGAGCACGGCCGAGGCCAAGCTGCGCGACCGTGCCCCGAGCTCGGCGCCCGCCGACGCCGCCGGCAAGGTGCTGGGTGTCCAGCCGCGCGACGAGAAGGGCGAGGCCCGTTTCTCGACCGCCGTGCACTGGGGCTACGGCACCGGTTGGGGGGCGGTCCGTGGGCTCATCGCGCTCGCCGACCCGAGTCCGCCGGCCGCTGTGGCTACCCACTGGGCCGCGGTCTGGGGCTCCTCGCTGGTGATGCTGCCGGCGCTCGACATCGCGCCGCCACCGTGGAAGCAGCCGCTCTCGGGGGTCGCGATGGATGCCTTTCACCACATGGTCTATGCCGTCGGCACCAGCGTCGCCTACGCGCTGATCGACCGATGAGCCGCGTGGTGGCGCCCGCGCCACGCCTCCAGGCGGGTGAACGTGCGCGGAGCTCTTGCTGCGCTGCCTCGCCGGTGCCTCGGGGCCGTCTACCGGGCGAGCACCCGTTCCAGGTCGGAGTTCCCGGCCGCGTCGTCCAGGCCGAGGCTCTCGGTCATGCTCTCGAGGATGTCAAGCATGGCCCGGCTGGCGGCCGAGCGGTACGCGGTCGCCGGGAGAGCGGCCTTCACGTGCCGTACGGGAGCAGGCTCGATCGGTCGTGCGACGAGGGCCTCGCGCAGCCAGCCGAGTGAGAGCCTGGGCATGAACGTGAGGCCATGCCCTATGGCCACCAAGGACTGCAGGGCCTCGAAACCGGTGCCGCGACAGGAGAGGTCGAACTCGGGCGTGACATCGCCTTCGGCGCAGATCTTCCGGAGGGTTCGCTCCCACGGTGAGGACACGAGAATCCGTTCACCGGTCAGCTGGGCGAGAGCGACCGTCTCCTGGGCCGCGAGCGCATGGTCGGCGGGAAGCACCAGCAGGTAGGGATCGTCGAAGAGCGGAACGCATTCGAACTGCGGCGCCCTGCACGTGTTGATCCCGTGGTAGTCCATGTGCGAGGGCCAATCGTCGAGCTCGAAGACCACGGCGAGGTCGAGCTGGTTCTCGCTCACCATTGCGAGGTTCTCGTACGGCTCGCCGTCGCTGTAGGAAAGAGTGGAGTCGGGATAGCGCTCGCCGAAGATGCGGTACGCCTCCGCCGCGAAGGCCCCGGTAGCGCTCGTGAAGGAGCCGAAGCGCAACCGCGCCTCGCTCACGCCGCCTATGAACTCGAGCTCCGCCTCCGCCTCAGCGAGACGCCGCGTGACCGCTTCGGCGTGCAGGCGCAGGGATCGTCCGGCCTCGGTCAGCGTCACCCCCCGCGCGCCCCGCGAGAACAGGACCACCTTGGTGGCCCGCTCGAGGGCGCACATCTGCTGGGACACGGCGGACGGCGTGAAGGACATCGACTCCGCGGCCGCCGCGAAGCTGCCCGTCCGTGCCACCTCGAGCAGCATCTCGAGCCGGCGCACGTCGAGCATCCCGGTGCCGATCACCGGAAGCGCCCGGAGGTCCGTCGACCCCTGCCTGATGCGCGGTTGCTCATACCTTCGGGACCTGGGACCGGTGGCTCACGGGGCAAGCCTACGGGCGCCGGGTTACGCAAGTCTTTCCAAGAGTTAGACGCGCTTACACCGAGGTAAGTCATAGGAGTTGTTCGCACTCGGGCGCGCTCCTACGGTGCTTGGTCAGCCGACCGACGCCGACCTGAGGACGCCACGCATGCCGAGACGACGCTTCTTTCAACTGCTTCTCACGGTCGCCGTCGTGCTGGTGGCCGTGCCCGTGCTGCTGGGTGCCGGGGGATCCGCCTCGGACGAGCTGGAGCCCGGCATCGCCGCGAAGTCGAAGCCCGACGTGTCCTTTGCTCCAAAGGGGCACAAGGTGCTGCCCGCCACCAAGCTGTTGATCGACAGCGCGCTGGGCGTCGACCTCACCGACCAGTCCATCACCCTTCCGCTGCACAAGGGGGAGTTCCGGGGCAAGACGGTCTGGTACATCCTCACCGAGGCCTCCGACTTCGGGCTGGCGAAGGACCTCGACGTGAACTTCTCGCCCAAGCTCGCCAACATGGCGGTCGGTTGCCCGCGGTGCGTCCAGGATGTGACGCTCGAGGGCTCGCCCAAGAACAAGTTCGGCGAGGCGGTCGTCAAGTTCCAGGGCGTCCCGGACTTCAGGCCCCGCCGCCAGCTGGTCCCGGGTCCCGCCACCGGTCCCGGTGCCTTCCCGCCCGCCAGCGCGACCCCGGGCGCGGTGGGCGACGCGCGGTACAGCCCGTTCATCCGCATCAAGGGCTCGAGCGTGGTCTACAACGCCGCCATCGTGGCGTCGGGCGACGGCCCCTTCGATGTCGAGCGCCATACGAATACCGCGGACCGCGTGCTCAGCATCAAGAAGCCCAAGCCCGCCGAGCCTGGGAAGTCCTCCACGCCGACCGCCGAGATGCTCCTGGTCAGAGGCAAGGAGGCCGACCAGACCATCTTCTACCTCAGCACCGACGCCTCCCAGCGCACGGCCGCGACGCTGGAGCGCGCCACCTTCGTGCCATTGCTCCAGAGGTCGGCGTTCGTGGGCGGTGACGACTTCCTCGGGGCGGCGCGTGAGCGGATCTTCCTGTTCTCCAACGGCCAGACCGGTGCGAACAACCCCGAGGCTCAAGGGCTCAGCCACCTGATCGCCGACGGTCGCTCCGCCGACGACGCCAGCCTGAAGAACACCGGGCTGCTGAAGGCCCTGCGCGACAACGACGGCGACGCACAGAACGTGCTGGGTGACTTTCCCTCGCTCGCCGACCCCCGCCACGCGAATGCGTACAGCCCTCTGTGGGACGCGCAGGTAGGGGAGTGGTCGAAGAAGGCAGTCAGGGAAGGCCTCAACAAGCGCCAGACCGACGAGAACCGGATCCTGAACCTCGCTGCCAAGCGACCCGACCTGCTGACGGGGCCGGGAGGCTCGCCCTACGGGTCGGCCGGCTTCGTCATCAACTGCCCGACAGTTGCCTTCGAGGACAAGGCGCCCGCCGAAGCGGCGGTAGCACCTGACCCCGGTGGTCAGTTCTAGACGCCAAGACCCTGGCCACGCACAGAATGGAGACCGACGGTGACGAGTAGTCCAGTTTCAGGGGAAGGACCAGCGCGTGAGCGGGGCGCCATCGAGGAGCTCGCTTCAGATCCCGCGTCGCGCAAGCGGTTCCTGAAGATGCTCGGAGGAGGCGGGGCCGCCGCGGCCGGCTTCGGTCTGTTGCTCAGCGCCTGCGGCGGCGGCGGCGGAAGCAGTGACAGCGCCGGCGGCAAGGTGGAGACCTCGAAAGGACCCACCGCGGCTCCGCCATCGGCGCCCCCACCCAAGCCGGCCGCCGACGTGGACATCGTCAACTACGCGCTAACGCTCGAGTACGTGGAGGCCGACTTCTACCGTGCGGTGATCGAACGGGGGCTGTTCCGCGGCAAGCGGCTCGACTTGCTGAAGGTGATCGGCGACCACGAGCTCCAGCACGTCGAGGCCCTCGCCAACACGGTGGCCCAGCTCGGCGGCACGCCGGCGCCCAAGCCCAAGACGAGGTTCAGACTCTCAAGCCCCTCCGCCGTGATTGCCCTTGCCTCCACCGTCGAGAACCTGGGCGCGTCGGCGTATCTCGGACAGGCAGGCAACATCAAGAGCAAGGAGGTGCTGGCCGCCGCCTTGTCGATCCACACGGTCGAGGCCCGGCACGCCGCCGCGCTCAACCGTCTGGCCGGCCGGCCCCCGACCCCTCAGGGGGCCTTCGCCAAGCCGGCCACGATGGCCCAGGTGCTGCCGAAGGTCCAGCCGTTCATCGTCAGCTAGGCATCGCGAACAGGAGACTCGATCATGGCCAACAGCAAGCTGGCGGCGCCCGAGCTGGCGACCGTCGAAATACACGGAATCACTCGCGGCGCGTTCATCGTGCGGGCCGCGTTGGCGGCGGGCAGCGTCTATGGGCTGCAGACGGTTGCGCCCTTTGTGAGCGAAGCGCTGGCGCAGGACAAGGCCGGGGACGTCGAGATCCTCAACTTCGCGCTGACGCTGGAGTACCTCGAGACGGCCTTCTACCAAAGCGCCCGAGGTCTCAGCGGGGAGGCCGCCGCTCTGGCGAAGACCTTCGGCGACGAGGAGGCCGAGCACGTCGCCGCCCTCACGAAGGCGATCAAGGGTCTTGGTGGCACGCCCGCGAAGAAGCCCAAGGCATCCTTTCCCAAGGGCGGGCAGGAGGCCTTCCTCAAGCTGGCACAGACTCTGGAGGACACCGGTGTGAGCGCCTACAACGGCGCCGCACCAAACATTCAGTCCAAGGAGGTCCTGGCTGCAGCCGGGGGGATTGTCCAGATCGAGGCTCGTCACGCAGCGACGATCAGGCTCCTGAACGGTGAGAACCCCGCCCCCGTCGCGTTTGACACGACGATGCAGAGGGCGCAGGTGATGCGCGCGGTCAAGCCCTTCGTCGCGGGCTGATCAGCGGGCGCCGCAGGGGTCGCCCAGAAGAAGATCGGGAATGCCCGAAAGCGCATAGTTGGCGGTGAACAAGGCAGCCTGAGCCGCCGCCCCAACTGTCTTGAGACAAAGGAGCCCGGCCTGATCACATGGATCAGACCGGGCGCCCGCAGTACGACTGAACTACAGAACGGGTAGGTGCGGTGCTCACCCGATCAACGATCGGGCTCCGCTCCTCCCCGCAGAACTACTGGGTGACGTTGACGGCCTTGGGGCCCTTGTCACCGGACTCGGCGTCGAAGTTGACCTTCGCGCCCTCCGTGAGGGACTTGAAGCCCTCTCCTGCGATTCCCGTGTGGTGAACGAAGAGATCCTTGCCCCCATCATCGGGGGTAATGAAGCCGAAGCCCTTTTCATCGCTGAACCACTTAACGGTGCCAGTAGGCATGTGGAAATTCCTCCACGTCTTTCGTGTTCGTGCTGCGTACGCGGAGGATGCTGAGAGCTACCACTGCGAGCGCCTGCACTTCTTTGCCGAACATTTCGGCCTAACGAGGAGGACCGTAGCAGCGTTTGACCCGGCTTTGGGCCTCCAGAGGGTGATCTTGCGGTGGTAGCGTGGCCCGGCCGTGGCGGCTCCCCTCCTTCTGGTCGATGCTCCCTACCTCCTCTACCGGGCGTTCTTCGGCCTGCCCGACAAGATCAAGGGCGCCGAGGGCAAGCCCGTGAACGCGCTCCTGGGGTCGGTCAACAGCATCCTGGCGGTGGCCCAGGAGGAGTCGGCACGGGCCACGATCTGCTGCATGGGCCCCGATGCAGCGCCCTACCGCACCGACCTGTATCCCCCCTATCACGCGCACCGCCCTCCGATGCCCGCCGACCTCGCATGGCAGTGGGAGCGCGCCCCCGCGCTCTACGAGGCTCTCGGGTGGGCCGGCGCCTACGACCCCGAGTTGGAGGCCGACGACCTGCTGGGCGCCTACGCGCGCGAGGAGGAGGCAAACGGAGGTGAGGCGATCATCCTCACCGGCGACCGCGACCTGTTCCAGTGCGCCACCGACAACGTGCGGGTGGCGCTGCTGGGCGGACGCGGCAAGAAGGGGCCGGAGCGGATCGACCCGGCCGAGGTGCGCCGCCGCTACGGCGTCGAGCCCGCCCAGGTGCCGGACTTCATCGCCCTGCGCGGCGATCCGTCGGACGGCCTGCCCGGCGCCAAGGGCATCGGCGAGAAGCGCGCGGCGGAGATCCTGAAGCGCTCGGGCACCCTGGAGGCAGCTCTGGTCGAGGCTGAGACGGGCCAGGCGCCGAGCACGCTGCTGACGGTGGCCGACGAGCTGCGCGCGTTTCGCGACATCGCCACGCTGCGCGAGCCGGCCGTGGAGCGCCCGCCCGACGCTCCGGTCGACTATGCAGGCGGCGCGACGGCCGCCGCGGAGCTCGGTATGAAAGGGCTGGCGGAGCGTCTGGAGAAGCAGGCGGCCGCTTAGGGACAAACGCCCGCGAGGCTCTTGTGCCCACACGCGCTCAGCTTCTTCGCGACCCTCGTGAAGGCCGCCAGCGCAGGCTTGTCTGCCGTGGTGCCGTCCGGGCGTAGTGTGCGCAGGCCGGAGTAGTCGAAGGTGTTCGCGACGTCGCGATCGCCGGTCGCCCAGCTCTCCCAATAGATCCGCTGGATGCCGAGCATCTTGCGGCGGCCGGCGAGCTTTGGCAGGATCTCGGCCAGTCGGGCTGCCTGACCGCTCTTGCTGGTCTCGAAGCCGAACGGTTGGCGCACCTTGCCCTCACCCGACGACCACGTGACCTCGGTCAGCCACAGTGGCGTGCCCGCATCCCCGGCGCGGCGCATCGCGGCGCGATCGAGGCCGACGATCTTCAGCACGCCGCCGACTTCGGCCGTGTACGGATGCACCGCGGCGGCGTCGAAGGCACCCTTCCCTCCGGCCCTGTAGATGTCGCCGAGCAGGTCCCAGGAGCGGTCCGGGAACCCGGCGAGCACCGTTCGGGCGCCCGGGTCGGCGGCCTTGACAGCGCGGTGCGCGGCCTTGAGCAGCGCCACGTACCCGGTCGCAAACGGCTGGTCGGACCAGTACGTGAGATGGTTTGGCTCATTCCAGATCTGCCAGTCGCGGATGGGCAGACGGAGCGCCTTTGGATGGTCGGCCCACAGGCTGCCCTTCGGGCCGTACCGACCCACCAGGATTCGCATGAACGCGGCGAAGGTCGCGGTCCCCGCCGGAGGAGAGTTGGGCTTGTCAGGACTGGCCGCAGCCCAGGGCGGCGTGCCGAGCACCACCGGCAGGACGGCCAGCTCATGGCGGGCGGCTGCAAGCGCCACGCGATCTGACCCCGAGAGGCGCGGGGCGCCACGGCGCGGCTCGAGCTCGCGCCAGTAGAACGGCACGCGTACGGTGGTCGCGCCCGCCGCGTGCATGTCAGCCATCTGCCTGTCCAGGTCGACCTTCATCGCCAGGAGTCCGGCGTTGAGGGTCACACCTAGGAACGGCGACGTGCGAGCGGTCGCGCGGGGGCCGGACCCGACGCCGTCGCCGCCTCCGCCGCACGCCGTGAGGGCGACCGCCGCGGCCAGCGCGGCTACCGGGAGGAGCCGGCGTGCGGTCACGCGTTCAGGGACCAGAACCCGTCGGCGCCCACGTGGGTCTCGTCGGCCATGTGGCCCAGCTGCTCGCGCGCGTCGCGATCGTTGAGCTCGCAGATCTCGGCCACCTCGCGCGTTGCAAGCGGCATGCCCGCCCAGGCGAGCACCTCGCTCACGTCACTCGGAGCGTCGCGGCGATCGGTGCCGGGCACCAAGTTGGCCAGCAGCACGTCGTAGGCGGCGAACGGCTGGAAGCCCGGGACCGAGATGCGCACGCCGTCGGAGATCCGCTCCACCTCGTACGACGGGCAGGTGTAGCGCCGGCCCCCGGACCAGTTGGCCAGGCGCGCATCGAGCACCCGGGCGGCGGGCATCGGCTTGCGGGCCCTGGCCATGTCCTCGCGTAGGATCGTCTCGACCTCTTCGTCGGCAGCCCACCGGCCGAGGTCGTCCTCGGCGATGCCGGCATCGCGGGCCGCGCCGGCGATGGTCTCGGGCTCGTCGAGCAGCTCACCGGAGAAGTTGCGCACACGCAGATTGCGAAGCAGCGCGCGCTCGGCCTCGGGCGCGTGCAGTCGAGCGGCGACGACCGCGCGGCACGCGGGCAGGCTGGCCTGCGTCCGCGGCGGCTCGGTGGTGTCGATCGGCATTCCGTGCTTGGCCGAGATCTTCGCGGCGCCGGCGGCCAGCTTCGCGGGAGTATGGCCCTTCTCCTCGTCCTCCTCCGGGCTCTCGGAGAGCACCACCATCGCGAGCTTCCACTCGACCGCTTCCCCGTAGAGCCAGCTCAGGCGCAGCCGGAACGGCTCGGCGGAGAAGGCCCACGGGCAGGCGGGGTCGGTGAACTCGGTGATGACGACGTCGGCTGAGGGCATCGCCTGACTCTAGGCGGCGTGGTTCAGTGCTCGGCGGCGAATCGGCTGAACCAGTCGAGCGCCTCGGGATTGGCCAGCGAGTCGCGGCTGGCCGCGTCCTCGGCGGGCGTGCCCGACAGGATCTTCTTGACCGGCACCTCGAGCACCTTGCCGGAGAGGGTGCGAGGCACCTCGGAGACGGCGTACACATCGTTTGGCACGTGCCGTGGCGAGCAGTACTCGCGGATCTGCTTGGCGATCAGCTTGGTCAGGTCCTCATCGAGCTCCTCGCCGTCGCGGAGCACCACGAACAGCGGCATCCAGTTCTCCTCACCCTGTTTGGGCACGTCGACCACGAGGGCGTCGGTGATCGCGTCGATGTCGAGCACCGCGCGGTAGATCTCCGCGGTGCCCATCCGAACGCCGCCGCGGTTGATGGTCGAGTCCGAACGGCCGTGGATGATCGCGTTGCCGCGCTCGTCAATCTCGATCCAGTCACCGTGGCGCCAGATGCCCGGATAAGTGTCGAAATAGCTCTCGCGCATACGCTCGCCGTCGGGATCGTTCCAGAGATAGATCGGCATGGACGGCATCGGCTCGGTGATCACCAGCTCGCCCACCTCGCCCACCACCGCGTTGCCAGCTTCGTCCCATGCCTCGACCGCGCACCCGAGCGCGCGACCCTGAAGCTCGCCCGTGCGCACGGGCAGCGTCGGCACCCCGCCGACGAACGCGGTGCACACGTCGGTGCCTCCCGAGGTAGAGAACAGCCAGGTGTCGCCGCCCACGTGGTCATAGACCCACTGGAAGCCCTCGGGCGAGAGCGGTGATCCCGTAGAGCCGACGGCCGTGAGCTTCGACAGGTCGCGGCCCTCGCCCGGCTCCACCCCGCCCTTCATGCACGAGGACAAAAAGGCGGCAGACGTGCCGAATGTCGTCGTGCCGGTCGCCTCGGCCAGACCCCACAGCACTCCGAGATCGGGGTGGCCGGGACTGCCGTCGTAGAGCACGATCTGCGCCGAGGTGAGCAGGACTCCAGCGAGGAAGTTCCACATCATCCAGCCGGTGGTGGTGAACCAGAACACGCGATCGCCGGCCTGGGCGTCCACGTGCAGGTTCATCTTCTTCAAGTGCTCGAGCAGGATGCCGCCCTGGCTGTGCACGATCGCCTTGGGCAGGCCGGTTGTGCCGGAGCTGTAGAGCACCCACAGGGGGTGGTCGAAGGCCAGGGCGACGCAGTCGAGCTCGGCTCCCTCGCCTCGGGCCTTCAGGTCCTCCCACCCGATCGCGTCCCGCAGCCGGCTGAGGTCGGGCTCGGGGTCGAGGTAGCCGAGCACGACGGTGTACTGAAGCGTCGGGATCTGCTGCTGGAGGCCGGCGACGGTGTCCATCCGGTCGAAGTCCTTGCCGTTGTAGCGGTAGCCATCGACGGCGAGGAGCACCTTGGGCTCGATCTGGGCGAAGCGGTCGACCACCGACTTGGCGCCGAAGTCCGGCGAGGCACTCGACCACACGGCGCCGATCGAGGAGCAGGCCAGAAACGCGGTGATGGCCTCGGCGATGTTGGGCAGGTAGGCAACCACGCGGTCGCCCTGTCCCACCCCGAGGTCGCGCAGCCCGCCGGCCACGGCCGCGACGCTCGCACGCAGCTCGCCCCACGTGATCGTGTCGACATCGCGCAGCTCCGAGGCGTGGTGCAAGGCCGCCTCGGCGTCGTCGTGGCCGCGCAGCACATGCGCCGCGTAGGAGAGCCGCGCGCCGGTGAACCACTGTGCCCCGGGCATGTCGCGCGAGCCGAGCACCGCCTCATACGGCGTCTCGGCCTCGACCTCGTAGTAGTCCCAGATAGAGGCCCAGAAGTCCGCCAGGTTGTAGACCGACCACTGCCACAGCTCCTGGTAGTCGCCGGTCTGGACGTCGCGCTCGGCCGCGAGCCAGCGCTGGTAAGCGGTCAGGTTGGAGCGCTCGATCCGCTCGGGGCTAGGCGTCCAGAGCGGCTCGGACTGCTCAGGCTCCGCCATGGGTGGACCCTATCCGCGGGGTGTGAGTAGGGGGGATATGCCATCGAGGTTGTACCCGGATAGCGTGCGCCCATGGCCAAGCCCGACGGAGACAAGAAGGTACGGCGCGAGCGCTGCGGCGGGCCGAGTGGGGTGCGTCGATTGCCGTGACTGCGTCGGCTGCTTCGGGTGCTCGGGCCTACGCGGCGAGATGGGCCAGTTCCTCCAACGGAACTGACCCGACTCTCGAGATATTTGCGGGAGGAGCGCAGCCCGACCGGTGGTCGGGCAAGCACCGCACCGACAACCTCTAGCGGCGCCTGTCGCGGCGCTTCGGGCCCTTGCCATCCGAGCTCCAACCCTGCGATGAGCTCTTGGACCGGTTCTCGCCGCGGTTGCCGCCGCGGTTGCCACCCCCGCCGCCGTTGCGGTTGCCGCCGGTGCGGCCGCCGCCCCCCTGCTGGCGCGGCCTGCTCGGCGCCGAGCTGACGGCCACGGGCGTGCCGTCGGCCGACTCGAACTGGTCGCCGAGACCGAGGTCGCCCGCGATCTTGCGCATGTCACGCACCTGATCGGCGAGCACGAAGCTGACGCCCTTGCCGGTGCGGCCGGCGCGGCCGGTACGCCCCACCCGGTGGGTGTAGGAATCACGATCCTCTGGGGCGTCGTAGTTGATCACGTGGGTCACGTCGGGGACGTCGATGCCGCGGGCGGCGACATCAGTGGCCACCAGGGTGTCCACGCGGCCCATCTCGAAGGCCGCCAAGGCCTTCTGGCGCTGGGCCTGTGACTTGTTGCCGTGCATCGCCACCGCGTTGACCCTGGACTGGTCGAGCTTCTTGACCAGGCGGTCGGCGCCGCGCTTGGTGCGAACGAACACCAGCGTCCGGCCGCGCTCGGCGTCGCTGAGCTCACGGACGAGCGTGTCGACCTTGTCCTCGTGAGCCACGTGCACGAAACGGTGCTTGACGTCGATCTTCGCGTCGGGTGCCGGGGCATGCACGTGCTTGGCGGCGTCGTGGGTGAACGCCTTGGCCTGCTGGCCGACCTCTCCCTGGAGCGTGGCCGAGAAGAACAGGGTCTGGCGATCGCCGGGGGTCTTCGCGACGATGCGATCGACGGCAGGCTTGAAGCCCATGTCGAGCATCCGGTCGGCCTCGTCGAGCACGAGGATCTTCACATGCTTGAGGCTGATCGCGCCACGCTGGAGGAGGTCCTCCAAGCGACCGGGGGTGGCGACCACGATGTGGGCGCGCGAAGCGAGCTTGGCCTGCTTCTGGAGGCCGACGCCGCCGTGGACCACTGCCACCGAGAGCGCGCGGGCGTTGGCCACGGCCTGCATCTCGTCGACGATCTGGAGCGCCAGCTCGCGGGTCGGGGCCAGGATCAGCCCGGCCGGGCGGCGCGAGTCGGCCTCGATCAGGTCGGCCATCGGCACGCCGAAGGCCAGCGTCTTGCCCGACCCGGTCGGGGACTGGGCCAGCACGTCGCGGCCGTCGAGGATGTCCTCGATCACGAGCCGCTGTACTGCGAAGGGTGCGTCGTAGCCGCGCTCTGAAAGCGCGCGTACGACCGCGTTGGATACGCCGAGATCGGCGAAGGACTGCTCAGACATTGAACTGCAACTCCTAAATGTGTACGTCAGGGGAGATCCAGCGACCCCGGACGCGCAGTGAGCGCAGCTAGGAACGGAACCTCTCGGGCGCCAACGGGGCAACCCGACCTTCCTGACGCTAGCAGCCTTGGCGCAAAAAGCCCGCTGAGCGGGCTATTCGTTGCGTTGCACGAAGTCCGCGAGTGCCTCATGACCACCGCCGACGAGCGGGTCGCCGTGGGCGAACAGCAGGTGATCGAACTCGAGGTCGAGCAACTCGCCCAGCGCGGCTGTGATGTCTGCTCGTACCTGGTCGGGGTCGTCCCCCAGCAGGGAGTCGGGCATGAACGACAGCTCCCCGTCCGTACGCAGGAGCGAGTCGGCGAACAACAGCGCACCAGCCTCGACGTCGAGGCGCAGCACCGTGTCGTCGGGAGCGATCGGCCCGTTGGCCACCGCCGTGATCCCAGGCACGATCTCGTCGCCGATCGAATAGGCCTCGATCTGCTCGCCCGGATATTCATTGACCCCCGCCTCGCTCACGTGGAAGGCCGCGCCGAACTCCTGCACGAACGCGGCATGGTCGCGATCGTGGTGGCGGCACGAGAGCACGACGTGCCGCACCGCGCCGAGGTCGCGCACCGCGGCCGTGCCCTCCGAGGGCGTGAGCGGATCGATCACCGCGGCACCGTCGCGCAGGTAGTGCGAGCTGACCTCCTGGCCGATGTTGGGGTGCTCCGCGGTCCAATGGAACAGGCCAGGAAGAAGCTCGCGCATCACATTGCCACCGTACCCGGCCGCGCATGACACGCCAACTGCGGGTTCGGACGCCGCGATCCGGGCACCCAGGAGCCATGGTCACCAAAGCGCTTTACGTACCGCTCAAGCCCAAGCCCGGCAAGGAAGCCGATCTGAAGGAGTTCCTGGCGAATGGCCTCGGACTCGCACAGGAGGAGCCCGAGACGATCTCGTGGTATGCGTTCGAGCAGTCCGACGGCACCATGGCGATCTTCGACACATTCGAGGGCGACGAGGGCCGGCAGGCCCATCTGGATGGCAAGGTCGCGGAAGCCCTGATGGCAAACGCCGACGAGCTGCTGGCCGAGGCGCCCCAGATCCACCACGTGGACGTCCTGGCGGCCAAGGTGCCCGGCGACGGCTAGTAGCGACGGCGAACCGCGGCCCGCGGCGGGCCTGCCCTAACCTTGCCCGCCGCATGGCCCAGCGCACAGATATCCGTAACGCCGCGATCGTCGCGCACGTCGATCACGGCAAGACCACCCTCGTCGACGCCATGTTGTGGCAGTCCGGGGCGTTCCGCGAGGGCCAAAACGTGAACGATCGCGTGATGGACTCGATGGATCTCGAGCGCGAGAAGGGCATCACGATCCTCGCCAAGAACACGGCGGTGCCCTTCGACGGCACGAAGCTGAACATCATCGACACTCCCGGCCACGCGGACTTCGGCGGCGAGGTCGAGCGCGGGCTGACGATGGTGGACGGCGTCGTGTTGCTGGTCGACGCCTCCGAGGGGCCGCTGCCCCAAACCAGGTTCGTGTTGCGCAAGGCTCTGCAGGCCAAGCTGCCCGTGATCCTCGTGGTGAACAAGGTCGACCGGCCGGACGCGCGCATCGCCGAGGTGGTCGACGAGGTCTACGAGCTGTTCCTCGACCTGGATGCCGACGAGTCGCAGATCGACTTCCCGATCGTCTACACCAACGCCAAGGCGGGCTGGGCGTCGCTGGATCCCGAGGTCGAGGGCGCGGACCTGAAGCCTCTGATGGAGCTGATCATCGACACCGTGCCGGCACCCGAGTACGAGGAGGGCCACGCGCTGCAGGCGCAGGTCACAAACCTCGACGCCTCGCCCTACGTGGGGCGCCTGGCGCTCTGTCGCGTGCGCCAGGGCCACATCAAGCAGGGCCAGCGGGTGGCGTGGTGCAAGGCCGACGGCTCGGTCGAGACCGCCACCATCAGCAGCCTCTACATCACCGAGAACCTCGATCGCGTGGATGCCGAGGAGGCGGGTCCGGGCGAGATCATCGCCATCGCGGGCATCCCGGAGATCACGATCGGCGAGACGCTCGCCGACCTCGAGGACCCGCACCCGCTGCCCGTGACCGCGATCGACGAGCCGTCGCTATCGGTGGTCATCGGCATCAACACCTCCCCCCTGGCCGGCCAGGACGGCAAGAAGCTCACCGCGCGCCAGGTCAAGGACCGCCTCGACGCCGAGCTCGTGGGCAACGTGTCGATCCGCGTGAACACCACCGAGCGTCCTGACGCCTGGGAGGTCCAGGGCCGCGGCGAGCTCCAGCTCGCGGTGCTGGTGGAGATCATGCGCCGCGAGGGCTTCGAGCTCACCGTCGGGCAGCCCCAGGTGGTCATCCGCGAGATCGATGGGAAAGCCCACGAGCCCGTCGAACGGCTGGCCATCGACACGCCCGACGACTGGGTCGGAACGATCACTCAGATGCTGGCCTCCCGAAAGGGCAGGCTCGAGCAGATGGTCAACCACGGCACCGGTTGGGTCCGGATGGAGTACCTCGTGCCCGCGCGAGGGCTGATCGGATTTCGCACCGAGTTCCTGACAGAGACTCGCGGCACCGGCATCATGCACCACGTCTTCGAGACCTGGGAGCCGTGGGCGGGCACGATGCGCACGCGCCCGACCGGGTCGCTGGTTGCCGACCGCCGCGGCGATACCGCAAGCTTCGCGTTGTTCAACCTTCAGGAGCGCGGCACGATGTTCGTCGGCCCCGGCGAGGAGGTATATGAGGGCATGATCGTTGGTGAGAACTCGCGCCCCGACGACCTGGACGTCAACGCGGTCAAGGAGAAGCACCTGACCAACATCCGCTCGGCGAACTCCGACCTGCTGGTGCGTCTGGTGCCCCACCGCATCCTCAGCCTCGATCAGGCGCTCGAGTTCCTGCGCGAGGACGAGTGCGTGGAGGTCACGCCCGAGGTGGTCCGTCTGCGCAAGGTCGCCCTGGACAAGAACGCGCGCGTCAGGCGAGCGCGTGCGCTCAAGAGCGCCGACTCCTAGGCGCCCCGTTGCGTCGTGCCGCCGCCATCGCTACGTCGGCGTAGCGACGAGAGGACCGCGCTCCCCGCGTCGCCGCTGCACGACCACCAGGGCACCCGCTGCGGCGAGCAGGGCTCCCGCCGCACCGAGGCCCAGCCCGGCCCGCGGTCCGGCGGCCTCGGAGAGCCAGCCGGCCAGCGGACCGCCGATCGGCGTGGATCCGAGGAAGACGACGGAGTAGAGCGCCATCACCCTGCCGCGCATCGCGGGCTCGACCTCGAGCTGCAGCGTCGAGTTCACGCCCGCGGCGAAGGTCACGCTGGCCGCCCCGACGAGCGCCAGGGCCGCGATCTCGAGCGGCAGGGTCGGCGCCGCCACGGCTAGCAACGTGAACACGCCGAACGCCGCGCTCGAGCTGATCAGCAGCCGTGGGGACACGCGACTGCGGGCACTGGAGGTGAGTGCCCCGACCACCGAGCCGGCGCCCATCGCCACGACCAGCGCCGCGTAGGTGCCGGCGCCACCCTCGAAGGTAAACCTCGCCAGCAGCGGCAGCAGCACCTGGAAGTTGAAGCCGAGCGTGCCGACCAGCGCCATCATGGCCAGCGGCACCGCGAGCGCCGGGGTCGAGGCCACGTAGCGGACTCCGTCGCGCAACGCATGCGGTCGCCTCGGGGCGCGGTCGGCGACGTTCAGGTCCGCGGGCTCCATGCGGGTCAGCGCCACGAGCATCGCCGCGAACGACGCCGCGTTCAGCAGGAAGCACGGCTCGACGCCCAGGGTGGCGATGATCACGCCCGCGACCGCAGGTCCGACCATGCGCGCGCACTGCACGATCACGCTGTTCAGGCTCACCGCGTTCACCACGCGGTCGGCCCCGACCATCTCGATCACGAAGCTCTGCCGCGCCGGGTTGTCCAACGCGTTGACGGTCCCGCGCGCGAACACCAGCGCGAACACCATCCACGGTGCCACCACGCCGGCCACGGTCACCGTGAACAGGATCAGCGCGGGCACGATCATGCCTGCCTGGGTGAACATCAGCAGCCTGCGCTTGTCGAAGCGGTCCGCCAGCAGGCCGCCGTAGGCGCCGAGCAGCAGCATCGGCGCGAACTGCAGTGCCGCCAGCAACCCGATGGCGATCCCGCTGTTGGTCAGGCGCAGGATCAGCCACGTCTCGGCCACCACCTGCACCCAGTTGCCACTCAGCGAGACCACCTGGCCGGTGAAGTAGCGGCGGTAGTTGGGAACCTTCAACGACAAAAAGGATTGCCTCGCTGCGGTGCTCAGCCGATGAAACCTGGGTCCGGTGCTCACGCGATCGACGATCGCGCTGCGCTCCTCCCCGCCGATCGGCTTGCGCTCCTCGCGCCGCAGAGCTCTCGTCATTGGCCGCCCTCGAGCATCCGCTCGAGCACGTCGGCGGCCCGCTCCAGCGCCGCGAGGTCCTCAGCCGGCAGGTTCTCCATGCGGCTGGCCAGGTAGGCGTTCTTGCGTGAGCGCGCCCGCTTGAGCAGGGCGCGACCATCGGCGGTGATGGTCAACAGGGTCACGCGACCGTCACTGGGATCGCCGGCGCGTGACGCCAGCCCCCGCTCTTCGAGCTTGGCCGCCATCCGTGTGGCGGCGGGTCGCTGGATCCGCTCGATCGCGGCCAGCTCGCTCGGCGTGAGCGGCCCGTGGCGATCGATCGTTGCCATCGCCGCCATCAGCGACGGCGTCAGATCGGTGTTTGCCTCCTGCCGCAGCCGCCGCGCGGTGCGGGTCACGGCCAGCCGCAGTCGAGCCGCGAGGTCGAGGTCTGAGGTGATGGTGGAAGAACTCATTCGCCTAGGTAATTACCTTAGCGAATCATCTCCTGAGCGAAACGCTGCGACGCGACTAGCCGGCCAGCGCCGGCTCGCGCTCGCGACGGTCCTCGTCGGCGGCCAGGTCGCCACCGGCCTCGCCGGTCGCGCCGGCGGCCGCCGTGTCCTGCTCCTCGGCCTGGCGCTCCATGCCGCTGCGCTCGCCGAGCGGCACCTCCTTGAGCAGGGCGATGGCGATCAGCGCAACCAGGCCGAGGGGTGCGGCCACGAGGAAGATCTCGGCGGTGCCGGCCGCGTAGGCGTGCTCGACGATCGCCCGGATCGGCCCCGGCAGGCTCGACGGGTCCGGGATCGACGTGCTGCCGCCACCGGCTGCCGCGCCACCGCGGATGCCGTTGGCGGCCAGGCCGTCGGAAATCGACGAGCTCGCGCGGGAGCCGAGCACGGCCCCGAGCGCGGCGACGCCCGAGGCGCCGCCGAGCGAGCGGAAGAACGTGACGAGCGAGCTGGCTGATCCGATCTCGCCGAGCGGGACCGAGTTCTGCACCACGAGCACGAGGTTCTGCATCACCATGCCGACCCCGAGGCCGACGAGCGCCATGAACAGCCCGAGCTCGATCAGGCTTGTGTTCTCGTCCAGCGTGCCCATCAGGGCCATGCCGACGGTGAGCATCGCGGCGCCCGCCACCATCCACTTCTTGTACCGGCCGGTCTTCGTGATGCGGCGGCCGATGAGCGTGGAGGACACGAGGATGCCGACCATCATCGGGATGGTGAGCAGGCCGGATGCCGTAGGGCTCTCGCCGCGGGCGATCTGGAGGTACTGGCTCAGGAACACCGACGTGCCGAACAGGCCCACACCGACCGCGGCACTGGCGATCACGGCGAGCACCGGAGTGCGCTCGCGGAACAGATGGGTCGGGATCAGCGGCTCGTCGCTCTTGATCTCGACGCGGATCGCCGCGGCGATGAACGCGACGCCGGCCGTCACGAGGATCGCGGTCTGGGCCGAGGCCCAGTCGAACTGGTGGCCCGCCAGCGACACCCAGATCAGGATCGAGGAGACACCGGCCGAGATCAGCGTCGCGCCCAGGAAGTCGATCTTGACCTTGCGCTTGGGGCGCGGAGGTAGGTGCAGCGTGCGCTGGAGCGTGATGAAGGAGGCGATGGCGATCGGCACGCCGACGAAGAAGCACCAGCGCCAGCCGAGGAAGGAGTCGGTGATCACGCCGCCGAGCAGCGGACCAGCCACGGTGCCGACCGCCACGACCGAGCCGAGGATGCCCATGTAGCGGCCACGCTCGCGTGGCGAGACGAGGTCGGAGAGCACCACCTGGACGAGCGCGGTGAGCCCGCCGACGCCGATGCCCTGCAGCGCGCGGCAGCCGATCAGCCACTGGGTGGATTGCGCGAAGCCTGCCATCGCCGACGCGGTCACGAAGATAAGCAGCGCGGTCTGCACCAGGCGCTTGCGGTCGAAGAGATCGGCCAGCTTGCCCCAGACCGGGGTGCTGACGGTCATGGTCAGAAGCGTTGCGGTGACCACCCACGTAAAGGATGACTGCCCGCCGTTTAAGTCCTCGATGATCGTGGGCAGGGCGGCCGAGACGACGGTGCTCGACAGGATGGCCACGAGCAGTCCGAGCAGCAGGCCCGACATCGACTCGAGCACCTCCCGGTGTGTCATGGCGCCCGGCTTCATCGTGCACCTCCCGCGACGGCGGTGGCGGGCTGGCGGGCGTCCACGCGCGACTCGGCCACCGCGCGGGCATAGTCGGACCGGAGGCGGCCAAGCGCCGCGGCCAGCTGGTCGATGTCGCCCTGGTCCCACTCGGCAACCGTGGTGGCGAACACACCGACCATCGCGTCGTGGGCTGCGCTCAGGGCCTGCTCACCGGATTCGGTGATGGCCAGCAGCCGCGAACGGCCGTCGTCTGGGTCAGACGTGCGCTCGATGTGGCCGACGCCTTCGAGGGCAGCCAGTTGGCGGCTGGCCACCGACATGTCGACGTGCAGGTCTTCTGCCACGGCGCCTACGCGGACGGGGCCGCGACGGTAGACGACGTTGAGCACGGCGATGGTCTGGGCCTGCTCGAATCCGGCGCGGCGCCACATGTCGCGCTTGATCGCGCTGAGCTCGTAGACCTCTCTGACCAGTTCCTCTATCTGCTGCTGCTTGCCGCTCATGGTCGCCTCCATAGAATGCTTGCTGCAAGCAACTATAACACTTGCTCTGTGCAACTACCAGGGTGAGGGGGTTACCCCGCCCGGTTGCGCAGCAGGAAGAACACCCACGAGCGGTAGGGGCGCCACGGCTCGGCCAGCTCCGCCGCGCGGGCGGCGTCGACGTCGTCCTCGGCCACCCCGTAGGCGTGGGCGAGAGCCTGCCGCGCCCGCGGGATCGTTGTCGGCGGCGCGACGTCGGGGTGTCCGGCCCCGCGCGTGAGGATGAGCAGCGCCGCGAAAGGCCCGATGCCGTGCACTTCGGTCAGCCGCCCAAGCGCCTGCTCGGGCTCGGCGAACCTCCGCAACACCTCGGGGTCGAACGCGCCGTCGACGGCGGCCTCGGCCACCGCTCGCAGCCGCTGCACGCGCTGGGCGCCCCCAACCCCTGGCAGCTGGGGCGCCTCGGCCAGCACCGCAGCGGCCGGGAACGCGGAGCCGTGCCAGGCGCCGACGGCAACGCGCTCCCCCAAAGCCTGGGCCAGGCCGCGCTTGACCGCCGCCGCCTGGCGCATGCTCGTGCGCTGGCTGAGCACCGACCAGACCGCCGCCTCGTACGGGGTCGGAAAGCACACGGGCCGCCGCCCCGGGAACTCGCGCAGCAGCCCGGCCACCACCGGATCGCGGTCGGCCACCGCGGCGAGCCCGCCGCCGTCGACATCGAGCGAGAGGATCCGCGCGGCGTGGGCGGCGAGCCGGTCGTCGGAGAGCGCGGCGTCGTGCTCCACCACCACCGTCTCGCCCTCCTGGCGGGCCGAGAACGCGGTGGGCGTGCCGTCGTCATCGACGAGCGCCGCGGTGAACAGCCCGTCCACTCCACCGGACGAGGCCCCGCCGAAGCTCTCGGCGAACGCGATGCCCTGCTCGAGCGAGAACGGGCCCTGCGGGTGGAGCTCCACCGTCATGGAACCCATCCAATCATCCCGGTCGTGCGAGCATGCGGCGTCGATGTCACCCACGATCGCCAAATCCGAGCAGTGGATCCACGGCCGCCGCATGGCCTACCGCGACACCGGCGGAGACGGCCCGACCGTGCTGCTGGTGCACGGGATCACCAACAGCTCCAGCAGCTGGGAGCCCGTAACCCAGCGGCTGGCGGCGTCGCACCGCGTGCTCGCGCCCGACCTGCCCGGCCACGGAGACTCGGACCGCCATCAGGGCGACCACTCCCTCGGCGCCCACGCCTCGGTGCTGCGCGACCTGCTGCTGATCACCGGCGCCGACCGCGCCACCCTTGTCGGGCACTCCTTCGGCGGCGGGATCGTGCTCCAGATGGCCTACCAGTTCCCCGACCTGGTGGAGCGCATCGTGCTGGTCTCGAGCGGAGGCCTCGGCCGCGACGTCGGGCTGCTGCTGCGCGCCGCGACCCTGCCCGGCGCCGAGCGGGTGATCGGGATCGGGGCGAGCCCGCCCATCGCCCGCGCCGGCGCCTTCGCCGGGTCGGTGCTCGGACGGTTCGGCGTGAAGCCGGGGCCCGACATCGCCGAGGTGCTCGCGGGGGTCGCATCGCTGGGCATGCGCCAGCGGCGCGAGGCGTTCGTGCGGACCATTCGGACGGTCGTGAGCCCGCGCGGCCAGCGCGTGAATGCCAACGACCGGCTCTATCTCGCCGAGGGAACCCCGACGCTGCTCGTATGGGGTGACCGCGATCCGATCATCCCCGCCCACCACGGACGCGCCGCGGCGGCCGTGATGGCCGGGAGCCGCTTCGAGCTGTTCGAGGGCGCCGGGCACTTCCCGCAGCTCAACGACCCGGATCGGTTCGCCTCGCTGCTGGCCGAGTTCATCGCCGACACCGAGCCGGCCACGCTGGACACCGAGGCCCTGCGCCAGCGCATCCTCGCCCGTGGGCCCAGGGTCGAGTAAGCAGATGCCGGTGGCCACGCCGGCCACCACCTCGATCCGCACGGTGGTGCCGCGTTCTGTGAGCTTGAACCGCCGGTCGAGCATCCCGGCGACAGGGTTGGTTCGGATGCGGTTGCCTATGCGTCCATCGCGGGCCGCCAACCTACCCTCACGCACGGTTCTGCGTAGGGTCAGCCCCCATGACTCCCTCGCTCACCCTGCACGCGCTGCCGCCGTCACACCCCTGCATGACCGCCGCCGCGGCCCTGGAGATCAAGGGTCTCGAGTTCGAGCGAGTGGACCTCCAGCCGGGCGCCCATCCCGAGGAGATGGCCAAGATCTACGGCGAGGGCAACACCACGGTGCCGGGCCTGCTGGTGGACGGCGAGCCCGTACACGGATCGCGAACGATCCTCGCGAAGCTCGAGGAGATCGCGCCGGAGCCGATGCTTTTTCCGGCGGACATCGCCGACGCCGTTCGCGAGGCCGAGCGCTGGGGTGACGAGGAGCTGCAGGATCTCGGCCGGCGCCTGCCTTGGGCGGCGCTGCACTTTCGGCCCGAGGCGATGGGCACCCTCGGTGGCGGCCCCCCGCTCGACGGCCCGGGCACCGACTTCGCGATGAAGTACGTCAGGGGCACCTGGAAGTACCACGGCATCACCGCGCAACGGCTGGCCAACGACCTCGCGGGGTTGCCCGCGAAGCTCGACTACGTCGACCAGCTCGTGGCCGACGGCGTGGTTGGCGGGGAGACCCCCAACGCGGCCGACCTCCAGATCGGCGCGACGCTGCGAGTGCTGATGGTGGTGTCCGACGTCCTGCCGCTGATCGAGGGCCGCCCGCTCGAGCAGCTGGCGCTGCGCAACTTCCCCGAGTACCCGGGCGAGATCCCCGCCGGCGCCTATCCCGCCGGGTGGGTGCCGCAGCGGTGAACGGCCCCGCCGAGGGGCTCGGAACCACCGGCGCCCCGAGTCGGGGTTCGCCGCCTGGGACGTCGAGCTGCACGGCCACCGCATCGAGGACCCGGCCGGACTGGCCGACGCCCTCGTCCGCTTCCTCGACTCGACCGACCCGGCCCCGGTGCACGACGCTGAGTGGGGCGAGGTGATCCCCGCTCGCGCGCCACGATCGCTTGTACGGGTTTAGAGTCGGTTACGTGGAGACCAGAGAGGCAAGCGGACAGTCCTACCTCGAGGGCAGCGCCGGCGGGCGCTCCGGCGATGAGCGCGGGCCCATCCGGCCCGACGCCGGCGCCACCCCCATCCCGACCAACCCCGGCGCCAACCTGGCCGACCCCGCCGTGGGCATCGAGCCACCCTCCACGCCCGATGGCACCTTCGTGAAGGTGCGCTCCGAAGACCACCCGCTCCCGCGCGCGTGCGAGGTCACCGTCAACTTCCAGGACTACCACCGCTCCAGCTCGAAGCTCGGGCGGTTCGGAAAGATCGTGGGCATCGACCTCGACGATGGCGAGTACCTGGTGATGCTGGACAACTTCGAGTGCCTGGCAGCGCCGATGCGCCGCGTCGAGTGGCGCAAGGTCGCGACCTAGATGCCCTCGCGGTTGGACGTGCTGTTCGACCCTCAGGAACGCAGCGCGGTGCGGAGGTAGCGGGTCGCGCCCTTCTGGCGCAACCGGTCCTTGACCACCAGCCACAGCGGCCCGGCGGCGCTTCCCGCGAGGGCCATCAGCAGCGGCACGAACAGGATGCCGCCGAAGATGAGCAGGCCGATCACCGCGCCAACCTGGCCGCCGATCACGGCGGCGATGAAGCGGCGGGTGTCCTCCGAGCGTTTGGCCATGTGACGTGATTTGGCACCACCAAGATCGTTCCTCCAACTGGGCGCAGTCGTGCACGCGCGACCTGCTTACGTAGTCCGGTGCCTTCTCGCAAGACGCTGACGCTCTTTCTCTGCTGCCTGGCCCAATTCATGGTGGTGCTCGACGTCGCGATCGTGAACGTGGCGTTGCCGTCGATCCGCGGCGACCTCGGCTTCAGCGGCACCGAGCTGCAGTGGATCGTGAACGCCTACACGCTCACCTTCGCCGGCTTCCTGCTGCTCGGCGGGCGCGCGGCCGACCTGCTTGGCAGGCGCCGGGTGTTCGTCGTCGGGATGCTGATCTTCGCGCTGGCGTCGCTGGTCGGCGGTCTGGCGCAGGACAAGGAGGTCCTGATCGCCGCGCGCGCCATCCAGGGCCTCGGCGGCGCCGTGGTGGCACCCGCCACCCTGTCGATCCTGGCGACCACCTTCACCGACACCGCCGAGCGCAACAAGGCGCTGGGCCTGTGGGGGGCGATGGGAGGCGTGGGCGGCGCGGCGGGAGGACTCATCGGCGGCGCGCTCACCCAGACGCTTAGCTGGCGCTGGGTGCTGCTGATCAACCTGCCGATCGGCCTGTTCGCCGCCGTAGCGGCATACCGGGTGATGGCCGAGAGCCGCAACGAGGGCGCGACCCGCCACTTCGACCTGGCGGGCGCGCTGAGCGTTACGACTGGCCTCGTGGTGCTCGTGTTCGCGATCGTTCGGACCGAGGTCAACGGCTGGGGATCGGCCACCACGCTCGTCACCGCTGCGGTGGGCCTCGGCCTCCTGGCGGCGTTCGTTGGCATCGAGGCGCGGCTGGCGCGCGCGCCGCTGATGCCATTGCGGATCTTTCGCTCGCGGCCCCTCACCGCGGCCAACATCGTGGTGTTCGCGCTGGGCAGCGCGGTGTTCGCCATGTGGTATTTCGCGAGCCTCTACATGCAGAACGTGCTCGGCTACTCCCCGCTGCGGGCCGGGCTCGCGTTCCTGCCGATGACCCTGCTGATCATCGTCTGCTCCCGCTTCGCCGGCCCGCTGGTGTCGCGCCGCGGCCCGTGGGGACTGCTGGCCGCGGGGATGTCGATGATCGCCGTGGGCATGCTGTTGTTCACCCAGATCGGCGCCGACGGCACCTACCTGGCCGACGTGCTGGCACCGTCACTGCTGACCGCCGCGGGCATCGGCTTCTCGTTCGTGCCCGTCACGATCGCGGCGACCACCGGTGTCGATCCGAGCGAGTCCGGTCTGGCATCGGGCCTCGTGAACACCTCGCGGCAGATGGGGGGATCGCTGGGACTGGCGGTGCTCGCCACGGTGGCCACGGCCCACACCCAAGACCTCGCCGGAAGCGTGAGCGCCGGCCAGGCGCTCACCGCCGGGTTCGACCGCGCGTTCGCCCTGGGCGCCGGCTTCGCGCTGATCGGCGCCATCGCGGCGCTGCTGGCTGCGGGCACGCGGACGCGGCGCAGGCGGGCCGCTCCGGCGGGCGTGCTGGCCGGCCGGTAGCCGCCGGTCCTACGAGTAGTTGGTGATGACCCTGACTAGGGGTATGTTGCCGCCATGCAAACCAGAGTCAGCGTCGGGAGCGTCTTCAGCAGAGTCTTCGGGATCTATGGGGGGCAGGCCTCGACCCTCATTCCCGTGGCGTTCGCGCTGTTTCTAGTCGTAGGCATCCTGCAAGGGCTGCTTCCCGGGATCCTCGGCCTGATCGCCGCCTTGGCGAGTGTCGTTGCCAGCCTGTTCTACACCGGCATGGTGGTCAAGCTCGTCGAGGACGTCGAGGACGGGCGCCGGGATCACACGGCCGGCGAACTGATGAAGTCGGTCACACCCGTCGTCGTGCCGCTGTTCATCGCCGGCCTGATAGTGGGAGTCGGGGTGGCCATCGGCCTGCTTCTGCTGATCATCCCCGGCCTCATCCTGCTGACCATCTGGGCCGTCGTCGGCCCGGTGGTCGTCGTCGAGCGGGCCGGCGTGACCGACGCGCTCGGTCGGTCCCGCGCGCTCGTAAAGGGCAACGGCGGATCGGTGTTCCTCGTGATTCTCGTGAGCTTCCTCATCACCACCGTGGTGAGTGCGGTGCTCGGTGCGATCGGGGCGGCGATCGGCGGCGTCGTGGTGCGCATCATCTTCAGCGTCCTCGCCAACACCCTCACTGCCCCGATCGCCGCCCTTGTCGGTGCGGTCCTCTACTTCACATTGCGCGGATCGGGCGGCATAGCCGACGCCAGCGGCGGAGTCGCCCCCGCTACGGGACCCGAGGTCCCCGGCTCCACGCCTCCGCCACCTCCCCCGCCCCCGGCGGCGAGTGGCGGTCCGCAGAGCCCTGCCTAGGTGTAGTTCCTAAGCACGTTGTTCATCCGGCCCTCCTTGGAGGCTGGGGGTGTCTAACGCCACCCAGATCCAAGGAGTCACCGGATGAAGCTGCACGCTAATGCCCCGCTCGGCCCGAAGGGCAGGGCGATCATG
>JBBRYL010000002.1:0-98169 GCA_038237685.1 Solirubrobacterales bacterium | reverse complement strand
CTCGAGCCCGACGTGCTCCTGCTCGATGAGCCCACGTCGGCGCTCGACGAGGCGGCGCGCGACGGGGTCGAGGCCACGCTGGGGCGGCTGGCTGACGAGGTCGATCTGTCGATGGTGCTCGTGACCCACGACCGCGCCCAGGCCGCGCGGCTGGCGACACGGGTGGTTGCCGTCAGCGAGGGCAGGATCGGGTGACGGGAGTCGACATCACGTGGGGCGAGGTGGCCACCACGCTCGTGCTCGTGGGCATCGCGGTTGCCGTATCGCTGATCCGGAGCACCGGGCTCGAACGCGACCTTGGCGTGGCTGCAGTTCGCTCGTTCTTCCAGCTGGTGGCGGTCGGCTACGTGATCCAGGCCATCTTCGACTCCGACAGCCTGTGGGTCGTGGTCGCGCTGTTGGCGGCGATGGTCGGGGTGGCCACCCTGACCGCGCGCCGGCGAGCGCGGGGGGTGCCAGGCGCGCTGGTTCCGATCCTGATCGCCCTGTCGGTGGCAGCCGGCCTCACATTGGGGCTGGTGCTCGCGCTGGGCATCTTCAAGGCCGAACCGCGCTACCTGGTGCCGGTCGGAGGAATGGTGATCGGCAACGCGATGACCGCCGCTGCCGTCGCGCTCAATCGCCTGGCCGACGACATGGCGATCCAGTCCGGCCTGGTCGAGGCCACCCTGGCCCTCGGCGCCTCGGGTCGTCAGGCCTCGGCCGGTCAGGTCCGAAGGAGCCTGCGCTCGGGCCTGATCCCTTTGATCGACCAGACCAAGACCACCGGCCTCGTGACCTTTCCGGGCGTTCTGGTCGGCAGCCTCGTGGCGGGAGCGCAGCCCATCGATGCGGTACGGCTGCAACTCGTGCTGCTCTGGATACTGCTTGGCAGCGTCTCGCTCGCGGCGTTGATAGCCACCGGTCTTGGATACCGCGGGTTCTTCACGGCGTCGGACCAGCTGGTCGAGCTGCCCGGCCGTACCGACTGAACCGGGCGCGCCGCGCCTGCGTAGACCGGGCGTGCTCACCTACAGCGCCAAGACCTCGGCCAGCCCGGCCACGGCCTGGGCGCTGCTGGCTCGTCCGGCGCGCTGGCACGAGTGGGCACCTCACATTCGCGGCGCCTGGGGCCTCGGGCAGCCCGAGGTCACGCGCGGCGCGCGTGGCGCAGCCAAGCTGCTTGGCGTGGTGCCCGTGCCAGCCCGCGTGACCGCCAAGCAGGAGGGCGCGTCATGGACCTGGATGGTCGGACCTGTGGAGATGGTGCACCGCGTCGGCCCCACGCGGGACGGGGCGGAGGTGGCCATCGACCTGCTCGCACCACGTGCGATCGAGGCTGCGCTTGCCGTGAGCTACGGGCCCCTTGTCGGGGCCCTGGTCCGGCGGCTGGCCGCCGTGGCCGAGGCGAGCGAGACCCAGGGCGTCCGCGATCGGCCTTGACGCAGCCGACTATCCTTGCCTCGTGACCGCCGCAGTCGATCCAGCATCCGGCGTCAACGGCCCCGTCGCTGTAAAGCCTCGGCTACGCGGCGTATCGCATCAGTGGGCATTCTTCGTGTCCCTCGTCCTCGGAGCCGCGTTGGTGCTCACCGCACCCAACGGCGAGGCCATGGCCTCCGCGGGCATCTACGCCGCCTGCGTAGCGATCCTGTTCGGTACCAGCGCGCTGTATCACCGGATCAACTGGCGTACCGAATCGGCGCGCCGCTGGATGCGGCGCTTGGACCACTCCGCGATCTTCCTCCTGATCGCCGGGTCGTACACACCGTTTGCCACGCTGGTGCTCGACGGCAAGCTCGCTGGGGTCGTGCTCGTCGTGATGTGGACCGGCGCGATCGGAGGCATCCTGCTGAACCTGGTGTGGATCGACGCTCCCAAGTGGCTCGCCGCGCTCGCCTACGTGCTGCTCGGCGCGGTCGCCATCGCGGCGGTGCCCGACATGACCAGCGACCTTGGAGTCACGGCCATGATCTTGGTGGCCACGGGCGGGTTGCTGTACACGATCGGCGCGGTGGTATACGCGATCAGGCGCCCAAACCCCTCACCAGCGGTGTTTGGCTACCACGAGGTGTTTCACCTTCTGGTGGTCGTGGCGGCTGCACTCCAGTACGCGGTCATCGCGTTCTGGGTCGTGCCGAACGCCTGAAGCCTGCGGGAGGAGCACAGCGCAACCGGTGGTCGCGCGAGCACCGGACCGACTCCTACCTGGAAAGCCGCAGCGTGGCCGCGAAACGACAAGCGCAGCGGCACCGGCCACCCTCAGGGTTAATGTCTCGCTTTGATGAACGACCTCGACGCGCTCTGGGCGTTCCTGGTCGCGGGTGCCGTGGCCCTGATGCTCACCCCGCTTGCTGCCAGGCTGGCCCGGCGGGTGGGGGCCATCGACCAGCCACGCGAGCGGTCGCTGCACGACATGCCGACCCCGAGCCTCGGAGGGCTGGCGATCCTGGCGGGGGCGCTGGCGGGCGGGCTTTTGTTCCTGCCATGGGAGGGCGAGACGCGCGGCATCCTGGCAGGTGCCATCGCCATCGCGCTGGTCGGAGCGGTTGACGACACCGTCAGGGACGGGCTCTCGCCGCTGTCCAAGCTGCTCGGCCAGTTCGCAGCCGCCGGCCTGGTGGTTGGCGCCAACGTCAGGGTCGAGAACCTCACGCTCCCGTTCATCGCTCCCCTCGATCTGGGCCACTGGGGCATACCGTTGACCCTGGTCGGGATCGTGGCCGTGATGAACGTGGTCAACTTCACCGACGGCGTCGACGGTCTGGCTGCCGGGGTCTGCACGATCGCTGCCGCCACCTTCGCCGTGATCGCGCTGTCGCTCGATCGCGTGGACGCCGGCGTGCTGGCGGCGGTGGTGGCCGGCGCCTCGGTCGGCTTCCTGCGCCACAACTTCCACCCCGCATCGGTCTTCATGGGCGATTCCGGCTCCAACCTGCTCGGCCTGCTGCTGGCGTGCGTGGCCATCCAGGGGGTGCTCAAGACCGCGGCCGTGGTGGCCCTGTTCTTCCCGCTGGTGATCCTGGCCGTGCCGGCGTTGGACGCCACGTTCGTGGTCGCCAAGCGGATCAAGTACCGAAGACCCGTCTACTCGGCCGACCGATGGCACTTCCACCACCGCTTCGCCAACATCGGGTTCTCGACCCGTCGCACGGTCCTCTATCTCTATGGGTGGACCGTCGCGCTCGCGGCGCTCGCGCTGGCGCTGCGGTTCGTGCCCTACTCCCAGGACGACGGCCAGCTCAACGTGGGCTGGAGCTTGGTCATGGCGTTCTTCGGGCTGCTCGCGCTGGCCGCGTCCGTCTACCTCGTGTATGTGCTCGAGCTGTTCAAGTTCCGGCGCTTTCGCGAACGTCAGCTGCGCCGCCAGCAGCTGAGCGACGCCGAGATCGAGGAGGAGATCGTCCGGGAGGTCGAGACCGGGGAGTTCGGCCGAGTCGACTAGAGGGTGTCGGTGCGGTGCTCGGCCGCCGCCGGTCGCCTGCGCTCCTCCCGCTGGCTGCCCGACCGCTAGACGACGTTTACGCGCTGCGTGCCGCGGGCCACCTGGAAGCGGCCGATTGTGCGCGCCGACGAGCCTTGGCGGAGGGCGTCGACCGCCTTGAACGTCACGTTCAGCGCGTCGCGCGAGACCTCCGCAACGCCGTAGCCGCGGGCGGTCTGCTGGGTGTACTTCAGATGCGGGTTCAGGGTGGTGATGTTGTTGGTGAGCAGCGCCGTCTGTTCGGGCGGCAAGGGCGCGCCCGTGGTAGCCGCGACCGTCTCGGGGATTCCCAGCGAGGTGAGCGATCCGCCGACGAACTCTGTTGCGACGCTGTCGGGCCCGCGCCCGTTGACTCCGACGTCGCCCGCGAAGAAAGTGTGGATGTCGCCGGTGAGGAAGCTCACGTCGGCGATGCCGTTGGACTTGACGAAGTTGAGCAGGTCGCGTCGTTCGTAGCCGTATCCATCCCAGGAGTCCTTGTTCACCTGGGCCTGCAGCGCGGTGTCGAGCGCCATGATCATCACCTGGTTGCCGATCAGCTTCCAGGTGGCGCCGGACGAGCGCAGATGCTGCTTGAGCCATGCCTTCTGGCGATCGCCGAGGAAGCCCGTGGGATCGCTCTCGGCCTCGGGGCACGGTACGAAGAACTGGTCTCCGCATGGCTGGTTGCCACGGAACTGGCGCGTGTCGAGCAGGAACAGCTCGGCGTTGGCGCCGATCCGCATCCGCCGGTAGAGCCCGGTGCCCACGTCGGGCTTGCCGTACAGGGGCTCGAACGGCATGTACTCGTAGAAGGCGCGGTACGCGTTGAGCTGGCGCTGCTTGAACGGGACGCGGACGTTCTGTGTCGCCTCGCCGGGATTCGAGCCGGCGTAGTTGTCCTCGACCTCGTGGTCGTCCCAGATGCCCACGTAGGAGTGCTGGGCGTGCATGGCGCGCAGGTCGGGGTCGGCCTTGTACATCCGGTACTTCTGGCGGTACTCGTCGAGGGTCTGGACCTCGCCGTCGTGGTTGGCGCCAAGCGTGTCCTTGCGCGGACCCTCGTAGAAGTTTCGCTCGTAGATGTAGTCGCCCAGGCACATCACGAGGTCGGCGTCCTCGGCCGCGATGGCGCGGTGGGCGCCGAAGTAGCCCGCCTGCCAGTCCTGGCACGAGAAGAACACGATCTTGATCGGCTGGCGCGAGTCGGCGGGCGGCATCGTCTGGAAGCGCCCGATAGGGCTCGAGCCGGTGCGGGTCTCGAAGCGGTACCAGTACTCCCGGCCGGGCTTCAGGAACTTGCCCGCCATCCGGGTTTCGAGCGCATGGTCCTTGCGCGCCCTCACGGTCTTGGTGGTCCTGGCCACCACCTTGCGGAACTTCGGGTCCGTGGCGATCTCGATCCCGAGCTTGTAGTCGCCTGTCTGGCCCTCCATCCGTGTCCACAGCGAGATCCCACGCTCGCCCGGCGTGCCGGCGGCGACCCCGAGCGGGAACGTGCCCTCGCGGGCCACTGCCAGGCCCCGCCTGCGCGTGCTTTTGCGGGCGGCGGCCGCGGGGTCGACGGCGATGCCCCCGAGGATCAGCGCGCCCGTGCCGGCGTATCCGAGGAACTGCCGTCGATCTAGCGGCTCGCGCATCCCGCAGCGAGACTAACCCGGAACGGGATAGGCGCGTGGCGGTCTTGTTACCCAGACGAGGTTCAGACCAGGCCCTCCTGTCGCGGTGGCGCGGCCACGAACTGCTGTGGCGCGTCCTCCGATCCCGGCCGCGGGCGTATGAACCGGCGCCCTGGATCGGACCCGCCGGCGACCAGCCGCGCCAACCGCTCCCGCTCGGCGCGCGGGGCGTAGGCGCCGCGGGCGGCGAGGTCGGATCCGCTCTACCTGCTCCGGGGAGTCGTTGACACCCGGCATCAGCGGCGCGATCAGCACGCCACACGGGATGCCCCGGCGGTTGAGCTCGGCGACCGCCTCGAGCCGCGCACGGGGGTTGGGCGTATGCGGCTCGGTCGCGCGCCACGCCTTCTCCTCGAGCGTCGGCACCGAGAGAGGGGCGTGCCTTGGAGGCCGGGGTCAAAGGCCTGCAAACCGGAGCATCCTGCGCCACCCCACCGGCACGCCCGTAGCCCCCGGTTGTACCCGAGAGTGGGGCGGCATACGGCTGACTTCGCGAGCCCATACCTTCAAGTGCAAGACCCGGGAGGGACTACTGCGACCTCTCCCACTCGCCGTTGGTAGGGTCGCGGAAGGCGAGGAATGGGGTGCGAATTGGGACGCATGGAAGGGGCGGACCCACAGAGCGGTGCCGCGAGAGATCCGAGCGGGGACGGGGACACCGTGGGCGAACGGGCGTCGCCCACACTGACGCTCCAGCGCTCGGTCGCGGCCACCGTGGGCTCTTCCTGGTGATAGTGCCTGCCGTGGCCTCTTTCTATGACGGGGGGCGGCTTGACTACTCGGTCCAGGCGGTCGTCGTAGCCGGAGGCATCGGCCTCCCGCTGACGCTCATCGGGTTCGCTTCCTTCAGAGATGGGCGCGGCCCTCCAGACGATCTCTACCTGATGGTTCACGGGATACTCACCGCAGCTCTACTGATCGCTGGCATCGGCTTCGCGCTTCGGAACGAACGCACCGCCGCGTTCACGTTCGCCGCAGCGACGATCGTCATGGGGCTACTCCTGCTCACGAGCGCCCGAGCTGGGCGTGACGAAGACCAGGGAGGCGGCGCGACCACCGTCGCGACCGACCATCACCGAATCGACGGCTGACGCTACCGCGTGACCTGAACCCCAGTCGCCCAGCAGGTCACCTTTCCAAGGATCGCTCGACGGCCATGACCCTGATCACGTCCGGTTCCCGCGGCAACCCGATCGGCGGCGCTGCGCTTGTGAGCTACGAGCTTGGGTCAGCGGCACCGCCGGTGAGAACATCCTGCGCCTTCTGGAGCGGGCCCTTGCTGGCGTCGGGGAGTCGGTCGGTGACGCTCTGGACGTCGTCTTGTAGCCCGTCGAGGGTCTTGTGCATCGCGACGAGCTCATCGACGAGTTTGCCCGCGGTCGCATTGAGGTGCGAATCGTTTCCCTCGAGCGCGACGATCAGCTCTTGAAGCTGCTCGAGCTGCTCCACCAGCTCTCTCTTCAAGCTGGCGAGGGCCGGCAGTAACTCGGCCAGCGGCTCGGTCTGCTTGATGAGGCGCTCAAGCGCGGGTATCAGCTCTCCCAGCGGCTCTGTCTGCTCGCGCACGCGCGTCAGCTCTGAGCGCATCGGGCCCAGCTCCCGCGCGGCCTCGGCCAGCGAGTCGAGTGCGTCGATCACCCGCTCCGGCAGACGCAGCGGCGCCAGCAAACCAGCCAGCATGCCACCGCTCCAGTCGCGCTCTGTCTCGTCGGCCGCCACCGTCCGTCCTCAGAGGAAGGAGATTCGTAGTCGATCGCGGCAGAACATCAGGCAATCGGGAACCTACACCCTATTCTGACTCGGCCTTCCCACCTTGGCGCGCTTGCCTTCCAAGGGAGGCGACTCTATACCCGGGCCCCGGACCCCTCGGCCTGGTTGGACGGCTGCGCCGGCCAACCGCCCTCTATTGGGTCAGCGGGGGCTCCGAGCCGATGCCAATAGGCGGCGGTCCGAGCGCGAAGCGGGCTTCGTTGGGTCGCTGGCGCTTCGTCGCGCTCGGACCTAGGCGAGAGGTTGGCCTGAGATCTGGGGCACGGTCTTCATCAGCCCGACGTCGCGCAGCAGCAGCGGTGACTTCGTGAGCACCGAGCCGGGGGTCCCCGACGCCGCCAGCGCCTCCCATATCCCCGGCATCAGCCGGTAGCGCCCCTCGACCCACTGGTAGGGATCGGTGTTGGTGCCCAGTGCCACGTGCTCGCGCTTCCACGATGGCTTGGCGAGCTCGGAGCGCAGCACCTCGGGCACGTTGACCTTCACGGCTATCTCCTTCTCGAAGTCGCGACCGGCGCGGAGGTCGAGATAGGTGTGGGTGGGGTGGCAAAGCAATAAACACACGCATGACTGCATCCCCTGTACGGGTTGACCGTCCACCGGAACGGCATCTGCGACGCCTCGGGCACGCGGTTGAGCGCCGACTTGGCCTGAACTTCGTAGAAACGCGTGTCGAGTGCCTCGGGGGCGTCGAACGTCCGGACAGCCGCCTCGCGGTATCCCGGCAGCGTCCGCGCGCGTTCTGCCTCGACGGTCTGGTCACCCCACCGCATACGAACACATGTTCGCACATGGCGGGGACGCATACCTACGTCAACAACGTCGCCACCAGCCGCCGCGGCCCGCCGTTGTCACGGTGCTCGCACAGGTAGATGCCCTGCCAGGTGCCGAGCGCGAGCCGGCCGCCGCGCACCGGCAGCGTCAGCGAGGGGCCGAGCAAGGCGGCCTTGATGTGGGCCGGCATGTCGTCGGGGCCCTCCAGCGTGTGGGTCCAGTAGCCGGCGCGCTCGGGCACGGCCTGCGAGAACCACGACTCGAAGTCGCGCCGGACGTCCGGCGAGGCGTTCTCGCTGAGCGCCAGCGACGCCGACGTGTGCTGGATGAGCAGGTGCAGGAGCCCGGCCTGCACGTCGGCCAACGGCAGCGCCGCGACGACCTCGTCGGTGACCAGGTGAAAGCCGCGGGGCCGCGCCTGCAGCTCGATGTCGCGCGGCTCGATCACGGGTGGCGGGATGGTGGCATAGAGCGCGCCAACAGTTCGACGGGCGGGCCGCCGCACCCCTCCTACGAGTAGTCTGAGCACGGAAACCGGCGCGCCCTCGGGTCCTTCCATGAGAGCTTGTGATGCCTCGGCAGGATCGGACAACGTGTCCGACCCTGAATACCGCCTCGCGACAGGCGCCACCAAGTAGCCGCGCTGGTCGCCGCTCATATAGAGTCCGACCTCCGCGCCGGAATCAGCACTTGACGACGCACGCTCTGAACACACCCCAACAAGCCGCCCGCCCGGGCATCGGCCTCACAGCCCTCCGGTACCTGGACCTCATGGTGCTGGCGCTCGCCCTGCCCGTGTTCCTGGTGGTCCCGCTTCCACTGCTGGGCTATGCGGCCGCCGCGGGCGTCTGGCTCGTTCAGCGCGCAATTGCCCACGTGGCCGACTCCAAGGCCGCCGCGTCAGACGACCCGCGCACCAGCGTGGGCCTGCTGGCCGGCAGCATGATCGGGCGCGGCTGGCTCACCGCCGGAACGATCCTGGCCGTGGGTCTGCTCGGCGCACGGGCGGACGGTTTGGCAGCGGCCGTTTTGGCAATCTCTTTGTTCACCATCTACTTCGCGGCCCAGATGGTGGTCCGCCCATTCGACGAGGCTCGCCGCAACCCGCTTCCGGAGAGGAAACCCCGCTCATGAGCGCAAACAAGGAAATGTCGACAAAGGTCAAGGTCGCCATCGGCGGCGGCCTCCTGATCACGCTTCTGGTGGCGCTCTTCGGCATCTTCGGCTCGACCGGGCGCAACGACACATTCCAGCCCCAGAACGAGTTCAAGCTCGATCCGTGGGTCCCGTTGAAGCTCGGTCCGCTCGACATGAGCATCAACAAGGGCGTGATGTATGTGTTCATCGCCGCGGCGCTTTCCACCTGGATCATGGTGCGCATCTCCAAGCGCATGACCGAGCGGCCCAACAACACGCAGACGGCCGTCGAGGCCGCCTACGACTTCGCGGCCAACCAGATCGTGCGGTCCAACATCGCGGACCGCCGGCTGGCGACCAAGTGGTTTCCGTTCATCGCCACGCTCTTCTTCTTCATCCTCGTCTCGAACCTGATCGGCTACATCCCGCTGCCGACCAACACCGAGCACACCATCAGCGTGTTCGGGCTGACGATCCCGTCGTTCGCGATCTACGCGGCCACGGCCAACGTGTCGATCCCGTTGGTGCTCACGCTCATGGTGGTGAGCATCTACCACTACGAGGGCATCAGGGCCAAGGGGCCGATCAACTACGTCAAGGGCTGGTTGCCAAGCGGCACGCCCAAGGCGATCACGCCGCTGATCCTCGTGATCGAGGTGATCTCGCAGTTCGTGCGCGTGATCTCGCTGTCGGTGCGGCTCTTCGCCAACCTGCTGGCCGGGCACCTGCTGATCCTTTTCATGGGCGGCGGCCTCGTCGTGATCCTCGGATTGGCGGCGATCGGCGCCCTCACCCTGCCCGTCGCGATCCTCTTCTTCATGTTCGAGGTGGTCCTGATCGCCGGCCTGCAGGCATTCATCTTCGCGACCCTGACCTCTATCTACCTCGGCGAAGCGGTTGCCGAGGGCCACTGACCAAAGGAGCACGTAATGGAAGACCTCGCGACGTTTCTCATCGCCCAGGCCAGCGGGAAGGGCATGCAGTCCATCGCCCTCGGCGTTGGCGCCGGCCTCGGCACCATCGGCCCCGGCATCGGCGTCGGCTACATCTTCGGCAAGGTGATCGAGTCGGTCACCCGCCAGCCCGAGATGCGTGAAGAGATCACCTCGATCCAGTGGCTGGGCTTCGCACTGACCGAGGCGATCGTGTTCTACGCCTTCATCTTCGGCCTGATCGCCTTCTTCCTCGGCGGGTCCTGATGCTCGAGGGGGCCATCAGCGCGCTGCCGCTGGCCGCCGGTAGCGGCAACTTTCTGGTCACGCCCAGCGTGGGGCTGATGGTCTGGACGTTGCTGGCCTTCGGCATCAGCGTGGCGATCCTGCGCCGCGTGGCCTACCCGCGCATCCAGGAGAACCTGGACAAGCGGCGCAAGGCCATCGAGGAGTCGATCGACGCCTCGATCCGCACCAAGGAAGAGGCCGACCGGCTGCTCGAGGAGTACCGCGCCCGCCTCAAGGAGGCGCGGGAGCAGGCCGACGACATCGTCGCCCGCTCGCGCAAGGCCGCCGATACGCTCAAGGACGAGTCCAAGGTCGACGCCAAGCAGTACCGCGAGGAGCTGATGGAGTCCACGCGACGCGACATCGAGCAGGAGACCCGCCGCGCGCTCGACGACATCCGCAAGGAGGTGGCCGACCTCACGATCATCGCCACCGAGAAGG
The DNA here is from genome assembly GCA_038237685.1 of Solirubrobacterales bacterium. Lineage (GTDB taxonomy): Bacteria > Actinomycetota > Thermoleophilia > Solirubrobacterales > Thermoleophilaceae > JAAYBF01. Next base: position 87,706 of record JBBRYL010000002.1, on the reverse strand, counting down.
TCACGCGCAAGTCGCTCGACGACGGCGACCAGCGCCGGCTCATCGACGAGGCGCTGTCGGAGGTCGACTTCTCGGCCCTGGCAGGGCCCGAGGACAAGGACCGGTAGCCGCCAGCCATGGAAGAGATCGCGGAGGTCTACTCACGGGCGCTGTTCGACGTCGCCAAGGAGCAGGGCGACCTCGATCGCATCCATGACGAGCTCGGTGAGTTCGCCGACGCGCTGGGCGACAACCACGATCTGCAGGTCTACTTCTTCAGCCCCTACTTCTCCTCGCAGGAGAAGAAGGAGGGGCTCGGGAAGCTGGTCGAGGACGCGGACGAGAACCTCATGCGTTTCTTGGAGCTGCTGGCCGAACGGCACCGCATGCCCGTCCTGTTCCGGATCCGGCGGGCGTTCGACGATATGTGGCGGGTCGAGAACAAGCGCCTCCCGGTCAAGGTGACGAGCGCAATCGAGCTCGACAAGGACATGGTCGACGACATCGGCAAGAAGATCGAGGAGCAGACGGGTCAGCGCATCGAGCTGTCGAGCAAGGTCGACCCCGACGTGCTCGGCGGGCTCGTGCTGCAGGTCGGAAACATGGTGCTGGACGCGAGCGTGCGCAACCGGCTCGAGAAACTGAGAAAGAGCGTCGCCAAAGCGGCGTAGAAAGGCCTACGAATGCAGATCAAGCCTGACGAGATCACGAGCATCCTGAAGAGCCGCATCGAAGGCCTCGACGACAGCGGGGATGCCGACCTGTCCGAGGTCGGCACCGTGCTGTCGATCGCCGACGGCATCTCGCGCGTGCACGGCCTGGACAACTGCATGTCGCTCGAGTTGCTCGAGCTGCCCCACGACGTGACCGGCCTCGCGCTGAACCTGGAGTCCGACAACGTGGGCGCCGTGCTGTTCGGCGACTGGGACAAGATCGAGGAAGGCGACACGGTCAAGCGCACCGGCAAGCTGCTCGAGATCCCCGTCGGCGACGAGTTGCTCGGCCGCATCGTCAGCCCGCTGGGCGAGCCGCTCGACGGCAAGGGCGACATCGACACGAGCCAGACCCGGCCGGCCGAGTTCAAGGCCCCGGGCATCGTGCAGCGCCAAGGCGTCAAAGAGCCGATGCAGACCGGCATCAAGGCCATCGACTCGATGACCGCCATCGGCCGCGGCCAGCGCGAGCTGATCATCGGCGACCGCCAGACCGGCAAGACCGCGGTTGCCATCGACACGATCATCAACAACCGCGACAACGACGTCGTGTCGATCTACGTGGCCATCGGCCAGCGCATGTCGACCGTGGTCCAGGTAGCCGAGACGCTGGCGGACAACAACGCGATGGACAACACGATCATCGTTGCCGCCCCCGCCGACGAGGCCGCCCCGATCAAGTTCATCGCACCCTACGCGGGCGCCGCGATGGGCGAGCACTTCCTCTATGACGGCCGGCACGCCCTCACGATCTATGACGACCTGACCAAGCACGCCTTCGCCTACCGCCAGATGTCGCTGCTGCTGCGCCGCCCGCCGGGTCGCGAGGCCTACCCGGGCGACGTCTTCTACCTGCACAGCCGCCTGCTCGAGCGCGCCGTGAAGCTCAACGACGACCTCGGCGGCGGCTCGATGACCTCACTACCCATCATCGAGACCCAGGCCGGCGACGTGTCGGCCTACATCCCCACCAACGTGATCTCGATCACCGACGGCCAGATCTTCCTCGAGGGAGACCTGTTCCGCTCGGGCGTGCGCCCGGCAATCAACGTCGGCATCTCGGTCTCGCGCGTCGGAGGTGACGCCCAGCCCAAGGCCATGAAGAAGGTGGCCGGCAAGCTGCGCCTCGACCTCTCGCAGTACCGCGAGCTGGAGGCCTTCGCGCAGTTCGGCTCAGAGCTGGACGCCGACACGCAGGCCACGCTGAACCGGGGTGAGCGCCTAGTCGAGCTGCTGAACCAGGACGAGCTCAAGCCGTGGAAGCCCGCCGAGCAGGTCGCGGCGATCTACTCCGGCACCGGCGGCTACCTCGACCGCATCAAGACCGAGCGGATCCGCGAGTTCCACGAGAACCTGCTCTCGCGCCTGCAGTCCGAGGAGTCGGACCTGATGGAGACCCTGACCAACGGCGACTGGGACGACGACATCGAGAAGAAGCTCGGCGACGCGATCGCCGAGGCCCTCGATGACTTCGGCCCCGACTTCCACGAGGACGGCACGCCGCTCGAGGAGGGCGAGTCCGATCGCGTCCACGACGAGGACGAGCGCAAGCAGGAAGGGCGCACCTCCTCCGAGGACTCCGACGAGTCCGACGACGACTCCTCCTCCGAGGACGAGGACGAGAGTGACGACTCGGATTCCGACGACGACGACGACGGCGAGGAGAAGGAAGAAGAGGAGGAAGCGGCGACCACCGCGTAGGCACCCGTGGCCACACAGTCAGACGTCAAGAACCGGATCAGTTCTGTCAAGAACATCCAGAAGATCACGCGTGCCATGGAGATGGTCGCGGCCGCCAGGCTGCGCCGTGCCGAGCAGCGCATCGAGCACCTCCGCCCGTACGCGCGGGCCATCCGCAAGATGACCCAGCGCGTGGTCGAGGCCGTGGAGAAGATCCCGAGCTTGCCGCTGCTCGAGGAGCACGAGTCCGAGAACAAGGTCGGACTCCTGCTGGTCACGGGTGACCGTGGCCTGGCCGGCGCGTTCAACTCCCAGATCCTGCGCGAGGGCAACCGCCGCGCGCTCGAGCTCGAGGCCGACGGCAAGGAGGTCGTCTGGTACGCCTCGGGCCGCCGAGGGGTGTCGTCGCTGGAGTTCCGCGGCCGCGAGGTCTCGGGCCAGTGGGCCGGATTCACCGACCGCCCCGCGTTCTCCGACGCTCGTGACATCGCCCAGGAGATTGCCGCGCAGTACGTCGACGACAAGGTCGACCGCGTGGAGATGATCTACAACGGCTACGTCTCGGCGATGACCCAGAACGTGACCACCGACGTGCTGCTGCCGCTCTCGGCCGTCGAGCAGATGCTCGACGACGATGGCGATGACGATGACGAGGACGAGTCCGAGCAGTCGGAGCAGCGCGACAGCGGCCACAAGACCCTGTGGATCTATGAGCCCGACCCGGAGGAGATCCTCCAGCGGCTCGTGCCGGACTACATCGAGATATCGATCTACCGGGCGCTGCTGGAGTCCACGGCGTCCGAGCACGGCTCGCGTATGACCGCCATGCGCAGCGCGCAGGAGAACGCGAGTGATCTGATCTCCGATCTCACGCTCGAGATGAACCGCCAGCGCCAGGCTGCGATCACCCAAGAAATCATGGAAGTCGTGGCCGGAGCAGAAGGCCTCTCCTAAAAACCTCGTGCGCAGCCGCCGGCTGCTTCGCAGATAACCTCGTGCGCAGCCGCCGGCTGCTTCGCAAAAGGAGCTTTGAAAATGGAAGCCAGCACAGAAGACCGCACCGAAGAGAAGACCGACGACGACACGCACATCGGCCGCGTCGAGGAGATCACCGGCGTGGTGCTCGAGGCCGTGTTCGAGGGCCACCTGCCCGAGATCTACAACGCCATCGAGTGCGAGATCCCGGCCCAGGAGGAGGGTGGCGAGCCCACGAAGCTCGTGGTCGAGGTCCAGCAGCACCTCGGCGACGATCGCGTCCGCGGCGTGGCCATGGACTCCACCGACGGCCTCAGCCGGGGTACCGAGATCCACGACACCGGCGGCCCGATCACCGTGCCCGTCGGCGAGAAGACGCTCGGCCGGATCTTCAACCTGCTCGGTGACGTGATCGACGAGGGCGACGACGTCGAGGTCGAGGAGCGCTGGCCGATCCACCGTTCGGCCCCAAACGTCGAGGACCTGACCCCGACCACCGAGATCTTCGAGACCGGCATCAAGGTCGTCGACCTGCTGGCACCGTATGCCCGTGGCGGCAAGGTCGGCCTGTTCGGCGGCGCCGGCGTGGGCAAGACCGTGCTGATCCAGGAGCTGATCAACAACCTGGCCAAGGAACACGACGGCCTGTCGGCGTTCGTCGGCGTGGGCGAGCGCTCGCGCGAGGGCAACGACCTATGGAACGAGATGAAGGAATCGGGCGTCATCGACAAGACGATGCTCGTATTCGGCCAGATGAACGAGCCGCCCGGAGCCCGTATGCGCGTGGCGCTGTCGGGCCTCACCATGGCGGAGTACTTCCGCGAGCAGGGCCAGGACGTGCTCCTGTTCATCGACAACATCTTCCGGTTCGTCCAGGCCGGCTCCGAGGTGTCCGCGCTGCTCGGCCGCATGCCGTCGCAGGTGGGCTACCAGCCGACACTGGAGACCGAGATGGGTCAGCTCCAGGAGCGGATCACCTCGACCCGCGAAGGATCGGTCACCTCGGTGCAGGCCATCTACGTGCCGGCCGACGACCTGACCGACCCGGCTCCGGCGTCGGTGTTCGCGCATCTGAACGCCACCACGTCGCTGTCACGCTCGATCTCGGAGAAGGGCATCTACCCGGCCGTCGACCCGTTGGACTCGACCTCCACGATCCTCAAGCCCGACATCGTCGGCGAGGAGCACTACCGGGTGGCCACCCAGGTCCAGGAGATCCTCCAGCGCTACAAGGAGCTCCAGGAGATCATCGCCATCCTGGGCATCGACGAGCTGTCCGACGAGGACAAGCAGACGGTGAACCGGGCGCGGCGCGTTGAGCGCTTCCTCAGCCAGCCGTTCCATGTGGCCGAGGCGTTCACGGGCACCCCGGGCACCTATGTGTCGATTGAGGACACGGTCCGCTCGTTCAAGGAGATCGTGGACGGTGAGCACGACGATCGCCCCGAGCGCGCGTTCTACATGAAGGGCTCGATCGACGAGGTTGCCGACGAGGGCAAGTCCTCCAAGTCCTCGAAGGACGACGACGACGACGGAGACGACGACTAGTGGCCCGCTCCCCGTTTCCCGTCGAGGTGCTCACGCCGGAGGGCCAAGTGTTCGAGGGCGAGGTGGAGATGGTCTCCACCCGCACCGGCATCGGCTCGCTCGGCGTGCTGGCCAACCACGCGCCGCTGATGGCCATGCTCGAGCCGTGTGAGCTCAAGCTGTACGAGTCGGGGTCGGACAACCCGAGCAGCGCGAGCTATGAGAGCTACGCCCAGGGGGAGGGCTACCTCCAGGTGGTCGACAACTCCGCGCTGATCATCGTGGAGGACGCGATCAAGCCCGAGGACCTCGACCGCTCCGATCTCGAGTCGCGCCAGAGCGACGTGGAGTCCTCGCTCGAGGACGCGGAGGAGGGCAGCGAGGAGCGCAAGCGCCTCGAGCGCGAGGTCAAGCGCATCAAGGCATTCCTGGAGATCGCCGGCTCCTAGCCCCTGCGGCGGGTTCGGGCGCTAGCCGCCGAGCGCGCTTTCACCACACGTGAATATCGAACAGTTGGCGGTGACCGCCCCCTACAGTGGGTAGTCCAGCGGAACCCGACTCGAGGACGCACATGAACTTCGCCAGGCTGGCCATGGTGGCCAAACAGCAGATCGACAAACGCGGCGGGCCCGAGGCCCTGAAAGCCGACGCTGCGCGATTGAGCAAGATCGCGAAAGGGCCCGGCAGCGCGGGGGACAAGGCCAAGCGTGCGGCGGACGCGCTCAAGCAGCCGGGAGCGCCGCGCAAGAGGCCCGACGGCCCTCCACGCTGACACCGGCTCTTGAATGAGACCGGGCCCGCCAATTGGCGGGCCCGGTGTGAATTTGTCGGTGCGGTGAACTACGCGGCTTCGCGCAGCGCGGCCAGCTCGTTGCGGTCGGCCAGCTTGCGCAGTGCCCGGTCCTCGATCTGGCGGACATTCTCGGCCGACAGACCCAGCCGGCGACCGGTCTCGCGGAGCGCGACGGCCTCGGTCTTGCCGAGTCCGAAGCGAAGCGTGAGCACATCGCGGTCGGGGCTCGGAAGCTCAGAGATCACGCGCATGACCGTCTGGTCGTGCTCGTTCTCCGCGGCCTCCTGGGCCGGACCGTCCGCGTCGTCGGGGATGAGGTCGCCAAGTGCTGTCTCCTCGGAGTCGCCGACGCCTCGGTCCAGGCTGGTGGGCGTCTGGTCGGCTGCGCGGATGTCGTGGATCTCCTCCACGGTCATCTCGAGCGAATCGGCCAGCTCCTCCTCGGTCGGATCCCGTCCGAGGGTGGCGCCGAGCTCGCGCTCGCGATCCCGGATCTTGCGGGCCTGGCTCGCGATATGTACCGGCAGGCGCACCGTGCGGCTCGAGTTGGCGAGGCCGCGACCGATGGCCTGGCGTACCCACAGCGTGCCGTAGGTGGAGAACTTGAAGCCCTTGCGCCAATCGAACTTCTCGACCGCGCGGATGAGCCCGAGCATGCCCTCCTGGATCAGGTCACCGAGGGGCAACCCCTGACCCTGGTACTTGCGCGCAATCGAGATGACCAGCCGCAGGTTCGCATTGATCATGCGCTCCTTCGCGACCATGTCGCCCTTCTCGATGCGCTTGGACAGCTCGATCTCCTCCTCGGCGGTGAGGAGCGGATGACGAGCTGCCTCGTTGAAGAACAGCTGGATGGAGTCCGTTGTGGCCTCCGGGGTAAAAGTCTTCTGTGCCGTGGTGAATTCCTTCGTCTCGTGCTGTATTCGAACTAACAACAGTGTAGCTTACATTTCGTAAGCATGCGTCCCGGTCGCGCGTCTGCTAACGGGAGGCTCCGTGTATCCGCACGGTAACGTCCGCTGGATCACTGCGATCCGGGCGCGAACAGGCATAATTGCCCACCTTGCGGCGTCACGAAACCGGCGCTCTCGCCGTTTGCGCGTTCAGCTATCCCGAAATTGGGCCATCGCGGTTGGCCACCGCGGCTCGCCAGCCCTCGTCGGCGGCGCGCTGCTGGAAGTCGTAGCCCTCGGCGGTATGGCGCGCCACGCCGTCGAACAGCGTGCCGATTACCTGGGTCGGACCGAGCCCCTGGGCCTGGAGCTGTTGATTGACGAGCAGCTTCATCATCACGAGCTGGTTGACCGGCAGCGACGCCACGCGCTGAAGCAGCGCCTCGAAGCGCTCGTCCAGTTCGTCGGGCTCGGGCGCCTCGATCGCCAGGCCCCACTCGAGCGCTTCGGTACCGGTGACCAGGTCGCCGGTGAACAGCAGGCGCTTGGCGCGCTGGGGGCCGACCCGAGCCATCCACATCGATGTGGTCGGCGAGCCCCAGACGCGCGCGGGCGGGTACCCGATGCGGGCGTCGGAGGCCATCACGAGCAGATCGGAGCACAGCGCCATGTCGGTCCCGCCGGCCACGCAGAATCCGTGCACCTTGCACAGCACCGGCTTGTCGGAGTGGAATAGCGACATGAAGCCGCGCACGTTGCGGCTCATCATCTGCCAGTCGATGATCGGATCCCAGGTCTGCGACGGGTCGTGATTGGCGCGTTGGACGGCCGGGCTCAGGGGAGAGCCCGCCGGGCCCTCGACCCCGGTCATCTCTCCCGATTCGGCGGCGTCGACCAGGTCGTAGCCGCCACAGAAGCCCTTGCCGTTGCCCGACAGCGCAATCGCGTGCACGGCCGGGTCGAGGTCGGCTTGCTCCACCGCGGCGGTCAGCTCGCGCGGCATCGCCATCGTGATGCCGTTGCCGCGGTCCGGGCGGTTCAGCGTGATCCGCGCAACCGCGCCATCCACCTCGTAGGTGAGCGTGGCACCGAAGGTCACCCCGCGAGGGCCCGGTCGACGATCGCCGTGGCGTCGGTGCCTGCGGGGAGGGTGCCGAAGGCGTGGCCGCCCTCGCGCGCCAGCCGCGACGCGCAGAACGCGTCGGCCACCGCGGGCGGGGCGTTGCGAACCAACAGCGACCCCTGGAGCGCCAGGCCCATGTCCTCGACCACCCGGCGCGCTCCGAACTGGGGGTCGTCCTCGGCCCCGAGCCCGGTGAGGCGCCGCTTGAGGCCGTCGACGTGCGCATCGAGCCGTGCGTCGGACCCGGCCGCCAGCTCGACCTCGGCCAGAAACGCCGGCAGGCCGTCGGTCTCGCGGCCCAGGGCGCGCAGCACGTCGAGCGCGGCGACGTTGCCCGAGCCTTCCCAGATCGAGTTGAGCGGCGAGTCGCGGAAGAGGCGCGGCATGCCCGACTCCTCGACATAGCCATTGCCGCCCAGGCACTCGAGCGCCTCGCCCGCGTGCGCCGGCGCGCGCTTGCACACCCAGTACTTGGACACCGCCGTGGCCACGCGCCGGAAGGGGCCGCCGTCCTCGTCGTAGGCGCGCGCGATGCGCATCGCGGTGGCGGTGGCGGCCTCGGACTCGATCGCGAGGTCGGCAAGCACGTTTCCCATGGCGGGCTGGCCGACCAGTGTCGCGCCGAAGGCGGAGCGATGGCGAGCGTGATGAATGGCCTGGGCAGTCCCGAGGCGCATGCCCGACGCCGAGCCGATCAGACAGTCCAGGCGCGTGTGGTTGACCATGCGGATGATGGTCTGCACGCCCCGGCCCTCCTCGCCGACGAGGTGGCCGCAGACCCCGCGGAACTCGACCTCGGAGGAGGGCAGCGACCGGGTGCCGAGCTTGTCCTTGAGCCGCTGGACCTGAAAGCCCGGGTCGGCGCCCTGGATCAGGAAGCAGGTCAGACCCGCCGGCGTCTGGGCCAGCGTCAGGAAGATGTCGCACGGGGGGTAGGAGCAGAACCACTTGTGCCCGGTGATCGCGTAGGTGCCGTCGGACTGTGCCTCGGCGCGCGTGGTGTTCGCACGGACGTCCGAGCCACCCTGCTTCTCGGTCATGGCCATGCCGGCAATGGCTCCGCCTCCGGCCTGACCGGGGGCGTAGACGGTCGACACCAGTCGCGGCTCCCAGATCTCGGCCAGCTCGGGCGCCTCGCGCAGGGCGGGTATGACCGAGTGGGTCATCGAGATCGGACACATCACTCCCGCGTTGACCTGATCCCAGATGAACATCAGCCCGGCGCGGACCGTGTGCGCTCCGGGCCGCGGATCGCTCCACGGCAGCGAGTGGATGCCGCGCTCGATGCCCTGGCGCATGCACCAGTGCCACGAGGGGTCGAGGTCGATCGCGTCGATCCGATTGCCGTAGCGGTCGTGGGTGCGCAGCACCGGCTCGTTGCGCTCGCAGCGCTCGGAGTGCTCGAGCGCCTCGGCGCTGCCGGCCAGCGCGCCGATCTCTGCAAAGCGCTCCTCGCCCCACGCGCCGCCCTCGCGGTGTAGCGCCTCCTGCAGGGCGATGTCGGCGCCGTAGACGTCGTAGGGAGCCAGCGGGGTGGCCTGATTGGCCACCTCGTGCGTGGCGTCCGGGTGGGCGGTGGTGAGGTCCATTGGGCTCCTAGCGGGCCGCTAGCGGCGTATCGGTCGCCCCGGCCTTCGTTGGCAGGCAGTGCAGGCAGAACTGAACGAGGGTGGCCACGAGCGCTTCGCTGCGCCGGTCGCCGCCATCACCGAGCGGTCCCACGAGGGCCTCGCCGAGGCCGCCCACGAGCGCCGCGGCCACGGTGGCGGTGTCGTGAGCGAACAGCTCGCCCGAAGCCACACCGTCGTCGAGCACCCCCGCGAACACGTCGCGGTAGCCCTGCCGCAACCTGAGCCGCTCGCGCTCTACCGCGGGATCGACGGGCTCGGCTATCTGGGCATAGGCCAGCGTAGGAGCGGCCAGGGCCCGGCGACAGAACGCCTCCGCGCCGGCGGCACAGCGCTGTGCGGCGCTGCGCCCGTCTGGCTCGGTGACCGCGGCCACGACCGCCAGCTCCGGCTCGGCCGCGCTCGTGAACGCCTCGGCCAGCAGGTCCGACTTGGATGGAAAGTGGCGGTAGAGCGTGCCGACCGCAACCCCAGCGCCAGCCGCGATCGTACTCACCGAGGCAGATGAGTACCCCGAGTCAGCGACCTGAGCGAGGCACCCGGCCACGATCCGCTCACGGGTGGCCCGACGCCGGGCTTCGGTCTGCGCGGTCTCTCGGTAGGGCATCCGCCAAGGAGTGAAGCACGATTCACGCCTTCAGGGAATTTCGGCGCATTCGGTGCGTCGCTCCGCCGAAACTCCTACTAGGGTGCTGTGTCGATATCACCATGCTCCGCTTCTCCTTCCTCTGCGGGCTGGTCACCGCGCTTGCGTTGTGCCTGGCTCCGACCGCCCTCGCCGCCAAGCGCACCGTTCCTCAGAACTTCTATGGCGCGATCTTTGACGGCTTCGCAGCTACTGCGTCAGTTTTCGCTCAGGAGAACCACTTCGCGTTGATGGCGCGGTCGGGCGTCGAGTCCGCACGCGTCACGTTTCCGTGGACCGCGCTTGAGCCGCGCAGGAACGCGTTCAACTTCGATCGCACGGACCGGACGGTCGAGGCCGCGGCCAAGCACCGCGTGGATGTCCTGCCCGTGATCCTCTACACGCCGTACTGGGCCCGCGTGAACAAGCGCAATGGCTACTCGCCGCCCAAACACAACGCCTATTTCGACGCCCTGATGAAGAAGCTGATCCAGCGCTACGGACCCCAGGGGTCGTTCTGGAAGGCGCATCCCGAGCTGCCCAAGCGCCCCATCCGCAACTGGCAGATCTGGAACGAGCCGAACAACGACATCGAGCGCTACTGGGACGCCCCGCGCGGGAGCAAGTACGCCTGGCCCGGGGGCTATGCCAGCCTCCTGCGCTCCGCCCACAAGACGATCAAGAAGTACGACCCGAAGGCACGGACCGTTCTCGCGGGCATCACCGGCACGGCGTGGCTCGAGCTGCGACGCCTCTACAAGTTCAAGGTGAGGGGTTCCTTCGACGTGGCCGCGCTGCAGGTGTACCCCGAGACCGTCTCGCGTGAGGTGGAGTCGATCAAGCGCATGCGTGAGAGCCTGGTCAGAGCCAAGGACCCACGCGTCCGCATCTGGGTGACCGAGGTGGCATTCCCGGCCGCCAAGGGCAGGGTTCCGTCTATCTTCCAGCAGCGGCAGCAGACCGACGCCGGCATGGCCGCACGCCTGAACGAGCTGTACGCGCGGCTCGGGCGGGGCCGTCGATCGTTGAACCTCGACCGCGTCTACTGGTTTACGTGGGCCAGCCGCTACGGGAAGAACAAGAGCGCGTTCGACTTCAGCGGCCTGCTGGCCTCAACCGACGGCGAGACCGCCAAGGTCCGGCCGGCGCTCGACTCCTACCGCCGCAGCGCGCAGCGAGCACAGGGGTGCGTCAAGACTGTGTTCGGGCTCTGCCAAACAGGTTCCGCGACTCCGTCTCCACCGCCGGGTTAGTTTGGACACGATGGCGCCGACCGGGTGCCGCGTCCACCGGATGAGGGAGAGCGGATGATGCAGCAGCAATCCCGTCGAAAGTTCCTGACCGGCGCCGGCGCGGTGGGTGCCGTCACGGTGTTCGCTCCCCAGGCGCTCGCGGCACAACTGAGCGGCAAGCGGCGGGCGCCGACCTTGCGCGGAGGCAAATTTCTGGAAGGGGTGCTCTCGGGCGATCCCAGCCCGACCGGCATCACTCTCTGGACGCGTGTCTCTGGTGTGGGCGGACGGGGCAGCGTGGAGCTTGAGGTGGCGCGCGACCGCGGCTTTCGCAAGGTGGTGTCGCGCCAGCTGGTTGGCACCTCCGGAACGCTGGACCACGCGGTGAAGGCCCGGATCAATGGCCTCAAGCCCTACGAGCAGTACTACTACCGCTTCTCCACCAAGGGCAGCGACGGCCCGGTGGGGCGATTCCGTACCGCACTTCCGCCGGATTCGCGACAGGCGGTGAAGTTCGCGTTTTTCTCCTGCCAGGACTTCACCTTCGGGTACTACAACGCTCACGCTCTGCTTGCCAGCGAGGACATCGACTTCGTGGTGAACCTGGGCGACTACATCTACGCCGAGGCCTACCACTCCGCGGGCAGCGCCTCCGGTGGCGTGCGCACCGACCCCGTCGGCGAGTCCACGACACTGGCCCAGTACCGCGACAAGTACGCGCTCTACCGGACCGACGCCAACCTGCGCCGTATGCACGCCAAGTTCCCGATGATCTCGATCTGGGACGACCACGAGGTGCAGGACAACTACGCGGGCGGCGCGGGCACGAGTGGGGGCCTGGCAGCTCAGCTCGGCTATTCCCTGGCCCGTGAGAAGGCCGCCTACCGGGCGTATTTCGACAGCATGCCCACCTATGCCGTGCCCCCCAGCCGGGCCAACCGCATCTATCGCTCTGCCCGCTTCGGGCGCAACGTCGACCTCGTGCTGCTCGACTCGCGTCAGTACCGCGCCGACCAGCCCTGCAACGACAAGTTCGTCGCGCCTGCGTGCCCCGAGATCAACGACTCGCGCCCCTTCCTGGGACGCAAGCAGATGAACTACGTGAAGACACGTCTGCGCACGTCGCCGGCGGCGTGGAAGATCATCGCCAACCAGGTGCTGGTGATGAAGACCATCTATCCCGGGGGCGACTACATCGGCTTCGACGCATGGCAGGGCTACCCGCGCGCGCGCCACGAGCTGCTCGACTACATCCGCACCCGCAAGATCGACGACGTCGTGTTCATCACCGGGGACATCCACACGTTCATCGCCGGCGACGTCCGCAACGGCGACAACGACAAGCCAGTGGCCACCGAATTCGTCGGCGGGTCGATCAGCTCTCAGGGGCTCGGAGAAGGCGGTGGTGGGGTGGTGCCCGGTGCGGACCCGCGCAGTCCCAAGACCCCCCAGAGCATCATCGACCTGCTGCGCAAGTCGAACCCTTGGGTCAAGGACGCCGACTTCGACCACCACGGCTACGGGCTGGTCGAGGCCTCGAGCTCGGGGTTCCGGTGCAGCTTCAAGCGCGTGGCCAGCACCAAGGTTCGCAGCCGAGCAGCGCTGCCGGCCAAACCGTTCACCTACCGACTGGCGCGGGGGCAGAAGAGCATTCTTTGATGCGCTGGCACGACGGGACGTCGTGCCACGTCCCGAAGGGGCCTAGTTGTGAAACAGGTAGATGCCCTGCGCGCGCCGCGCAGGCAAGATCTTTCGGTGCAGCAGTAACCCGCTGGTGAGCATCACGAGGCCCAGTCCGACCAGCGGGAGTGGCGCGTCGCTGCCGGTCCGCGGCAGTTGGCTGTTCGCCGAGGCGCCTGCGCTGCCGGCGGATCCCGCCGGTGCCTGCGTGGTCGTGGATTGCGGGGTCTGTTGTTGCGCCGTGGCCTGGGTCCCGTCGGAGGCTCCGGTGTTCGAGCCGCTTCGGGGGTTGTTTCCCCCACCGGTGTCGCCGGCAAGCGGATCCCGATACTGCTCGTCGCCGGCGCTCTGGGCCAGGGCCGCGGCCGGACTGAAGCAGGCGATGGCGCTCAACAGGGTCGCCACGAGCAAGGCGCGGATCGGGTGCAGGGTCCGGAAGGCGTGAGAACGGAGCATGGCGGCCAGGGTACCGACGGTGCGCGTCGGAAGCGTCACCGGGCCTCGAGCAGGGGCGTGAGGTGGCCGTCGATTGCCGCCGCCGCGGCCTTCCACGTGAATCCGGCCGCGCGCCTCTTGCCCCTCGCTATCCGGTCGGTGCGGTCCGGCCCGTTGGTGGTGAGGGCTATCAGGGCGTTCACGAAGGCCGCCTCGTCCTCGGGGTCTACAAGGGTCGCCGCGTCGCCGCAGGTCTGGGGTAGGGCGCCACGGTTGGATGCGACCACGGGCGTGCCGGCGGCCATCGCCTCGAGGCAAGGCAAGCCGAAGCCCTCGTAGAGAGAAGGCATGGCCACAGCAGCGGCACCCGCGTAGAGCGCGGGGAGATCGGCCTCGGCCACGTAGCCGATCGAACGGACCTGGTAATCGCCCTTGCGCATGTAAGAGCGGCTCGAACCCGCGCGGATGACATCGAGGCCGGCCGCGGCCAGGACTGGGGCGATCCGATCGAGAAGCGCGATGTTCTTGCGCGGCAGATCGGTTGCGAGTGCCAGCACGTAGGGCCGTCGCAACCCCATACGGCTGCGAAGCTCTTCCACGTCTCCCGGCCTTGCGAAGCGAGCGTCTACCCCGAGCGGAATCTGACCGATTCGATGTGGATCGACCCCGAGCAGATCGGCGATCTGATCGGCCACGACGTCGGACGTCGTAAGGACCATCTGCGCGCCGCGGGCGATGCGGGGAAGCAGAGTACGGTGCCAGCGGGCGTAACCCGGCGAGTACCACTCGCCCAGGAAAGGCGCGAGATCGTAGATGATGACCACGTTGCGCCGGCTGAGTACCGGCGCCAGATTGGCCGGCGAGAGGATCAGCTCGGATCCGGCCGCCGACGCCGGCAGCGCGAGTTGCTCCCACACGTGGCCGGCCCTGTGAGCCAGCGCGGGATTCGGGGCGATCACCCGGTAGCGATCGGGGTCGAGTGCCGGAAGCTCGTTCGCCAGAGCCCGAGCCACGCGCTCCACTCCGCCGATCTCCTCGCGAACCGCGGCGCGCGCGTTGATCGCTACCGAAGCGACCGTCATGCGGGAACCGGCTGCTCCCCCCAGGCCACCAACGCGGCGCCCAGCAGAAGAGCGATCCCCGTCAACGCAGGCATCTCCCAGTCCCAGTCAAGACCTGCGTGGACCGCAAAGGCCAGCAATGCGGCGGCTGGCCCGGTGGCCGGGCCGGGGTCACGCGCGTAGAGGCGCGCCCCGGCCGCTCCGAGGCCGGCGAGGAAGGTCGCGAGAGCTACCGCGCCGACGATCCCGAGTTCACCGAGGGTCTCGAGGTAGAGCGAATGCGCATCGACCGCGGCCTCGGCACGGTGAGGCTGTCGACGCCATTCCACCGCGAAGCCACCGCTGCCTACCCCTTCGATCGGGTGAGCGGTGAAGGAGTCCAGGGCAACACCCCAGTAGGCGTAGCGGACGGAGTCGGCCGATCCGAACCGGGTCGCGCTGGTCGGGGAACCTGCCGTGCGGGCGATGGGGCTGTTCTCCAGTGATGCCACGGCCGCGAGGCCGCCAGCACCGACTACGACGAGCAGGAGCACCACGACGGGAGCGCGAAGGCGGCCAGCGAACCGCTGGGCCGGCGACCCGTGGGTCGCACGCGCAGCGACCAACGCCGCCCCGGCGGCCAAGACGACCGTGACGAGGAGCATCAGTAGCCCTTCGCCTTGGCTGCCCACCGTGCCGCGCGGCAATGAGTTGACCGCGGGCAAGAAGCTGGCACACAGGGAGGCGAGCGCGCCGGCGAGCCCGATAGCTGCGATCGCCTTGGCCTGGTCGCCTGCCACCGGTGCCAGCAGCAGGAGGATCCCAACACCCACGCCGAGCGCCAGCAAGGAGCCACGCGAGTAGCTGAGGTAGGTGCCGAGTATGAGCGGAACACCGGCGCCCGCGGCCGCTGCCCGGACGCCGCGTGGTCTCGAGAAGTCGGCTGCAATCCGCAGGCACAGCACCGTCCCGAGCGCAGCAAGGCAACCGGTGGCGTTCCAGTAGGTCAGCGGCTGTTCGAGGCGGCCCTCGGCCGACTGGCTCTGGTTGAACGTCAGCACGCCGGGCAACATGCGTGCCGAAAGGGCGTACCCGATTACGACGAGAGCGCCGGCTGCCAGGCCTGGCTCGAGCCACCGTCGCGCGACCTCGCCGCGGAGCAACGCGGTCGCCGCTACGAAGAAGCCGACGTAGAGCAGCAGTCGCTGGATGTCGCCCTGCGCCCTCGAACCGAGCGGCGCCCAGGTATAAGAGACGGCTGTCCACGCCGCGAGCAGCACCAGTCCCACGATGGCTGTGATCCCGGCGCGGCTGGATGGCAGTGGCCGATTCCCGACAAGCGCCGCAATCGCAGCGAGCGCCCAGGCGCCCAAGCCGGCTATGAGTCTTGGCTTCTCGAAGAAGCCTCCGGAGAAGAACGCAAGAACCGTCGGTCCGGCGACGAGTATCAGGGCGGCCACGGCCCGTATCGGTTTCCGCATCCGGCGCCAGCGTAACGACGAGCCCTAGAGTTCGGTGAGTGCGGGAACCGGACGCAAACGTCGCCGCGTCGTCGGGGCGCGGGGCCTGGGCCGTCCGCATCTGCACGGTGGCGGTATCGCTCCTGGCCGTTGGGTGGCTGATGGGCAACCTGCGCGCCTACGACCTGACCGAGGCCGCGACTGGGAAGCTGAGCGCCCGTGGCGCCGCCAAGTCCTCCGCCGCCGAGGTCCGGGCCGACTTCGACCGGTCAAAACGGTTCAACGACGACACGGACGTCCTCCTGCGCGAGGCGGCAGGTCTGGCTTTGAGCGGGGACAGGAAGGGCGCTGTCGCAGCCGCAACGAGTGCCACCCGGAAGGAGCCCAGGAACTTCGATGCCTGGGTGCTGCTGTTCGCGTTACAGCGCGGCGCCGATCCTGCGCAGGCTGCAATCGCGCGCCGGCAGGCGCTGGAGTTCGATCCGCAGTTCAAGGCCCTGCGCTGAGGCGCCGGCATCGGGCGGCGTGGCCGCACCGTGGGTAGTCTGCGCTGATGCCCACCGCCGATGGCAGGGACACCGCCGTCGACATCGATCGGGTCCGGCATCGCTGGTCCGACCGCTTCGAGCTGCTCGGGGTAGATGTCTGCATCGTCGATCTCCACCAGGTTGCCGTGACCCTCAGGCGACGCTGAATGGCCCAGGACGACGACGCCACGGCGCAGTTCTTAAACGCGCTCCGAGCCCGGCACCCTCGACTTCGTGAGGCCATACCGGCTGACGCCCGCGTGACGGCTATGTACCGCGGCGAACGCCACGAGTTTCGATCGTCGCTGGACGCGATCGGCCAGAGCCTGCGACTTGCCTGGGTCAGCGATGCGTTCCTCGGACAGGCCTTCTATCGGGTGAAGGCCCGCCTGCAGGCGCTCGGCGTGCCCGTGCTGCCCCGGCTGGCGCACAAGCTCGCCATGATGAGCGCCCAGATCTCGATTGGTGACCCCGTGGTCGTGCACCCCGGCATCTACATCGTGCACGGCCAGGTGGTAGCCGACGGACTTGTCGAGATCCACTCCGGAGTGGTGCTGTTCCCGTGGGTCACGGTCGGACTGCGTGCTGGCGATCCCGGCGGCGCGACCATTGAGCGCGATGCCAGCATCGGGACGGGGGCCAAGGTGATCGGTCGGGTGACCATCGGCGCCGGAGCACGCGTGGGGGCCAACGCCGTGGTGGTCGACGACGTGGCACCGGGAACGACCGTGGTCGGAGCCCCCGCAGTCGCTATTAGGGCAACCTAAGTTCCGGTGATCGGGCTGCCGTCCCGTTGATAGTCTGGCTCGCGTGTGGAAACTCAAGCGAGGCAGGAGCAAGAACGGTGGCGCCGCGGTGGCAGAGCGCCCGCACCCGTGGCAGCCGGCGGCGATCGTCGATGAGTTCGAGGGGTCCGACGACGAGCTGTTCGCCGAGATCGACTCGCTGTCCGAGAGCTACGCGCAGAAGCCCAGCCGCGTCGCCGAGCGCGAGCTGCTGGCCCTGCGGCATGTCGCTGGAGTTCGTGCGCTCGGGGGCGACGGGAGCGAGCCGCATCACCCTGACCCCAGCTCCGTGACACTCCCGGAGGGCGATCCGCTTCCCGAGTTCGCGCCGGAGGATCTCACCCCTGAAGTCGTCCGCGCCGCGATTCTTCGCGACGGCTGCATCTTCGTCCGCGGGCTCGTACCCCGCGAGGACGCACTCGCGTTCGCGGCTCAGATCGACAGGTCGTTCGCCGAGCGCGAGAGATTCCTGAGCGGCGAGGCGCCGGCCGAGGGCTACTACGAGGAGATGGTCCCGGCCAAGGCCGAGTACGCCCTGGACGTCCGTCCGTGGATCCGCGAGGGCGGCGGCGTGCTTGCCGTCGATGCTCCCATGCCCCTGGCCGAGATGCTCGCGATGTTCGCCAAGGCCGACCTGCCGGAGCTGGTGGGCGGGTACCTTGGCGAGCGTCCCCTGATCTCGTTGCAGAAGACGACCCTGCGCAAGGCCGATCCCTCCGTGGCTGGCGCCTGGCACCAGGACGGCAAGTTCATGGGCGACGTTCGCGCGCTCAACCTCTGGCTTTCGCTGTCGCGCTGCGGCGACGAGTCTCCCGGGCTCGACATCGTTCCGCGACGTCTCGACCACCTCGTGCAGGCCCAGACCGGCGAGGCGATGCTGGACTACCAGGTGTCCAAGGAGCTGGCCGAGGAGGCGGCGGGTGACAAGCAGGTCGCGCGGCCGATCTTCGAACCGGGTGACGCGCTGCTCTTCGACGATCTTTTCCTGCACGCGACGGGGTCTGACCCCTCGATGCCCAAGCCTCGCTTCGCCATCGAGAGCTGGTTCTTCGGCGCCTCGGCGTTTCCCGAGGAGTACGGCCCTCTCGCCGTCTAGCCAGGCCGGCGGGACACGAGCTCGGCGACAACGAAGACATCGTCGGCGTAGATCCACCGCAGCGTGAAGCGGCGGTCGATCTCCTCGAGCGTTCGGCTCTGCAGCGGCAGGACCACTCGCCCGGCCGCGAGATCCTCGAGGTTCCCCAGGGCCGGGTTGCGCTTCAGCGCGGCCAGGCCGAACAGTTGCGCGCGGTCCAGGAGGATGCGCCGCCCCGCGTGCAGACCCTGCACGTATTCGCGCAGCAGCGGGAACTTGGCCGAGCCCACGAAGCTGTCCTGCACGGCATCTGGAAGCGGGAGCGCATTCGATCGCTTGCTGCGCATCAGCAGCTCGGTGTCGAGGCCCGACTTGGTCAAGACGAGCGAGCGGCGCTCGTTCGGCATGTAACGACCCAGCAGCGCGGCACCGCGGGAAGAGCTTGCATCGAACGGCGGGAAGTCCCGCAGCCGCTCATACGCGTTGCGAGCGGACTTGGTGCCCGGCACCGCGTAGGCGAGGGCGGACTCGCCAAGGCGGTCTCCAGCCTGCGACCAGGCCCCTGTCAGCACCAGCACCGAGACCGCCGCCACCACGGCGCCGAAGGCGAGGCCGGGCGCCCGCAGACGACCACCGCCCGCGCCGGCGAGGACACTGAGCCATAGGGCGACGAGCAGGAGGAGCGGGAGGGACACATAGACCAGCACGTGGGCGGCGGAGCGGTCCACGAAGTAGTAGAAGAGGACGATGCCGTACCCCGTGAGCCCGGTGAGCGCCACGAAGGCCGGGCGGCGGCCGGCGAAGGTCGCGGGTGCGAGTCTGGCCGTGAGGCCCAGGACGAGCGCCGCCAGCAGGTACCCGGCGCCCACGGCGATTCCCGGCGACCAGCGCGCGAAGTCGTAGGTGATGGTGCCCAGATCGCCGGTCAGGAAGACCTTGAGGAAGATGAGGTACTGGCCCCACTCGGGCAGCTGGCCGAACGCCGCCAGGGTGAACAGGGCAAACGCGATATGTGCCCCAACGCAGGCGGCCAATCCGGTGGCCGTCAGCCGCGCCACCCAGCGCAGACGGCCTCCGGCCGGTAGGGACACCGCGTCCGCCGCCACCAGCAGCGCAAGCACCGCGCCGGTGTAGGCGAGGGCCTCGAACGCCCAGACCGAGGCCAGCGCCAGGACCCCGAGCGCGGCGCCGATGGCGGCCCGGCGCCGGTGAGGCCAACGGGCGGCGGCCACGAACGCGAGCGTGACGGCCAGAGGGAATCCGAACCGGATCGGCCCCTCCTGCACGATCGACCCGACGGGGTAGAGCCGGTGATAGACCAGGGCGACGACACCCAGGGCGAGCGCGGCGGCGGAGAGCAGCCGAGAGACGCCCGCCACGCGCAGCACCGCGAAGCCGGCGATGAAGTAGGTGGCCGTCACCAGGCCGTCGAGCAGGCCGAACGTGCCGTAGCTGATGGGCACGAGCTTGAAGAACGCGGCGATGAAGTAGATCGAGCCGACGCCGTACTGCGACGACGTGTCGACCAGCATCCCGTGGCCGCCCAGGACCTGGTTCGCGGGCCCCAGCAGGAAGTCCTGGTGAAACTGGATCGCCACGTTGGCGTACTGGTTCAACGCACTGAGACCGGGCGCGCCGGGCGTCACGATCACCAGGTCGGGGATCGCCAACAGCAGCAGGAGCACGCAGAGCCCGTCGACCACCCATCCGAGCCGGCGCCCAAGCGCCGGCAGGCGGGTGCGCCGCACCGCCAGCACCAGTCCGGCGACAGCCGGCACGAGCCCGGCCGCCACCGGAGCCGGATCGGGCGAGCCGAGGTCAGAGACGGCGAGGATCGCCCCGACGCAACCGACTCCGGCGATCACCCACAGCGATCCCGGCGCCCGAGGATCCCCGACCCTCGATCCAAGCGGGCGCGACGAGAGGATTCGGGCCAGCACCGCCGCGGACAGGCCCCACCACAGCAGCGTGGCCGCGAGCAGCGCCGGGAACGGCTCGGCCAGCTCGAGCCTCACCGCCACCCGCACCGCGATCACCATCAGGGTCAGCGCTGCCGCGAGCAGCGGAGCGGCCACTGGCAACGCGCTCGCTCCCGGTGTCGCGGCGAGGCGGCGATGAATCCGCGGTCCGAGCACCACGACGAGCGGCACGAGCACCAGGAACGCCATGGCGTACACCAGCGTCTCGGCGCCCTGGCGCTGGGTACCGAGCCCGGGAGCGATCGCGATCGGCTTCGGCTGGACCACGATCATCACGGTCGCGAGGAGCACGCCGAGCGCGGCAAATGCCGCGCTCACGGTGATGGCCATCGCGGCCCCGAGATGAGGTGGGCGTGCGCCGGCCAGGGGGCGGACTCTAGACCAGCCACAGCCCCGACTGAGCTAGAGTGCCGCGCGAGATGGAGGCTCCCGGCCAGCCCCTCGAGGGTCCGCGCGCCCCACGGCCGGCGTCCCGATGCGACGGTCGTTCGCCGGAGCGAGTCCCGACGTTGTGCGTCTGGTGCGGGGCCGACCTCGACGGGTCGGCGCGCCGCCTGGCGGGCCGCACTCGGTGCGCCGACTGCGGCGTGGCCACCACCGATCCGTGGCCCGGGATCGAAACCCTTGAGCGGGCCTATGCCCGGTACCGGCCGGAGTCGGGGCGCTTCTCCGGGGCCGGTGATGCCGTGCTGCGTCGCACGCGCGCTCGGCTGGCCCGGCGAGTGGACCGCGTGGCCCCACCGGGGCGCGTGCTCGATGTCGGTGCGGGGGACGGCACGCTGATCGACGCGCTTCGCGCCCGTGGACGCGATGCCCTCGGGCTCGAGCGAGACGTGCGGCACGAGGCCATCCGCGACGGGAGCATCTCCGACATCGAGGGCAGCTGGTCGGCCATTGTGTTCTGGCACTCCCTGGAGCACCTTCCTGCGCCGGGCGCCGACCTGGACGAGGCGGCCGCGAAGCTCGAGCCCGGCGGGGCGCTCCTGGTCGCGGTGCCAAACACCGAGAGCCTCCAGGCCATGCTGTTCGGAGACCGCTGGTTGCACCTGGACCTCCCGCGTCATCTTGCTCACATCCCTGCGTCGGCCCTCGTGGAAAGGCTTGGCTCGCTCGGCCTCGACGTGACCCGCGTAAGCCACTGGCGCGGCGGCCAGATCGTGTTCGGCTGGCTGCACGGCGTGGTGGGTTGGTTGCCGGGACACCCCAACCTCTACGACGCTATTCGTGCCCCCGACGCCCGTAGCGAGCCGATGACTTCGGTCGAGCGAGCCGTCGCCCTCGGCGTGGCGACCCTGCTGCTGGGGCCCGCCCTACTGGCCAGTGGCGTCGAGATCGCGATGCGGCGAGGCGGCACCGTCTATGTGGAGGCCCATGGCTGAGCGTCCCGCGGGCAAGGTGGTGGTGGTCATGCCCGCCATGAACGCGGCGCGTACGCTGCGGGCGACGGTGGATGCCATACCGATGGACTGGGTCGACGAGATCGTGCTGGTGGACGATGCTTCGAGCGACAACACCATCGAGCTGGCCCGCGAGCTGCCGCTGCACCTGGTCTGGCATCCCCACAACGCCGGCTACGGCGCCAACCAGAAGACGTGCTACCTCGAGGCATTGCAGCGCGACGCCGACGCCGTCGTGATGCTGCATCCCGACGGCCAGTACGAGCCGGAGCTGATCGGCCGGATGGTGGCACCCATACTCAGGGGAGAGGCCGATCTCGTGCTCGGCTCCCGCCTCGCCTCGCCGGGCATGGCCCTCGAGAACGGGATGCCACGGTGGAAGTACCTCGTCAACCGTGCGCTCACCACGGTCGAGAACCGGATAATGGGCACCGAGTTGACCGAGGCCCACACCGGCTACCGCGCGTACTCCCGCCGGCTGCTGATGACCGTGCCGTTCCTGCGCAACGCCTCGGACTTCAGCTTCGACTCGGAGGTCCTGATGCAGGCCTCCTACTTCGGGATGCGCATAAGGGAGGTGCCGGCGCGCGGCAGGTACTTCGAGGAGGCGTCGTCGGTCGGCCTCAAGAGCGGCACCGTTTACGGAATCAAGACGCTGTGGGCGGGAGTGCGCTTGGTGCTGCACCGGCGCGGCCTGGTCCCGTCCCCGAAGTTCCGCCCGCCCGCGGCGCGGGACGGTGGCGTCACATGACTTCGGCGGTGACCGGCGAGCGGGTGGTGACCGCCGAGGGCGGGTTCAACCCAACCTGGCAGCGCCACGTGGCGGCCTATTCGCTCTGTGCCCCCTCGCTCGGCCCCGGTCAGGTGGCCGACATCGGCTGTGGGGTCGGACACAGCTATCACCTGCTCGCCCCGCGTCAGACGGTGGGGATCGACCTGGACGCGGGCGCCCTGGCACGCCAGGATCGCCCCACGGTCGTGGCCGACATGCGATCGCTGCCCTTCGCCGACGCCGAGTTCGGGGGAGCGATCTCGGTGCACTCGATCGAGCACGTGCCCGACGCCGACCGGGCAGTGCGCGAGATCGCTCGTGTGGTCGAGCCGTCGGGAACCGTCGTATTCGTCACGCCGAACAGGCTGACCTTCGCCAAGCCGGACGAGATCATCGACCCCTACCACTTCGTCGAGTACGACCCTCTTGAGCTCGAGCGGCTGGTGAGCACGGCGTTTCGGTCGGTGTCCATGGCAGGCGTGTTCGGGTCCGAGCGTTATCGCGCGCTGGTTGCCACCGAACACGAGAAGCTCGAGCGGCTGCTCGCCCTCGATCCGCTGCGTGCGCGTCGGCTGCTTCCCCGCCGTGCTCGACAGCGCCTCTATGACTGGCGCCTCGGCAGGGAGCGTGCCGACGCCGATCCGCGAGCGGCGACGATCACCGTGGACGACTTCAGCCTGGCCACTGAGGGCCTTGACGCCGCGCTCGACGTCGTGGCGATCTGCCGCGAGCCTCGCGCCGGGTAGACTGCCGCGCCTCGTGAACCCCTCCGATCTGGATCTCAGCTCCTACGCGGACCCCCCGACAGGCTGGTCCACTTCGCTTGCGAACGTGGCCGAGATCATGATTCCGTGTATCGATGCCACAGGCGCCAAGGCCGTAGCCGAGGTCGGCGCCTACGCCGGCGATCTGACTCGGCTCCTTGCCGATTGGGCGGCGGCGTCGGGCGCCAAGGTGCTCGCCGTCGACCCCTCGCCCCAGCCGGGGCTGGTGGAGCTCGACCGTGAGCGCGCCGCACTCGAGCTGATCCGCGAGACCAGCATCGACGCCCTTGCTCACATCGACCTTCCCGGCGTCGTGATCCTCGATGGCGATCACAACTACTGGACCGTGAGCGAGGAGCTGCGCCTCATCTACGAGCGCGCGCCCGGGGCAGAGCTCCCGCTGCTGATGTTCCACGACGTCTGCTGGCCACATGCCCGCCGCGACGACTACTTCGACGCCGAGCAGATCCCCGGGGAGTATCGCCACCAGACGGCCGGTGGCGACGAGAGCCGGGGGCTCTACCCAGGTGATCCCGGCCTGCGTGCCGGCGGGCTGCCCTATCCGCGCTCGGCCGCCCATGAGGGTGGACCCCGAAACGGCGTTCGCACCGCGGTCGAGGACTTCGTCGAGGCGCACGAGGGCCTGCGCTTGGTGCGCGTGCCCGCGTTCTTCGGGTTCGGCGTGGTGTGGCACGGCGATGCCCGGTGGGCGAACGACGTGGCCGCGATCCTCGACCCGTACGACGCAAACCCCGTGATCGAACGACTCGAGTCAAACCGCGTGCACCATCTCGCCGACATGCAGGTCCAGGCCAACCAGATCTGGGAGATGCAGGAGCGTCTCCAGCGCCAGGAGGAGGTCCTTCAGCGGCTGCTGGACTCGCGGGCGTTTGCGCTGGCGGAGCAGATGTCGCGCCTGCGCGACCGCGCCGGCGTGGCCACGGATCAGTCGATCGTGTCGAAGGACGAGATCCGCCGCGCGCTCGGGGGCGGTCGCTAGCCGCCGCTGCGGGCTCGCGCGCGCTGCGTGCGCCAGTGGTTCAAGCGCCGCAGTGGCGCCGTGAGGCGCCATCCGCGGCTGGCGGTGGCCTCGCGCATCGCCGTCTGCAGGCCGAGGATGCGGGCGTCGAGCCCGAGGGCGGTGCCATAGGCCATCGAGCGCGCTGCCTCGCGTTGGGCCTCGGCGCGGCGGGCCCGGCGCTTCCATTGTTCCTCTGTCGGCTCAGGGTGCCGCTCGGCGCCGGGCATCTTGCCCTCCCACTTGTCGGCCAGCTGGATGTGGGCCTCGATCCAGATCTCGGACTCCTCGACCAGCTCGAGGCCGCGGTGGTTGCGCACCTCGATGTCGGCCGTCACCACCTTGCGCCCGGCCTCGCGCACCTGCAGGCAATAGTCGAGCTCGAAGCCGTGGCCGAGGGCCAGCGCCTCATCGAAGCGCACGTTACGCACCGCCCAGGGGGAGAGCACGATCAAGAACCCGTCCACGGTGTCGACCTCGGCGGGTGCCGGGTTCGTGGTGGCCCAGGAGTAGGCCGGTGCCTCGCCGCCCCCGTGGTCCTGATAGCGCTGGGTCACCCGTCCGCTGCTGATGTCGCCCTCCCACCAGGCGATCGTGCGCACGTCGCCGGCGCCCGCCGCACCGACCACTGCCACATCGTCGTCGGCGAGCGCCCGGCGCACCGTATGGCAGAAGGCGTCGTCGAGGATCTCCGTGTGGGGGTGCACGAGCACGAGCGCCTCGAGGTCGTCGTGGGCGGCTGCGGCATCCAGCAGCAGGTTGTAGGTCCGGGCCAGCACCCCGACCGTGGCGAACACGAAGACCTCGGAGTCGGGTTCGCGGGCGCGCTCGATGCCCGGCTCGGCATAGAGGTGGTAGGCAGCGCCCTCGCTCACCGAGAGCCCGAAGGCGATCATCCGCGCCACGCAGCCAGGAGGCGAGAGAGGCGGCGCGTTCGACGGGCAAGGCCGGCCGAGGAGCGCAGCGGTGCTGTGAGCCGCCAGGAGAGGCTCTGCGTGGTCACCGCCAGCGTGTGCTCGAGGGAGCGCACCTGTGCGTCAGCCATCAGCCGGTTGCTGTGGGCCTTGGCCCAGGAGGCGTCCGCCTCGGCCTCGGCCCGCTGGGCGCGCTGCTTCCACGTGCCCGCACCGGCACCGATGCCGGGGATGCGGCCCTCCCACTTGTCGGCGATCTTGATGTGGGCCTGCATCCAGCCCTCCGGGTCGTTGACCAGCTCGAGTGAGTGGTGATGGATTGCGCGGAAGTCGGCCGTCACGATCTTGCGGCCCGACGCACGGACCTGGAGGCAGAAGTCGAGGTCGTACCCGTGCAACTGGCCGAGCGATTCGTCGAAGCGGATGTTGTGCACCACCCAGGGCGACATCACGAGCAGGAAGCCGTCGAGGGTGTCTACCTGACCGATCCGCGCGTAGGGCGGCGCGTCCTCCCACGCCCACGAAAACGCGGGTAGGTCGCCGCCTCCATGCTCGCCATAGCGGTGGATGAACGAGGCGAGCGTTACCGAGCCCTCCCACCAGGCGATGCTGCGCACTCCGATCGCCCCGACGCATCCGACCACGCCCACATCGGGATCGCCGAGCGCTCGGCGGGTGGTCTCGCAGAAGTTGCGGTCCACGAGCTCGGTGTCCTGGTGAAGGAGCACGAGCGCCTCGAGGTCGTCGTGCTCGCAGGCCAGGTCCATCACCCGGTTGTAGCTCTCGAAGATCGAGCCGACGGCGGCTTCGGCGTAGATGACCGAGTCCGGCTCGGCCGCCCGGACGATTCCCGGCTGCGCACAGCGTGCGTATTCGTCGGGGCGGGTGATGGCGGAGCCGAAGGCGATCATTGCGGCCGGGAGTGTAGGCGTCGGGCCCCGCGGTCTAGTATGGCCCAGCTCTCGGGGGTGCACGCCGTCCGGCGCGCGCGAAAGGACGAAGGAACCAGCCTCATGTGGAACGGCAAGAGCGTTTCGGTGGTACTCATGACCTACGCGGAGCGCGACTCGATCCGCGAGGTGATCGACGGCTTCTTCCAGACGGGCTTGGTCGACGAGGTCGTGGTCGTGGACAACAACGCCGAGCCGGGTACGCGGGCCGAGGTCGAGCAGACCGACGCCCGCATGGTCTCGGAGACCCGGCAAGGATACGGCCACGCCACCCGCCGCGGCCTGCTCGAGGCCACCGGCGACCTGATCGTGATCGCCGAGCCCGACGGCACGTTCGTGCCCGACGACGTGGCCAAGCTGCTCGTCTACAGCCAGGACTGTGACGTCGTGCTCGGCACGCGGACGACTCGGGAGATGATCTGGAGCGGCGCCAACATGACCCCCTTCCTCAAGTGGGGCAACTGGGCGGTCGCCAAGATGATCGAGCTGCTCTTCAACACGAGCCACCTTTCAGACGTCGGCTGCACCTATCGGGTGCTGCGTAGCGATACCGCCAAGTACGTGGCTGACCAGATGACCGTCGGCGGTAGCCACGCCGGCGTGGAGATCATGCTGATCGTGATCGTCTCGGGCCACCGTTTCGTCGAGGTGCCGGTGAACTACCTGCCACGCGTGGGCATCTCCTCGGTCACCGGACGCAAGCTCGCCACGATCGACGTGGGACTTCGGATGGTCCACCTGATGCTGCGCACGCGCGCCCGCTACGGGCGGAGGCCGTCGCGTCCGCCCGCCCGGGTGCACGAGCGGCTCGCGGCCAAGGAGCGCGTCGGTGGCTAACCCGCAGTTCGACCTGATCGCCGAGCAGTACGACGAGTCCCTCCCGGCCCACGTGGTCGAGCACTATCTGCAGAAGCGCACCGACTTCGTCGTGAACCGCTGCCCGCTCGGTGACGGCCTCGACGTCGGGTGCGGCACCGGCGCACTGGCCGAGCGGCTGGCCCACCGGG
This sequence comes from Solirubrobacterales bacterium, assembly GCA_038237685.1. Taxonomy (GTDB): domain Bacteria; phylum Actinomycetota; class Thermoleophilia; order Solirubrobacterales; family Thermoleophilaceae; genus JAAYBF01. The sequence continues at coordinate 60,735 of JBBRYL010000002.1, read as the reverse complement.
GCTTTCGAATGACCGGCGTCGACCCCTCGCCGGGGATGCTCGGTGTGCTTCACGATCGCACGTCGGCGGTGGCCGCAGTCGAGGGACCCGGCGACGCGCTGCCGTTCTCCGATGGCTCGTTCGACCTCGTGATGTGCGTTGCGGTGATGCACCACGTCGCAGAGCCCGGCCTGGTGCGTGACACGCTGGCCGAGATGGTCCGGGTGGTGCGTCCCGGAGGCCGGGTGATGGTGTGGGACCACAACCCCCGCAATCCCTACTGGAAGAACCTGATGGCGCGTGTGCCCCAGGACACCGGTGAGGAGCGGCTGATCCCGGAGGAAGAGGTGATCGCCGGCCTTCAGGGCGGGGGCGGGGAGATCGTCTCCTCCGTCCAGCTCGGCATGGTGCCCGACTTCGTGCCGCCCGCTCTGCTCTCGTTCATGGCCGCGCTCGAGCGGGGAGCCGAGCGGACGCCGCTGATCCGGTCCCTCGGCGCCCACAACGTCGTGGTCGCGACGAAGCGCTAGTGACGCCGCTCGAAGACCTGGACCTGTGCGGGGAGGAACCCCGCGAAGGTCTCGGTGCGGGCCAGGTGGTATCTGCCGTTACGGCGCGCGGTGGTGAGAGCACGCTGCCGCTCGTTCTCCTGGCGGCCCTTCGCGATTCCCGAGAAGTCCACGCGGACCACGAAGATCGTGCTGCCCTTCGCCGCCGCGGCGGCGGCCGAGAAGGCGTCGGCGAACGAGCCGACGGGGTCGCGCAGGCCGAATGGGTGGTCGCGTTCGGCGGGGGTGCCGGCCCGGAACACCGGAATGCCGGGCCGCAGGGTGGTGTCGAGCGTGGTGAGTGGACCGGGGCTCAGGGCGCCGCTCAGGGCGCCGGTGGCGTCCACGATCACGTCGCCCGGTCTGATCTGGCGCTCCACATAGTCGGCGCTGGCCTGCTGGTCGGGCCGCTGGTTCTGGTGCTCGAGCATCATGAGCGCACCGGTCAGGAACACCGCCAGGGTCGCGGCTCCGGTGAGGTAGCGCAGCCGTGGCCCACTGGCCACCACCAGCGCCGCCATCGTCAGTGCGAGCCCTGGCCAGCCCGGCGCCATGTTGCGCACGCCGAAGAGGTTGGTGCTCACGGCACTCACCACGAGCTCGCCGACGGGGACCCCGACAGCCAGGAGCACCACGAGGACGCGGCGGTCATCGCGCGCCCACCCGGCGCGGCGCGGCCACCGACCTACGCCTGATCGCAGGATCAGCGCGCCGACCGAGACCGCCGTGGCCGCGGCCAGGGCCACCAGGGCCGCGGTACCAGGCAGCTGGGGCAGCGGCACGATGTCATAGGGGTATCCGATCGCCCAGTGCTCGAAGGCCACGGCGATGTCCTTGAGGCCGAGTGGGGACAGCGACGAGAGAATCTCCGACGTCGGCGAGTTCAGGTCGTTGCGAAGGCCGGTGATCCACGGCAGGAATCCGACCACCGCCGCGGCGTTGGCCGCGAAGGCGGGGCGCCGCGCCGCGGGGTGGGCCCACAGCAGCCAGGCGAGCTGGATGGCCAGGGCGAAGACGGCGGTGTAGTGGCTGTAGACCGAGGCGCAGCTGGCCGCGGCGTAGACCGCCCACCAGCGGCGGGACCCGCGATCGGTGGCCACGAGCATCGCGAGCGTCGAGAGCACCACGAAGGCCGTCATGAGCGCGTAGGCCCTGGCCTCGGCGGAGTAGTAGACCATGAAGGGGGCGACGGCCGCGAGAGCCGCGGCCAGTACTGCACCGAAGCGGCCGACGGTGCGCTCACCGAGCGCGTACATGAGCGGGATGGTGAGCACGCCGGCGATCAGCGACGGGGCCCGGATCACCTCGGGTGCGTGGCTCACCTGTCCGGTGACCCAGGACAGGGCGAAGAACAGGGGCGGGGTGATCTCGGCGTTCGAGTGGACCGTGGAGAACACACCGCCGAACCCGTGATCGGTGACGATCCAGTAGCTGGACAGCTCGTCGGCGAACAGGGGCTCCTGGGCAACCTCGAACCGCAGAACTGCGCCGATGATCGTGAGCAGCGCGACCGCTGCGAGGACGCGCGGATCGGCCCTGTGGGGCGGGCGGGCGGCCTCCGGCATCGGGGCAGGGTACTGGGCGGCGGACGAGACCTCGTCCGTGCCAGTCAAACTGTTCTGAATGTCACGCCAGATCACCGCGCAAGAGGGCGCGGGCACCACCATGCTTGGCGAGGATTCGACGGCTGCGCCCGTCGTCATCGAGGCACGAGGCGTGTCCAAGTCGTTCTCGATCCCGACCAACAAGGTGGACTCGCTCAAGGAGCGTGCCTCGCATCCGTTCGCCAAACGCGAGTACCGCGAGCTCAAGGCACTGCACGACGTGTCCTTCGACGTCCACAAGGGCGAGTTCTTCGGCATCGTCGGGCGCAACGGATCTGGCAAGAGCAGCCTGCTGAAGATCCTCGCGAGCATCTACAAGGCCGATGCCGGCACCGTCCGGATGGCCGGTCGCCTCGCGCCTTTCATCGAGCTTGGGGTGGGCTTCAACATGGAGCTGACCGCCCGTGAGAACAGCGCGCTGAACGGCGTCCTGATGGGCTTGACGCTGAAGGAGTCGCGCTACAACCTCGACGCCGTACTCGACTTCGCGGAGCTCGACGATTTCGTCGACCTGAAGCTCAAGAACTACTCCTCCGGGATGATGGTGCGGCTGGCGTTCTCGGTGATGGCACGGGCCAACGCCGACATCATGCTGATCGACGAGGTGCTGGCGGTGGGCGACGCCGCCTTTGCCCAGAAGTGCATGGACGTCTTTCGAGAGCGCCGTAACCAGGGCACCACGATCGTGCTGGTCACCCACGACATGATCACGGTGCAGGACATGTGCGATCGCGCGATGCTGATCCACGACGGTGACGTCAAGCACCTGGGCAGTCCCGCCGAGGCGGCGCTCAAGTACTTCCGGCTGAACTTCGCCATCGAGCGCCGGGTGGACGACAAGTCCGAGATCGAGGACGAGCTGAACGCCTACTCCGACGATCAGGTCACCCGGGTCATCCACGCGCGCGTGACCGACGAGGACGGCGTCCCGGTCGAGAACGTGGAGCAGGGCACCCCGATACGGCTCGACGTGGTGCTCGAGACCCGGCGTGAGCTCGTGGCGCCCCGGTTCGTGTTCAACGTCCTGCCCGCCGAGGGCCCGGTGGTGTTCGAGATCGTCCTCGGGCTCGACGAGTGGGAGGACAAGCGAATCGGCGAGGGCAAGCGCGTGCAGGTGTCGGGACCGATCGACAATCCACTGGTGCCGGGCCGCTACATCGTCGACTGCTGGATCCGGCGCGACGGCGAGTCATCCGACATGGGCATCCAGGGCATCCGGCTGTTCGACTTCGTGGTCTTCGGCACCGACGCCCGCCACGGTGTGGTGACCGTGGACAGCCAGCTGGCCGTCTCGCCGGTCGGGGAGCTCGCGCCGTGAGCACGCAGCCCGCAGAGGTCGAGCTGCGCGAGGTCACCGGTCCTACGGCCCTCGGGGGTGGCTGGCAGCGCTCCTACGAGCTGCTGAAGCTGATCGCGGTCACCGACTTCAAGAAGGTCTACTTCAACACCGCACTCGGCTACATGTGGTCGCTGGCGCGGCCCCTGATGCTCTTCGGCGTGCTGCTGGCCGTCTTCACCCAGGTCTTCCGCGTGGGGTCGCAGGTGCCCAACTATCCGGTGCTCCTGCTGTTCAACATCGTGATGTTCGGGTTCTTCCAGGAGTCCACGATGGGCGCGGTGCAGTCGCTGGTGGGTCAGGAGGGCATCGTGCGCAAGACGCAGTTCCCGCGACTGATCATCCCGCTGGCCGTGGTGCTCACCACCCTTTTCAACCTCGGGCTCAACCTTGTGGTGGTCTTCGTGTTCATCCTCGCCTGGGGCATCACGCCCACCTGGACGTGGCTTCTGTTCCCGGCGCTGCTCGTGATCCTCGTGGTATTCACCGTGGCGGTCTCGATGATCGTCTCTGCGCTCTATCCGCGCTACCGCGACGTTGCCATCATCTGGTCGGTAGCGGCGACCGTGCTCTTCTATGCGACGCCTGTGCTCTACCCGCTCGAGGTGGTGCCCACGGGGCTTCGTGACGTGATCGGCCTGAACCCGCTGGCCCCGGTGTTCGAGGCCGGCCGGACCTGGATCATCGACCCGAGCTCGCTTGGGCCCGTGGCCGCCGCGGGTGGCTACGGCAGGCTGATGATCCCGATCCTTCTGTACGTGGGCATCTGCGTGCTGGCCGTCTGGCTCTTCCGCCGCGAGGCGCCACGCATCGCAGAGATGCTCTAGGAGTCGGCCAGGAACCCGTCGATCCGTTCCATAAGGGGATCGTCGAAGGAGTCGTCCCACGCCCGGCTCCAGCGCAGGCCCGCGGCGCCATCGGCGCGCCGTTGGGTGTCGCCGACCGCGGCCGAGGCCTCCACGAGGGCCTTCGCGATCGGCTCGATGCCCGGCTCGGCCGCGATCAGGTTTGATGAGATCTCGGCGAGGGTCGCGGCCGTCTTGTTCTCGAAGCTGTTGGTCACTGTGAGCATTCCCGCCGATGCCATCTCGATCGGGACGAGGCTCGGGTGGGGCGTGTACATCAGCGACAGCCCGACGTCGTGGGCGCGCAGCACGTCGGCGTAGGCGCCCTGGTTCGACCGGGGCAGCAGGTCGAGCCCGACGCCACCGCCGAGGGAGATTCGCCGGCCCGCGTCGGTGGTTCCGATGCCGTGGAGGTCCCAGCCGTCGGCGAACGCGCCCAGCTCGAGCGCGCGGTCCAATGCGAGTACGCCGAGCTCGAACATGTTGCGCGCGGCATGGGTCTCGGGCCGCGCGTAGAACAGCAGCCGGCGCGTACCGCGGTCCGCCAGCTCGGTCGCGGTAGGCGCCGGTACGGTGGTGATGGCGTTCTCGAAGGACACCGAGGCGGCATCACCGGCGTCGTCACCCGCCGCAAATACGCCCAGGCGGTGGCTCCGGAAGTACTCGCGGAGGAACTCGGTGGAGAACAGGGCCTGGTGGTCGAACCGGTAGGACTCGTCGGCCAGGGCGGCGTAGCTGCCCATCGGGAAGGTGAAGGGCTCGTACTCCTGGATCAGGTAGAGGAAGCGGCTGGCATCCAGCGATCGAGTGGCGGTGGCCGCCACGTGCGCGCTCCACCACGTGCTCGCGATGAAGCGGTCACCGCGGTTGACCTCGAGCCCCTGTGCCTCGCGCCCGAAAGCCACCTCGATGCGGCCAAAGACGCCCTCGAGCCCCTCGTAAGCCTCGAGCTGCTGCTTCCACGCGCGGGGCAGCGGGCCGACGGGATCGATCGTCACGATCCGGACCAGGTGACCCCGCTCGGCCAGGCGCCGCGCCAGGTTGAACTTGGCGATGTAACCGCCGAAGAAGTGCTCGAGGTCGATCGTCGGCACCAGCAGGTTCACGCGCACAGGCACGTCGTCGCGCACGATCAGATCGAGCGGGGCGACCTTCTCGCTGATCGACCGCGGGCCACGGCCTTCCGGTCCCTTGCGGCCGGGCCGCGGCGCCAGGTTGGGGGGAGGCACCGAGTCGAGTCGGAGCGTCCTTCGCGGGCGGTGCTGACCGCGGTTGACCACGGGCATCAGGCGGCGCCACAGAAAAGCGAAGAACAGCCCGACCTCGGCGCCGAGCGTCTCGGGGCGCCCGTAGAACTCGGGCACGCCTTCGAACGCGAGGCGCAGGAGGGCGGGCAACGATCGTCCCCCCTCCATGAACCGCGTGATCGCGCGGCGTTTGGGGGCGGGGATCCTGTTCCCGCCGCGCATCGTGAGGACCGTGCACACCTGGGTGAGCCGGCAGTTGTCCACGAAGTAGTGCATCCGCCAGCGCGCCACTCGATCACGGGGATCCTCGCCGATCTTCGCCGCGCGGCTGCGCAGCGAGGTGGTCCGGTTGGCCGCCGCATGGCCCAGCACCGCGGTGTCGTGCTGGACGTAGTCGTAGAGTGGCCGGTCCACGAACGCGATCTCGCCGAGCGCGAGCGCCACCAGCCCGATCCAGTGGTCGTGGAAGTGGGCGAACTGGGCGGGGGGGAAGGGCAGCGCCGTGTCCAGCAGCTCGCGCCGCAGCAGAGACGCGGCCCCCGTCACCGAGTTGGCGTACAGCAACGACGAGAAGTTCGAGTGGTTGTTGCGGCGTACGGCCCAGTAGGTGTCCGCCACCACATCACCGGCGCGAGAGATGATCCGGGCGTCGCTGTAGACCAGCTGGGCGCCCCCGATCCCGCCCAGAAGCCCGTCGAGCTTGTCGGGGTGCCAGACGTCATCCTGGTCGGCCATAGCGACAAAATCCACGTCCGCCGACACCATCGACAGTGCCCGCTCGAAGTTGAGGTAGAAGCCGAGCCTGCTCGGTGACCGCGAGACCACGAACCGGGAGTCGTCGCCGATCTCGGCCTCGAGCTCCGCGAACCGCTCGGGACTCGAGCAGTCGTCGCTGATCAGGCATACCCAGTTGCTGTGCGTCTGCGCCCTGATCGACTCGATCTGGCGGCTAAAGAGCTCACCGGGTGGGTCGTAGGTGGCCATGCAGACGGCCACGAACGGTCCTGTGCCCGGCTCTGGCGCTGCGGTGTCTGAAGGGGGCTCGAGGGTCCGCACGGCAATGGTGGCGAGCGGTGCCTCGGCGCGGCTGCCGTCGGCCAGGTCCGCGCGGACGACGATCTCGGCGGCCCCGGCCGTCCCGGCCGCCAGCTCGACGGTGCCCCAGAAGCCGCTGCGGTAGCTCCGGAGGCCGGGGTCCTCGTCGGATGCGAGGTCCTCGGCCATGTCCTCGGTCGCGAACGCGTTCAGGCCCGGGTGCAGGGCCCGGAAGAGATCGAGCCGCGGCATCGAGTGCGCCTCCACCGGCTGCTCCCGGCCGGCGACAACGAACCTGAGCGAGGTGATCCCGAGCCGGGGGTGAAAGCACGAGCCGATCACGAACACGGCGGTTCCGCCACCAACGGCGACCGCCCGCGGCAACGGGGCGTCCAGGCGGACGTCGAGTACGGCGGTCGCGGCACTCACGGCTCGACGGACCGTTCGTGCTCGAGCACATCCGCCATCCGCACATCGGCGTCCTGTGACCGGCGGCGGCCCGTGAGGTGACGGCCCAGCTGTAGCGCCGGGCGCTCGACGACGTAGAAGCTGACCGCGGCGGCCACCAGTGAGACGGCCAGGGCAAGCGCCGCAAACCCCACTCGGCCGAGGCTCGTGACGAGGCCCCAGTCGGTCAGCTGGGTGAGCACCACAACGTGGAGCAGGTAGAGGCCGTAGGACACCAGCCCGATCCACAGCAGAGGCCGGCTGGCCAGCACCCGCCGCACGACTCCCCGACCGGCGTCGCCGAATGCCGCGGGCAGGAGCAGCCCGACCGCCACCGCCCCCTGGAGGACGTGCACGAGCAGGTAGCGCACGGCGTAGTCACCGGTGAAATGCGCGTCGACGCGGACGAGCAGCCAGAAGCCGATCCCCGCGGCCAGCCACGGGATCCAGGGAGCCCGATCCACCAGGCGAACCAGCCTCGGCATCGTGTCGCGGCCTGCAAGGGCCACGCTGGCCACGGCCAGCCCCATGCCCAGTGCGAAGTGGTCGAGGAAGCCGGGCAGGACGTAGAGCGCCGGGTTCAGCGACGACGTGTCGAATGCGGTGGCCGCGGTAGGCGGGTCGTGGGCGGCCGCGATGCCCGTCCACGCCACGCCGACCACCGCGAGCACGGCAAGGCCAGCCAGCTCGGACCGCACGATGGAGCGACCGTCGCGGGCGCGGACCCGGCGCATGGCCCACGCCCAGAGCGGCAGCATCGCGTAGAAGGTGACCTCCACGCACAGCGACCACGCGGCACTGATGCCACCCACCACCGTGTCGGAGTCATACACCTGCAAGAAGCCGAAGTACGCGGGGATGCCCGTGAGCGAGAAGACCTTGCGGGCGACCGGGCTCTCGCCGGAGGCGCCGATCAGCACCACGGTGACCACGAGCGCGACCCAGTAGGCGGGGACGATGCGCAGGGCGCGCCGGATGGCGAACCTCCCCGCGCCGGGCTTGTCCCGGGCCTCCCAGCGAGCCTTGACGAAGGGACGGTAGAGCAGGAATCCCGAGATCAGGAAGAACACCGCCACGCCGCTCTTCAGGTTGAGCAGGTACGGGGCGATCGTGCTGTCCGGACCGAGGGAGACCAGGAACGGCAGGTGGACAGTGAAGACGCTCAGCGCCGCGATCGCCCGGAGCGAGTCGAACAGGGGGAAGCGCGGGTTGCCCGCGGCCATCACCCCGGCACCCCGGACCGCCTCAGGCTGAGCACCACGATCACCGCGGCGGCCGTGACCTGAAGGGCGAAGAGGGCGATGGCCACGTCGGTCAGGTTCGAGCCGATCGAGGCCAGCAGCACCACGTCGGCCACGGCTGCCACGCCCAGCACCGGGATGAAGGATCTGCGCCCGACGGCAAGGAGGTACTGCACACAGAGGTAGGAGCAGGCCAGAAACGTCATCGCCAGGCCCAGCCAGGGCAACGCACCGGCGCCACCGGTCAGGTCTTCGCCAAACACGACGCGCAGCAAGGTCTTGCTCGCCAAGGCATATACCAGGACCATCGGCACGCCCACGAGAGCGATCAGCCCGAGCGAGCTCAGTAGCACGGGCCTGGCATCGGTCCTGGTGCGCGCTCGGCGCGTGGCCTCCGGCAGCAGATAGAGCCCCAGCCCAACGGCCACCCAGATGATCGCCTTCGCTGCGACCGCGGCGACGGCGTACGCACCCGCCGCCTTGCTCGACGCCTCGTGCTTGACCACGATCACGTGGGCCTCCTGGAGAGCGAACAGCAGCGTCAGCCCGACCACCGGCGCGCGCGAGCCCGCCAGCAGATCGCGGATGCCCTTCTCTCCCTCGACCGAGCGGTGGGGCAGCCGGGAGTGGAGTTGGCGAAAGAGGACGAGCCCAACGCAGATCAACGCCGCGGGCGTGCCCAGAAAGGCGCCCGTCACGTCGAGTCCTGCGCCCACGAGCGCGAGCCCGAGCACGAGCCGGGCCACCGCTTCGGACACCAGGCTGAACCCGACGAGCTTGTAGTGCGCCAGCCCCTGGAGGGCACCTCGTTCCACGCAGACGATGGCCCAGAGCATTCCCGTGACGGGCACGGCAGCTGCCGCCCAGGTGTCGCCCACGGCCACCACGGAGGCCAGGACTCCGCGCAGCGGTATCGCGACCAGCGCGACCGCGGCGGTTGCGATCAGCAAGTGCACCAGCCACAGGCGCACTCCGTGCCCGGCGTTTCGGTCTCCGTCGGCGACGGCGTGGCTTACCTCGCGCGCGGCGGCGATCTGGAGTGCCGACCCCGGGACCATGAGGATGATGAAGGCCGAGACCAGTGCGGCGAGCGACCCATAGCCCGACGGCCCGAGTATGCGCGCGAACACGACCGTGAAGACGAGCGCGAGCACGTTCATGGCGATCACGGCGGCCGCCAGACCGGCCGACCGCCCGGTGTCTGACCCTGCTGCCCTGCGGATGCGCGACGTGCCGGCGCCTGCGCCGGGTCCTGCCTTGGCGACCTCGGGGCTCACCAGGCGAAGTATCACCACGCTGCGGGGAATCCGCGACCCGGCCCGGGCAGGGTGTCGTGAACTAGCGTGTCGCCGGATGAGGATCGGCGTAGACGGCCGCGCCCTGGTGGGCGAGGGAGCATCGGGGTTGCGGCAGCCCCGGGGGGTGACGCGGTATGTCTCATCGCTGCTGGCCGCGATGATCGAGGGCCGACCCCAACACGAGTGGCGGCTGCTGTTGCGCGAGGACGCCGGCGAGATCGAGTTTCTCGGGGCGGACGTGCGCCGCCGCCGCGGGTCGCAGCGGGGCGCCAGCGTGGCGGCTGCGGTGCTGGGTCGCCCCCGCCTGGACCGGGTGCTCGGCGGCGACCTCGACGTGGTGTGGCTGCCCTCGCCGGCACCTGTGGCGGTATCGCGTTCGACTCCGTATGTCCTGACCGTGCACGATCTCTCGACCGAGATGCGCCCCGCCGACTTCGGGGCCTACGAGCGCGTGTGGGCTGCGCTCGCCCGCCCGCGCCGGCTGGCCGCCCGAGCGGCGCACGTGCTGGTGGATGCAGCGGATGTGGGCGAGCAGATCCATGCCCACTGGGGGCTCCCGCGTGAGCGCGTCACGCTCGTCCAGCCGGGGGTATGGCACCCGCCGCCGGCCGCGCCGGCGGCCCTGGCGGCGCTGCGTGCACGCCACCGTCTGCCCGCGCGGTTTCTGCTGTACGTGGGAGCGCTCGAGCGGCGCAAGGGACTCGACGTGCTCCTCGAGGCCTTCACGAACGCGCGCTCGCGTGGAATGCAGGCGGGGCTGGTGCTGGCCGGGGACGGAGAGCTGGCGGGCCGGCTCGACGCGCCCGGCGTCGTGCTGACCGGCCGCCTGCCCGACGTGGACCTCGCGGCGCTCTATGGCGCGGCACGCGCCACCGTGCTCCCGTCATTGCTGGAGGGCTTCGGCTTCACGCCGCTGGAATCCCTGGCGGCCGGCACGCCGGCGATCACCAGCGACCTGCCATCGATCCGCGAGACGCTAGGAGAGGCCGGCCTGTTCGTTGCGGCCGGCGACGTGGCCGCCATGGCCGAGGCGCTCCTGGCGGTCGACCGCGACGACGCGCTCTGCGCCCGGCTGGTGTCACAGGGCGCAGCCGCGGTCGGCAACCTGAGCTGGGAGCGGGCCGCCGAGCAGGCGATGGCGGTGCTCGAGCGCGCGGCCGCGCAGGGACCGCGATGAGCCAGTTCACGATCGTTGTGGTCACCCACGACTCCGCGGCCGAGATCGCCGTGCTGCTCGACTCGATCGAGCGGCACCTGGACCCGGTGCCCGAGGTGATCGTGGTCGACACGAAGTCGTCCGACCGCAGCGCAGCGGTCGCCGAGGGTCGCGCGCGGGTGCTCGAGCTCGACACCAACGCGGGCTTCGGCGCGGCCAACAACGCCGGCGTCGCGCTGGCGAGCACCGAGGTCACGGTGCTGCTGAACCCCGATGTCGAGCTGATCGACGACGGCCTGGCGACGCTGGCCCGGCGCGCCCGTTCTGCGCGGGAGCTGCTGATACCTCGTCTGCTGAATCCCGACCGCACCGTCCAGCGCAGCGCGCACCCGACCCCCGGGCGCCTCGCAGCATTGGTCGCGGCGGTGATCCACCCGCGGCTGCTGCCCGGTCCCCTGCGGCTGACCGCCGACCCGTGGCGCTCCCCAACGTCGCGGCCGGTCGGGTGGGCGATCGCCGCCTGCGTCGTCGCCCGGACCGAAGTGCTTGCCGAGCTCGGGCCGTTCGACCCGGCCCAGTTCCTGTTCTTCGAGGACATGGACCTCTGCCTGCACGCCGCGGCAGGGGGGGTGCCCACCGTGCTGCATCCCGATGTGGCCCTGGTGCACTCCGGCGCACATTCCACCGGGCCCGCCTACCGGGGAGAGCCCTACGAGCTACTGGCCGCGCGCAGGCGCTCGGTGGTTGGCGCGAGGCTGGGTCCCAGAGCGCTCGCGCTCGACGATCTGGCGTTGGCAATCACATATGTCGCGCGTGCAGCGGCCCGTGCGGCGCTGGGCCGAGACCGGTCGCGCGAGCGAAGGCAGCTGGCAGCGCTGCGACGTGCCCGGCGCGAGGGGCGCTCAATCTAAATTGTCGCCCGTTGGGGCCTGTTCCTAGACTGCGGGCGTGCCAGTGAGTGCCAGCCCCTTCGATCGAGAGCCGCGCGTCGCGCTGGTGCACGACTTCTTGGTCAGCCTGCGCGGTGCCGAGCGGGTCTTCCTCGAGATGTGCGAGATGTGGCCTGAGGCCGACATCTTCACCCCGGTCTACAACGAGCAGGGCACCGAGGGGCGCTTTGCCGACCGCCGCATCCACACCTCCTTCCTGCAGAAGGCGCGACCGAATGCCGGCACCTTCCGGGGCATGCTCCCGTTCTATCCATCGGCGATCGAGTCGTTCGACCTGTCGGGCTACGACCTCGTGGTGTCGAGCTCGAGCGCGTGGGCGCACGCTGTGATCTGCAGCGCGGACACCGTCCACGTCAGCTACTGCCACAACCCGTTCCGCTACGCCTGGAACGAGCGCACCCGGGCGGTCGCGGAGCGGTGGGAGCCGATCAGCCGGGCGTTTCTGCGCGGGTTCATGCGGCGGTGGCGGGAGTGGGACTGGATCGCCGCGCAACGCGTGACCCGCTATGTCACTAACTCCGAGACGACACGTCAGCGGATCCGCGCCTACTTCGGGCGCGAGTCCCACGTGGTCTATCCGCCGGTCGACGTCGGGCGCTTCGCGCCCGCGACACCCGGCGAGGACTACCTCGTGGTGTCGGGCCTGCTCTCGCACAAGCGCATCGACGACGCTGTGCGCGCTTTCACGCAACTGGGCCTTCCCCTCGTCGTGGCGGGCGCGGGTCCCGATCTCAAGCGATTGCGAGCCATGGCGGGCCCCACCATTCGATTTCGGGGCCGGGTGAGCGATTCCGAGGTGGGCCGGCTCATGTCCGAATGCCGCGCGTTTGTGGTCACCAGCGAGGAAGAGTTCGGCATCGCGGCCGTCGAAGCCCAGGCCGCCGGTCGCCCGGTGATTGCCCGCGGCGCGGGCGGCGCGCTCGAGACCGTGATCGACGGCGTCACTGGATGCTTCTGGGATGGCGGCCCGGCCGAGCTGGCAGCAGCCGTGCGTGAGTTCGACCCGATGGCGGTCGATCCCGACGCGTGTGTGGCCAGCGCCCACCGCTTTTGCGCCGACGTATTCAAGGAGGGCCTGCGGCGCGAGGTGGCGCGCGCCATCGAGGCCGCGGGCGAGCAGCACGACCGACAGGATCGCAGCTGGGAGCTGGAGCACGATCAGATCTCGCGGCGGCCACCCCCGTGGGGCCCCGGCGCGGGGATCCGGTTGCGTTCACGTCCTGAGCGCTGATGGGGCGCGGCGAGTGGTCGAGCTCGGTGCCCGACCGGCTCGCGTTCGAGGGCGGGCGCTTCGGCTCGGGGGCCACCGCCGTCGAGCACCCGTTCGCCAAGCTCGCGCTGGACTCGTTCCCGGGGTCCGGCGCGGTCGGGGTCCCGTGGGGCGCCGACATGCGCCACTTCACCGCCCAGGGCATCCCAACGGTCATGGTCGGCCCCGGCAACGCCCACCTGGCCCATGCGGTCGACGAGCGCGTGCCGATCGCCGACCTCGTGGCGCTCGCCGAGGGCATCGAGCGCTTGATCGAGGGCTTCCCGGCTACCATCCGCCGCTGTGGATGAGCGCGCTCTCACCGAGCGCCTGATCACCTACGACACGTCCTCGCTGGAGGGGATGAAGGCCGCAGCCGCCTTCGTCTACGGCTGGCTCGAGGCACGCGACGTCGAGGTGAAGGGCGATACGCACAACGGCCGGCCGGTGCTGGCCGCCACCGTCGGCGCCGCCGAGGGCCCGACCGTGGTCCTGCACGGCCACCTCGACGTGGTGCCCGGAAACGTTGCCCAGTTCACGCCGCGGATCGAGGGCGACCGCCTGATCGGCCGCGGCGCCTACGACATGAAGGGCGGGCTCGCGGCCATGATGTGCGTGGTTCGCGATCTCGCGTCCCAGAACGCGGTCAAGGTGCACTTCGTCTGTGTGTCCGACGAGGAATCCGACGAGCAGAGGTCGCGCGCGTCGGACTTCGTGGTGCAGCGTGGCTACGTCGGCGACTTCGCCATAACCGGTGAGCCGACCAACCTGCGCATCGGCATCCAGGCCAAGGGCGTGCTCGGGCTGCGCCTCGACGTGCACGGACGCTCCGCCCACGGGTCGACGCCGTGGCTTGGCGACAACGCCGTGGTCAAGGCTGTCGATGTGTTCCGCGCGATCGGCTCGATGCCGTTCACACGCGACTCCTCGGAGCTGTTCGACAGGCCGTCCATCAGCCTCGGCAGGATTGCGGGTGGCGACGCGGTCAACCGCGTGCCCGACCTGTGCACGATCGACCTCGATATCCGCTACCTGCCCGGCCAGGACCCCGATGAGATCCTGGCGTCAGTGAACGCCATCGAGGACACCGAGGTGGTTCACGTGTTCCACCGCGAGCCGATCGTGGTTTCGCGCGACGAGCCCTACGTGAAGGTGCTGGCCGACGCCGTGGCGAAGATGACCTCGGTGCAGGAGCGAATCGCAGTGGGCCGCGACGGGACCTCGGACGTGATCTCGTTCCTGAACGCCGGCATCCCCGGGGTGGAGTTCGGCCCAAGCGGCGACGGCCACCACGGCCCGGACGAGTGGGTCTCGATCGAGTCGCTTCAACAGTACCGCCGGGCGCTCGTGCAGTTCGTGGGCATGGTGCCGTCGCTTGCGAAGCCCTCTTCCGAGCCGTCGCTGAAGATCGCCTAGCGTGAACCCGCGCTTCGAAGACCTCCCGCGCCCCGGCCTGTGGAAGAAGCTGATCCTCGGTGCCCTGCTCGTGGTGTTCGCCACGGCGTCGGCCACCTCGGTCGCCGCCTTCCACGAGGTCGACAACGTCGTGAACAAGCTGAAGATCAACCAGAGCATCGTGCTGGGCAAGCGAGACATCGCCCAGACCGACCCTGGGGAGCCCCAGACGATCCTGCTGCTGGGCTCGGACAGGCGGCCAAAGGGCGCCACCGACGGCGGCGCCGGGACGGGCGCGCGCTCGGACACGATCATCCTGGCCCGGCTCGACCCCAAGCGCAAGGCCACCGCGCTGATGTCGCTACCGCGCGACCTGAAGGTCCAGATCCCCGGTCACGGCACCGACAAGCTGAACGCCGCGTATGAGCTTGGCGGTCCGGTGCTCACGCTGCGCACCGTCAAGGCGCTGACCCAGCTTCCGATCAACCACGTGGTCAACGTGGACTTCGGCGGGTTCGAGCGCGCCATCAACGCCATCGGCTGCATCTATGTCGACGTCGATCGCCGCTACTTCAACGACACCGCTGCCTACGCCTACATCAACATCCAGCCCGGCTACCAGAAGCTGTGTGGGCGCCAGGCGCTCGAGTACGCGCGCTTCCGCCACGAGGACACCGACCTCGTGCGCGGCGTGCGCCAGCAGGAGGTCATCCGCGCCACCAAGCAGCAGGCCGGCATCACTGGCCTGATCGGCAAGCGCGGCCGGCTCGAGGACATCTTCGGCAGGTACACGACTTCCGACGCCTCGCTGAAGGACAAGAGCGCGATCATCGGACTGGCCAAGCTCGCCGTCTTCTCGGCCGGCCAGCCGATCCGCGAGGTGCACTTCGCGGGCCAGGTCGGCATCACCTCGGGCGACGTGAGGACCGGCGCGCCCAGCTATGTGACCGCCACCAACTCCACGGTGCAGAAGCTGGTCCAGCAGTTCCTCGGCACCGAAGCCAGCAAGGGCGTCAAGGGCACTCTCGGCAAGAAGAAGAAGGGCCCGACCGACGGCGGTCTCGAGAAGGCGCCAATGCCCGGCAAGGACCAGGCCGTCCAGGCCATCCAGCAGGGCGCCGGTGGCAGCCAGCTCCCGGTGTACTACCCGACGATGCGGCTGAAGGGCTCCCTGTTCGCCGGCCCCCCCCGCTACTACAAGATCCTCACGCCGGGCAGGCGGGCGGAGAAGAGCTACCGCATGGTCATCAAACGTGGTCGCGTCGGCGAGTACTACGGGGTGGAGGGCACCACTTGGAAGAAGCCGCCTCTGCTCGAGAGCGGCTTCGACAGCAAGCGGATCGGAGGGCGCACGTTCGAGATCCACTACGACGGCGACCGCGTGAAGCTCGTGGTCTGGCGCACCCGCAAGGCCGTCTACTGGGTCTCGAACACGTTGCTGCAGAGCCTGAGCAAGGATCAGATGCTCACCATCGCGCGCACCACGCGGCTGCCCTAGGCACCGACCGGTACCCTCTCCGGCTCGCATGAGCGCCAAGGAGCCCATAGGAGTCATCGGCGTAGGCTGGGTAGGTCTGTGCACCGCCGCCGCGTTCGCCGAACTCGGACACGAGGTCTATGCCCGCGACATCCTGCCCGAGAAGGTGGAGTCGCTGCAGCGGGGCGAGGTGCCGATGCACGAGCCGGGCCTGTCGGAGCTGCTGCGCGAAAACGCCGACCGCTTGCACTTCACCACCGACATGGGCGTGGTCCTCGACAACGCCAAGCTGCTGTTCTGCTGCGTCGACACGCCTCCCACCTACTCGGGCGACGCGGACCTCTCGCGCGTCGAGGCGGTCATCGAGGAGCTCGGCGACTCGACCGAGCACGCGATCGTCATGAAGAGCACCGTGCCCGTCGGCACTGGCCGCTCGATCGCCCGCCGCCGCACCGATCTCGGCTACATCTCCAACCCGGAGTTCCTCAAGGAGGGCACCGCGGTCCACGACTTCATGCACCCTGACCGCGTGGTGGTGGGCGCCGAGCCCGGCTCCGAGGCCTTCGCCGAGCGTGTCGCGGCGTTGTACGAGCCGCTGGGCGGGCCGATCGTGATGACAGACGTCGCCAGCGCCGAGATGATCAAGCTGGCCTCCAACGCCTTCTTGGCCACCAAGATCTCGTTCATCAACGAGATCGCCAACGTGTCCGAGGAGCTCGGCGCCGACGTGAACGAGGTCGCCCGCGGGATGGGCCTCGACGACCGCATCGGCCCCAAGTTCCTGCGTGCGGGGATCGGCTACGGCGGCTCCTGTTTTCCAAAAGACGTCTCCGCGCTCAAGCAGCTTGCCGGCAACACCGGCTACCACTTCCAGCTGCTCACCGCGGTGATCGAGGTCAACGAGCTGCAGAAGCGGCGCACCATCGGCAAGCTGCAGAAGCACCTCGGCCCGCTGGCGGGCAAGGAGATCGCATTGCTCGGTGTCGCGTTCAAGCCCGATACCGACGACGTCCGCGAGGCCACGAGCCTCGTGCTGGCCGCGAGACTGGCCGGGGAGGGCGCCTCTGTGCGCGTGTACGACCCGGTCGCCAGCGCCAACGCCGAGGGCAAGCTCGGCGGAGCCCGGGTGTGCGCGTCGGCCATCGAGGCGCTCCGGGGCGCCGACGCCGCCGTGATCGTGACCGAATGGCAGGAGTTCGCCGAGCTGGACTGGGCGGGCGCGGTCAAGGACGCGATGCGCACCCCCGTGCTCGTCGACGGCCGCAACTACCTCGACCGCGACGCGCTGCGGGCAGCCGGGTACGACTACGAGGGCATCGGGCGCTAGCCGATGCAGGCGCTGGTGCTCGCCGGGGGAGAGGGATCGCGCCTACGCCCTCTCACCTACACGACGCCCAAGCCGGTCATGCCGCTGGCCGGCCGGCCCTTCCTCTCGTTCATGCTGGAGTGGCTGCGTGGGCACGGGGTCACCGAGGTGATCCTGTCCTGCGGCTTCATGTCCGACGGCGTCCGCGACGTGCTCGGCGACGTCTACGGGGGCATGCGCCTGCGCTACGCGGTCGAGGACGAGCCGCTCGGCACCGCCGGGCCCCTGCGCCTCGCGCTCGACGAGGGCCTGCTCCACGAGACCTTGTTCGTGCTCAACGGCGATGTGCTCAACGACATGGATCTTACGGCCCAGCTGGCGTGGCACGCCGAAAAGGCTGCGCGCGCGACGCTGGCGCTGATCGAGGTGGGCGATACCGCGAGCTACGGCGTGGTGCCGACAGACGGTGAGGGCCGGGTGTCGGAGTTCCTCGAGAAGTCCGATGACCCGGCGCCGACCAACCGCGTGAACGCCGGCGCCTACGTGATCGAGCGCGACGTGATCGAGCAGCTGGTGCCAGCCGGGCGCCAGGTCTCCTTCGAGCGCGAGGTGTTCCCCGCGCTGGTCGGCGACGGCCTCTACGGCTTTCCGGCCGCGGGCTACTGGATCGACATCGGCACGCCCTCGCGCTACATGGAGGCCACGTGGGATCTGCTCGCCGGCCGACCGGAGTCGAGCCTGGCGGCACGCGACGAGACCGGATCGCTGATCGGAGCGGGCTGCCTGACCGCCGGCGCCAACATCGGCCCCCAAACGGTGCTCGGCGACCGCTGCTCGGTGGGAAGCGGCAGCGTCGTGGAACGCTCGGTGCTGTTCGACCGCGTGGCCGTCGGACCCGACTGTCTGTTGCGCGACTGCGTCCTGGCCGAGGGCGTCCGCGTGGGCGCTGGAGCCCGGGTGGAGCCGGGCGCGCTGGTCGGCGCCGACAGCGTGATCGGCGACGGCGCGGTGGTCGAAGGCGACGCCCGCATCGGGCCCGGCACGACGGTGGTCGCCTAGGCATGCGCGAGGACGTCGAGGCCCAGCCTCACCAGATCGCCGATGCGCTGTGGCGGGTCGGCGGAGCGGACATCCCGCGGCGCGACCTCGCTGGCGGTCTCGTGGTCTGCGGAATGGGTGGCTCCGCGGTCGGCGGCGACCTCGCCGCAGCCGCGCTCGTCGGCGACGCCACACGGCCCATGGTCACCGTCCGGGGCTACGAGCTCGGCTCGTGGATCGGCCCCGATCATCTCGCGCTCTGTGCCAGCTACTCGGGCTCGACCGAGGAGACGCTGTCCTGCTTCGATGCCGCCGGCCGCGCCGGCGCTCACCGCGTGGCGCTCACCACCGGCGGCGAGCTGGCCGAGCGCGCACGCGCCGAGGGCGTCCCGGTGATCGGCGTGCCCTCCGGCATGCAGCCGCGCGCGGCCGTGGTCTACATGACGGTGGCCGCCATGCAGTGCGCGACGGCCTGCGGCGCGGCCCCCGACGTGACGGCCCGGATAGAGGCCGCAGGTGCGGCGATCGAGGCCGTGATCGCCGATCGCGAGACCGTCGATGCGATCGCCGGCCGGCTCGGCGGAACCATTCCGGTGGTCTACGGCGCCGCCAGCGACGTCTCGGTCGCCAAGCGGTGGAAGAACCAGTTCAACGAGAACGCCAAGCTCGCCTCCTTCGCCGGTGAGGTGCCCGAGATCTGCCACAACGAGATCGAGGGCTGGGCCCATGGGCGCGAGCTCGCCCCTCTGGCCGCGGTGCTGTTGGCCTCGCCCGGGGTACACGAGCGCAACGCGCGTCGACTCGACGTCCTGGCCGAGACCGTCGCCGCCACCGGTGCCCCCGTCGTGCGGGCCGAGGGGGTCGGCGACGAGCGCATCGCCAACGTGATGTCGCTCGTGACCCTCGGTGACCTCGTGAGCGTCCGGGTGGCCGAGCTGGCGAGGGTCGACCCCGATGCGATCGACGCGATCCAGGAGTTCAAGGCCGCTCTGGATTGAGAATCTCGGTGCGGTGCTCCCCCGCCTGTCCTACCGCTAGGTAGGGATCACCGATCGGGCTGCGCTCCTCCCGCTGATGTCAGCTCCCACAACCTTGACACGATCGTGGTAAGGTTCGCCGTCGATGGACGGTCTCACTATCAACGAGGCGGCCGCCACGACCGGTTGGTCGTCGCGGATGCTTCGCTACATCGAGCGCGAGGGCCTGATCGCTCCGCGTCGTTCCGCCTCGGGCTACCGGCTCTACGGAGCCGAGGAGCTTCAGCGTCTGCGCACCCTGCGGGAGCTGCTCGCCCGGCATGAGGTGAGCCTCGGCGAGGTCGGGTTCGCGCTTCGCGTGAGCCGCGACGAGGCGCTCAAGGGCGCCGTCGACTCATGGTTGGAGGCCCGGCCCAGCAGACCCGAAGACGTCGATCCGTCGGACTGGCTGCGCTTCGAGCAGGACAAGCACGAGCGGCTCCTCGCGGAAGCCCGCCTGGTCACGACTACCCACTGACGAGAGGACTCATGAGCGCTACCGACACCACCACGCAGGACTACAAGGTCGCCGACCTGTCCCTGGCCGCCTCCGGTCGAAAGCAGATCGATTTGGCCGAGCACGAGATGCCCGGGCTGATGCAGACTCGCGAGGAGTACGCCGCCGAGCAGCCGCTCAAGGGCGCGCGCATCACCGGTTCGCTGCACATGACCACCCAGACCGCCGTGCTCATCGAGACGCTGACCGCGCTCGGTGCCGAGGTGCGCTGGTGCTCCTGCAACATCTTCTCCACCGATGACGCGGCTGCCGCGGCCGTGGCCGTCGGACCCGAGGGCACTCCCGAGGATCCGCAGGGCATCCCCGTCTATGCCTGGAAGGGCGAGACGCTGGAAGAGTATTGGTGGTGCACCGAGCAGGTGGTCAACTGGCCCGAGGGCGCGACGGCCAACCTGATCCTCGACGACGGCGGCGACGCCACGATGCTCGTGCACAAGGGCGTCGAGTACGAGAAGGCCGGCGCCGTGCCGAACCCCGCCGACGCGGAGTCCGAGGAGTTCGAGATCTTCCTCGGCCTCCTGCAGAAGTCGGTGTCCGAGCATCCCGATCGCTACACCAAGATCGCCGACAGCATCGTGGGCGTCTCCGAGGAGACCACCACCGGTGTGCATCGCCTCTACCAGCTGGCAGAGACCGGTGACCTGCTGTTCCCGGCCATCAACGTCAACGACTCGGTCACCAAGAGCAAGTTCGACAACCTGTATGGCTGCCGCCACTCTCTGATCGACGGGATCAACCGCGCCACCGACACGATGCTCGCCGGCAAGACCTGCGTGGTCTTCGGCTACGGCGACGTGGGCAAGGGCTCCGCGGAGTCGCTGCGTGGCCAGGGCGCTCGTGTCGTGATCACCGAGATCGACCCGATCTGCGCGCTGCAGGCCTCCATGGAGGGCTACCAGGTCGTGCGGCTCGAGGATGTGGTCGAGACGGCCGACGTGTTCATCACCACCACCGGCAACAAGGACATCATCACGGCTGGCGACATCGCCAAGATGAAGCACCAGGCCATCGTGGGCAACATCGGTCACTTCGACAACGAGATCGACATCGCCGGCCTGAACAAGATCGACGGCATCGAGCGCATCGAGGTCAAGCCGCAGGTGCACGAGTGGCGCTTCAAGGAGGGCAAGTCGGTCATCGTGCTCTCCGAGGGCCGCCTGCTCAACCTGGGCAACGCCACCGGCCACCCGTCGTTCGTGATGAGCAACTCGTTCACGAACCAGACGCTGGCCCAGATCGACCTGTGGAAGAACGCGGGCGACAAGGACAACGTGGTCCGGGTGCTCTCCAAGAAGCTTGACGAGAAGGTCGCGCGCCTGCACCTGGAGGCCCTGAACGTCCGGCTCACCGAGCTGAGCGAGGAGCAGGCCGCCTACATCGGCGTCAAGGTCGAGGGCCCCTACAAGCCGAACCACTACCGCTACTAGGAGGACGCTCCCGGGTCCAGCCAGGACCTGATGGCTGCCTCGTCGCAGATCGCGGACGCGGGCCTCGCCGAGCATGGCGGGGCCCGCATCGCGTGGGCCGGCGGGCAGATGCCGGTGCTCGGCCAGATCCGTGAGCGCTTCGAGCGTGAGCGCCCGCTCGACGGACTGCGCGTGGCGGCGTGCCTGCACGTGACCGCCGAGACGGCGTGCCTGGTGCGGACGCTGCGTGCGGGCGGTGCCGAGGCGGCGCTGTGCTCGGCCAACCCGCTCTCGGCCCAGGACGACGTGGCCGCCGCGCTTGCGGGCGAGGGCGCGAGCGTCTACGCGGCGCGCGGCGAGAGCATGGACGACTACGCCGCGCACGTCGCGGCCGTCGTGGCGGCCAAGCCCAACATCACGCTCGACGACGGCGCCGACCTGCTCTCCTTCGCCCACGCCGCCGACTCGCTCGACGGGCTCATCGGCGGGACCGAGGAGACCTCGACGGGCATCCTGCGCCTGCGCAGGCTCGAGCGCCAGGGTGGACTGCGCTGTCCGGTGCTCGCCGTGAACGAGGCGATGTCGGAGCGCACGCTGAACGACCGCTACGGGACGGGCCAGTCCGCACTCGACGGGATCCTGCGCGCCGCCAACCTGCTCCTCGCCGGCAACACGCTCGTGCTGTTTGGCTACGGCTACGCCGGTCGCGGCATCGCCCAGCGGGCCCGTGGCGCCGGCGCGGCTGTCGTGGTCTGCGAGGTGGACCCGCTCCGCGCACTCGAGGCGCGGATGGAGGGCTACGAGGTGATGTCCTCCTTCGAGGCCGCCAAGCGCGGCGACCTGTTCGTCACGGTCACCGGGTCGCGGGCGGTGCTGCGAAAGGAGCATTTCGAGCTCATGAAGAGCGGCGCGGTGCTCGCAAACGCCGGGCACTTCGACGTCGAGATCGACATCGCCGGCCTGCGTGAGGCCGCCGACGGCCCACCGCGTCAGGTGCTGCCGCTGGTCGAGCGCTATGACGTCGCCGGCCGTCACGTCAACCTGATCGCCTCGGGCCGCGTGGTCAACCTCGCGGCCGGCGAGGGGCATCCCGCCGCGGTCATGGACGTCAGCTTCGCTCTCCAGGCCTTGGCGGCCGAGCACCTCGCACGTAAGGGCGCGGAGCTCGAGCCGCGGGTGCTCGCCATGCCCAGCGACCTCGATGACGAGGTGGCGCGGCTCAAGCTCGCCGCCCTCGGCGTGCAGATCGACGAGCTCACCCCGGAGCAGCTCGAGTACCGCGAGAGCTGGCTCAGGTAGGCAGCGAGTAGTCCAGCCAGCGCTCCGAGCGCTCGCCGCCCATGCGCTCGTAGACGGCCTGGGCACGGAGGTTGTCCGAAGCTGTCTGCCATTCCAACGCGGCCGCGCCGTGCGCGCGGGCCCGTTGCAGGCACTCCGCGATCAGCGCGTCCGCGGCGCCGCTGCCCCGTGCATCGGGCGCCACGAACAGGTCGTTCATCACCGCCAGCCGCGCGCCGCGGGTGGTGGCCCACGACCAGAACACGCTCGCGAAGCCGACCGCACGGCGGCCCGGGTCGGAGTCGTCGCGCGCCATCAACTGCACGCCCTCGCGCTCGGGTTCGGCGATCAGCGCGCGCGAAAGCTCGAGCAGTGCGCAATCCGAGGGGGACACCTCGTAGAAGTCGCAGTAGGCGCGCATGAGCTGGAGGAGCTCGCCGAGGTCCGCTTCGCCCACCAGGCCGATGGTCAGTGCCATCGGCCAAGCCTATGCCCGCGCCAGTTCCTCCGCCAGCACCTCGAGCAATGCAGCGACGACGTCGGGGTCGAACTGCGACCCGGCGTTGGCCTCGAGCTCGGCGCGCGCCGCCGCGGTGGTCATCGGCTCCCTGTACGGCCGCGCGGTGATCATCGCGTTGTAGGCGTCACAGGCCAGGATCACGCGGCTGCCGATCGGGATGTCGGTCCCGGCGAGGCCGTCGGGATAGCCCCCGCCGTCCCAGCGCTCGTGCTCGTGGCGCACGAGCTTGGCGATGCTGCGCAGCTCGGGCGTGCGGGTCAGGATGCGCTCGCCGATCACCGGGTGCTCGCGCATGATCGACCACTCCGCCGGGTCGAGCGGACCGGCCTTGTAGAGGATCTCGTTGGGGATGGCCACCTTGCCGACGTCGTGCAGCATCGCCCCGTCGCGTATCTGCTCGATCTCCGACGTCGAAAGGTTCAGCTGGCGCGCCACGCCCTCCGCCAGCGCCACGACCTCCTCGGAGTGCACATGGGTGTAGTTGTCGCGCGCGTCGATGGCCGCGGCCAGGGCGCCGACCGCCGATCGCGACGCACCGCCGGCCTGGCCGATGAGCGCGGTCACGGCCTGCCCGGCCGATAGCTCGACGAGGCGCAGGAGCGTGAGCGGGAAGGTGTCGCCCTCGATGCGGATGATCAGGAGGCCGTGCAGCTCGCCCTCGTGCTCCAGCGCGATCGCCGCGTGGGCGCCCGGCTGGTCGCGAACGGGAAGCGCTGGGACGTCGAGCGCGGCCTGCAGCCCGGCCAGGCTCGACCGCCCTATGGGGCCGCCATCCAGGCGGGCGAGCACCTCGCTGTCTGGCGGAAGCAGCTCGGGGTGGACCAGCACGCACTCCTCGATGTCAAGGGAGGAGGTCAGCAGGCGTGGCAGCCGCCGGAGGACCTGATGGGGGTGGTCGCACTGGCTGACCATGTCCCAGAGGTCGGCAAGCAGCTCCGAGGGTCCGCCCGGGTGCCACTCCAGGCGTGCCAGCTCCGTCTCGATCTCCTGGGTAGCGACCACCGTGGTGTCCTTGCCGCGGCGCTTGGCAAGCAGCAGCGCGCGGTCGGCCCGGTCGAGCAGCTCGCTGGCGCTGAGCGGCTCGCGCCAGCGCGCGACACCGACCGATGCGGTCACGCCTGCGGCCAGGTCGTTGGCAGCGGCGGTACGGGAGACGGCGGTGCGCAGGCGCTCGGCGGCCTGTTGGGCGGGCTCCTCGTCCATGCCGGTGAGCACCAGCACGAACTCGTCGCCGCCGAACCTCCCGATGCCGTCGTAGCCGCGAAACTCCTCCACCAGCGCGCCGGCGATCTCCTGTAGGACCTGGTCACCGACAAGGTGGCCGTGGGCATCGTTGACGGGCTTGAAGTCATCGAGGTCGACGAGCAGACAGCTGAGCGGCTCTCCGTTGCGCTGGGCGCGCTGGATCTCGTCCTGGAGCCGCACCTGGACCGCGCCGTGATTGAGCAGACCGGTGAGCGAATCCGTGCGGGCAGCGATCTGGGCCCGCTCGAACGCCTCGGCGTTGCTGCACGCCACGGCGGCGAGGTCGGCCATCGCCTGGAGGCTCACGATGTCTTCCTCGGTCACCCGGCGCATCCGCCGGAAGCCGACCGACAGCGCGCCCTTGAGCTGGCCGTCCCAGCTGACGGGCACGCCGACGGCGGTCTGAAGAGGGCTCAGGGCGGTGTTGACCGGAGCGGCGACGTCGGCGTGGTAGTCGTTGGTGATCACGGCCGCGCCGCTCACGAGCACCTGGCCCGCGACGCCCTCGCCCGGAGCCATCACGTGGCCGTACCAGTCGGAGTCGGATGGGAACCCGTGTGCCGCAACCGCCAGCCCGCCGGAGCGGGCGTCGCCGAGGTAGACGCCAGCGACGTCGCTGCCCACCGCCAGGTCGGCCTCGCGGCAGAGCGTCTCGAGCACCGAGCGCAGGTCGAGCCGTGCGTTGATCGTGCGCGCGGCCCGGGCCAGCGCGGTCTGTTGCTCGGCCCGGGCCTGCAGCCGGGTGCGCATCTCGAGCACGGCCAGCGCCGCTGCGCACTGGTTTGCCAGTGCCCGGATCAGCTCGACCTCGTCGTCGCTGAACGTGCGCGGCGTGTGGGAGACCATCACCACTACGGCGCGCGACTCGCCCTCGACCGCGATCGGGAGGAACATGGCGCTGGCCGCGTTGAACCGCTCGGTGAGCGCGGCGTTCATCTCGCCGGATCCCGGGGCGTCCGTCTCGATCAGGGCGCGTCCCGAGTGGGCCGCGCGCATGGCCGCCGAGTGATCGTCGAGACGCTGCACGTAGCTCTCGCCGAGCGCGACCGATCCGTCGGGCTGGAGGTTGTATTGCTGTGCGCGGCCGACCGCGCCGTCCTGGGCGATGTCGACGACGTGCACGTCGTCAACGCTGAAGACCCCGAACATCTCCCTGGCCAACAGCGAGAAGACCGAGGTGGCGTCGCGCAGCTCCAGGGCGTGCTCGGAGAGACGGCGCATGGCGGCCAGCGATGCTGCGGTGCTGGCGGCAACGGCCGGAGAGTGGCTCAAGGGGCTCCTGGGGGCGGACGAACGGCTGTGCGTGTATCGGCGGGCATGCGTGCTGGCTTGAGTCAGGGAGCGCCGATCGCGGCGGCGGCGCGATCCTCGAGCCGCTCCTTGCGCCGCTCAGTCTCTTCGGAGTCCGAGAGCATCCTTGAGAACAGGAACACGAGAGCGACCACGAAGGTCAGCGACTGCTCGACCATCATGATCGCGCCTCCCGCGTTCTGGTCGCCGATGGCCGAGAGCCCCCATACCCGCGGGACGGACTCGTAGTAGTCGTAGAGCACGTGACCCGACCAGGTCAGGTAGAGCCCCAGCGCTGCGAGGCCGACCTTGGCGGTGGCGATGTAGGCCACCGTGCTCAGCCCGGTGAGACGGCGGCGCATCGGGATCGGCTGGACGATCGGCCACCAGACCATCAGCCCCGCGCTGAAGAACGCCGTGTGCTCGAGCAGGTGGACGACGGGGTCGTTCAGCGCCGCGTCATACATCGTGGGCACGTGCCACAGGTACATCAGGAACAGCCAGATGAAGATCCCGGTCCACGGCGATGCCAGGGGACCGAGCGCCTTCTCGACGAACATGAGGCGCTTCGTCACGGGTCGCAGGATCACCCGCGAGAGCGACAGCAGCAGCAGCGCCGGCGCGATGTCGCCGAGCAGCACGTGCTGGAGCATGTGCGCGGCGAACAGGTAGTCCTCGCCGAGGGCATCGATCGGCGAGGCAAGCGCGAGCAGCAACGCAACCATCCCCGCCGCAAAGAACGCGGCCTGGCGCGGCCCGGCTCCGCGCCCGGCGGCCTCGCGCCGCGCGCGGCCGAACCGGCGGACGTAGATCGCCACCAGCACGGCCAAGGGCGCGAGCTGCGCCGGGTCGGGCAGCCAGACGATGTCGGGCTTCAAGGCCATCACCGTGACGAGATCGACACCGTGCACGCACACGATTGTTGCACCGGACCGCCATGACGTTTCAACCGTGCGCCACCGTCTGACCATGACCTCCCTGCTGGACCGCGTGGGGTTCCTCGTGGCTCCGCCGTTCTGCTGGGGCTGCGGGGCGCTGGCACCGGCCCACGCGCCGCTCTGTCGCTCCTGCCGACTCGAGCTGCGCTGGCTCGGACCCGAACCGGTCGACCTCGACGGCCTCTGCGCCTGGGCGCCCCTGGCCTACGACGGCCCCGCCCGATCGCTGGTGCGCGGGCTCAAGTACCGCGGGGCGCCGAGCCTGGCCGAGCCGATGGCGGCGGCCATCGCGGCCGGTGTCCCCGCGGCAGTGCTCGCGCCCGGTGATGCGCTGGTGGCCGTGCCGATGCATCCGGGCCGCCTACGCAAGCGCGGCTTCAACCAGGCCGAGCGGATCGCGGCCGCACTGGCGCGGCGGCGCGGCCTTGAGCTGGCCGACTGCCTGCGCAGGCACGGGCGATCGGCTCACCAGGTCGGGCGTGATCGACGCGAGCGTCTCGAGGGCCAGGCCGGCGCCTTCATGGTTCGGCCGGGCGCGGTGCCCCGCCGGGCGGTGCTCGTCGACGACGTGATCACCACCGGATCCACGCTGCGGGCGTGCGCGGCCGCGCTGCGGGGGGCCAGTTGTGAGCAGGTGACCGCGCTGGCCTATGCGCGCACGCCCGGAAGGTGAAGGGACAAACGTCCAGAATTCAATATTCGACTTCACAGACGCCGCTCGTGTCATTAGCATCAATCTCGATTCCTAAAGCCACAGCGAAACCCCAGGAGGGTCCGCATGCGCATCGACGTGAAGGGACGCAATGTTCCGGTCAACGACGAGCTACGGGAGCGGGTGAACAAGAAGTTCGCCAAGATCGCGCGCCAGGTGTCGGAGTTCGCAACGATGGAGGTCGAGTTGCTCGAGCAGCGCAATCCCTCGATCAAGGACTCCCAGGTCGCCGAGATCACGCTCTACCTCAAGGGCTGCACGTTGCGGGCGTGCGAAGCGTCGGAGGACATGACGCACTCGATCAATCTTGCATCGGAGGACCTCGCGCGGCAGGTAAAACGACACCGCGAGAAGCGGCGCCACCGGCGGGAGGCGCGCAGGTCTTCGCCCAGGCTCGGCCTGGGCTGACCGCCGGCCGACACCTCCGCCACAGACCGGGAACGGCCACGGAATTCCGTGGCCGTTTCCCGTTCAGGGGGCCGGTCACAACCGCCCATTCCTGCATCTCCCATTGCTACTCTCGCCCTGATGCCGCTGTTTGACAAAGCCCTTCGGATAGGCGAAGGAAAGAAGTTCAAGGTCTTCGAGAAGAAGGTCGCGCGAATCAACGACTTCGAGGCCGAGGTCGAGCTCGATTCCGACGACGAGCTGCGCGAGCGCTACAGCGCCCTGCGTGCCCGGGCGATCGCCGGCGATAGCCTCGACGACCTGCTCTTCGAGTCCTTCGCGCTTACGCGCGAGGCGGCCAAGCGCACCTTGGGTCAGCGCCACTTCGACGTCCAGCTGATCGGCGGCATGGTGCTGCACGACGGCTCGATCGCAGAGATGAAGACGGGCGAGGGCAAGACGCTCACCTCCACGCTGCCCGTCTGCCTGAACGCGCTCACCTCGCGCGACGCCGACGGCAACCCGGTCCAGGGCAACGGCGTGCACCTGGTCACCGTCAACGACTACCTGGCCCGCCGCGACGCGCTGTGGATGAAGCCGATCTACGACCTGCTCGGCGTGAGCATCGGGATCCTCCAGTCAGACGAAGACGACTGGGACGCCAAGCGCGCGGCATACGAGGCCGACGTCACCTACGGCACGAACTCGGAGTTCGGCTTCGACTACCTGCGCGACAATCTCGCCACCGATGCGGCGGAGAAGTCCCAGCGCGGCCACGGCTTCGCGATCGTCGACGAGGTCGACAACATCCTCATCGACGAGGCGCGCACGCCGCTCATCATCTCCGGCTCCCCGGAGCAGGCCGCCGACCTCTACTACAAGTTCGCCGAGCTGGCGCCCAAGATGGAACAGGGCAAGAAGCCCGACGGCATCGAGTCCAAGTCGAAGTCCTGGATCGCCGACTTCGACTACGAGCCCGACGAGAAGCACAAGACCGTCGCGGTCAGCGAGCAGGGTGTCGAGAAGGCCGAGAAGTTCCTCGGCGTCGACAACATGTACAAGGCCGAGCACGGCAACCTGGTCAATCACCTGCAGCAGGCGCTCAAGGCCGAGGCGCTCTATCGGCGCGACAAGGACTACTCGGTGATCGACGGCGAGGTCAAGATCATCGACGAGTTCACCGGCCGCATCCTCGAGGGCCGGCGCTGGTCCGAGGGGCTGCACCAGGCCGTGGAGGCCAAGGAGGGGGTGGCCATCCAGGAGGAGAACCAGACGGTCGCCACGATCACCTACCAGAACTACTTCCGCCGCTACGACAAGCTGGCGGGCATGACCGGCACGGCCCTCACCGAGGCCACCGAGTTCATGAAGATCTACAAGCTGCAGGTGGTCGAGATCCCCACCAACCGGGTGATGGCCCGCGACGACAAGAACGACAAGATCTACAAGACCAAGGACGGCAAGTGGGGCGCCGTGGTCCGCGAGATCGAGGACCGCACCTCCAAGGGCCAGCCGGTGCTCGTCGGCACCATCTCTGTCGAGGTTTCCGAGCTGCTCGCACGCATGCTCGCCGAGAAGGACATCGATCACACGGTGCTCAACGCCAAGCCCGAGCACGCCGAGCGCGAGGGCGAGATCATCGCCGAGGCGGGCCGCCCCGGCGCGGTCACGATCGCCACCAACATGGCGGGCCGCGGCGTGGACATCAAGCTCGGCGGCAATGCAGAACATCTGACCGAGCTGTCGCTGCGCAATTCCAAGTTCGAGCCCGAGTCCGAGGATTACGTAAAGGCGTGGGACACGGCCTACCCAGGCTTCGAGGATCAGGTCGAGCGCGACAAGGACGTCGTGATGGAGGCCGGCGGCCTCTACATCGTGGGCACCGAGCGCCACGAGTCGCGCCGGATCGACAACCAGCTCCGCGGCCGCGCCGGCCGCCAGGGCGACCCGGGCGAGTCGCGCTTCTTCCTCTCGGCCGAGGACGACCTCGTGCGTCTCTTCGCCGGAGATCGCATCTACAAGATCCTCGACAAGCTGGGCCCGACGGGCGAGAGCGGCGAGGAGGAGCCGATCGAGGCCAAGATGCTCTCCAAGCAGATCGAGGGCGCCCAGTCCAAGGTCGAGGAGCAGAACTTCCTGATCCGCAAGCGCGTCCTCGAGTACGACGACGTGATGAACCAGCAGCGTGAGATCGTCTATGAGTACCGCGACGACATCCTCGAGGGCAAGGACATGTCAGACACCGCCCGCCAGCAGATCGCGCTGGTCATCGACCGCCTCGCGGCGCGCTACATGGAGGGCGACTTCCCTGAGAACTGGGACCTCCCGGAGCTCTACACCCAGCTAGAGCAGATGTACCCGGTTGGGATCGACCTCACCGAGATCGACCCCAACAACGCCGACCGGATGGGGCTGATCGCCGAGCTGCGCGAGGACATCGTGGAGGCCTACGCCGATCGCGAGGAGGAGCTCGGCTCAGAGCTCATGCGCGCGCTCGAGCGCTTCATGCTGCTCCAGATCATCGACGAGCGCTGGCGCGAGCACCTGCACGACATGGACTACCTGCGCGAGGGCATCCACCTCCGCGGGTTCGCCCAGATCGAGCCGCTAGTGGCTTACAAGAACGAGGGCTTCGAGATGTTCACCGAGCTCATGAACGCGATCTGGGAGGAGTTCGCGCGCTACATCTTCGTGGTCGAGATCGAGGGTGAGCCCGAGCAGCCTCAGCAGCAGGCGCGCCAGAACTGGGGCGGGGGTTCCAACACCAGCTCCACGTCCTCGTTCAGCTATGCGGGCGGCACCGCCGAGGAGCAGCCAAGCGCATTGGCGGCCGCGCGCCAGGCAGGCAATGGCCAGACGGTCACCGAGGACTACGTCGGCGAGTTCGATGAGGTCGAGGTGCCGGTGTATGTCGAGACGCGCACCGTGGCCGAGGAGGACCGCATCGGCCGCAACGACCCGTGCCCGTGCGGCTCGGGCAAGAAATACAAGAAGTGCCATGGCGCATAGCGCCGCCGACCTCCGCGAGCAACTGAAGCTCCTCGCGGATTACCTTTGACCCACCCTCGCTTGAGGCACGCGCCGCCGAGCTAGAGCGCGAGATGGGCGAGCCGGGGTTCTGGGACGACCAGGACCGCGGGGCCAAGGTCTCGGCCGAGCACGCGCGCACGCAGCGCAAGGTGGACGAGTTCCACACGCTCGAGACCGATCTCGGCGACCTCGAGACGATGGAGGAGATGGCCGCGGAGGACGTCTCGATCGCCGCAGAGGTCGAGGAGCAGAGCAACTCCATCGCCGCGCGGCTCGAGACGCTGGAGGAGGCACGGCTGTTCGCGGGTGACTACGACGCCGGGGACGCCGTGGTCACGGTGAACGCCGGCGCCGGCGGCACCGACTCCCAGGACTGGGCCGAGATGCTGCTGCGCCAGGAGATGCGCTGGGCCGAGAGCCGCGGCATGAAGACTGAGCTGCTCGAGGCCTCGGCGGGGGAGGAGGCCGGAATCAAGTCGGCGTCGTTCCTGGCCAAGGGCGACAACGCCTACGGCCTGTTCTCGGCCGAGAAGGGCGTGCATCGGCTGGTGCGGATCTCGCCGTTCGATTCGGCCGCGCGTCGCCATACGGCGTTCGCCGGGCTCGAGGTCGCGCCGTTCCTGGAGAGCTCTGGCGCGATCGAGATCGACCCCGACGACATCCAGATCGACACCTATCGCGCATCGGGGGCGGGCGGCCAGCACGTGAACAAGACCGACTCGGCGGTGCGCATCACCCACAAGCCGTCCGGCACGGTCGTGCAATGCCAGAACGAGCGCTCCCAGGGTGCCAACAAGCAGACCGCCATGGCCATGCTCACCTCCAAGCTCGTGGAGCTGGAGGAGGAGCGCCGCCGCGCGGAGATCGCGAAGGAGAAGGGCGAGGCGCAGGACGCCGCCTGGGGATCACAGATCCGTAGCTACGTCCTGCACCCGTACACGATGGTCAAGGACCACCGCACCGATGTGGAGGTCGGCAACGCCCAGGGCGTGCTCGAGGGCGACCTCGACCCATTCGTGCGGGCCGAGCTCCTGCGCCGGGCGGGAACCCTCTAGCCCCCGGCTGCCCGGCTGGCGGGAGGAGCGCAGCGGATCGCCGATCCCGCGAGCACCGCCCGAGGCGTTTCCCGGCAACTGCGAGCGACGCCCTACAGTTGGTCAGATGCCGCACGATACCCCGACCGCCAACCGCCAGCAGGGACCGGAGAACCCGGTGCCCAGCCGTCCCGGCCGCGATCCCCGCTCGCAGGCGCCCGAGAGGACCGGCCCCAACTGGAAGGTCGATCCCGCGCCCGACGGGCGCGGCAAGCCGCCCCAGAAGCCGCCGATGCTGCCCTTCAGCTGGCGCCGCTTCCTGGTCATCCTGCTCGTGCTGTTCGGGCTCAACATCCTGCTGGTCAACGTCTTCGCCCCACCGGAGAAGCGCGAGCGGATCCCCTACACCCCGACCTTCATCAGCCAGATCAAGGCCGGCAACGTCAAGGAGATCTCCTCGAAGGGCGAGACGCTCCAAGGCGACTTCAAGAACAAGGTCAAGAGCGCGAAGCACTTCGAGACCGAGGTACCAACCTTCGCCAACACCGACCAGCTGGCCAAGCAGCTGGCCGACAACGGGGTGACCGTGAACGCCAAGCCACCCCAGGAGCGCTCGTTCCTCCAGACCGTGATCTTCTCGTTCGGCCCGACGCTGCTGATCGTGGGTCTGCTCGTGTTCTTCCTGCGCCGGGCCTCCCAGCAGGCGGGCGGGGGCATGATGGGGCAGTTCGGCAAGTCGAAGGCCCGCCGCGCCGAAGGGGGAGAGGACACGCGCGTGAACTTCGGTGACGTTGCCGGCATCGACGAGGCAAAGGACGAGCTGTCCGAGATCGTCGGGTTCCTGAAGACACCCGAGAAGTACCAGAAGCTCGGTGCGCGGATACCGCGCGGCGTGCTGCTGTCGGGTGCGCCCGGCACTGGCAAGACACTGCTGGCCAAGGCCGTGGCCGGCGAGGCTGCAGTGCCGTTCTTCTCGATCTCGGCATCGGAGTTCATCGAGGCGATCGTGGGCATCGGCGCCTCTCGGGTGCGGGACCTGTTCGCACAGGCCAAGGAGGCGGCGCCGGCCATCATCTTCATCGACGAGCTCGACGCCATCGGCCGCTCGCGTTCGGGTGGCGGCGGCTTCTCCAGCGGGGGCCACGACGAGCGCGAGCAGACGCTCAACCAGATCCTCACCGAGATGGACGGCTTCGAGACCGGCGACGGTGTCGTAGTCCTGGCCGCCACCAACCGCCCCGAGATTCTCGACAAGGCGCTGCTGCGGGCCGGGCGCTTCGACCGCCGCGTGTCGGTGCAGTCGCCCGACAAGGTCGGCCGCGAGATGATCCTGAAGGTGCATACGCGCTCGGTTCCCCTCGACGACAGCGTCGACCTCCGGGCCCTTGCCCAGGCGACGCCGGGGATGGTCGGGGCCGACCTCGCCAACGTGGTGAACGAGGCCGCGCTGCTCGCGGCCCGCCGCGAGCACGAGTCCGTGCGCCAGCCCGACCTCACCGACGCGATCGAGAAGATCGTGTTAGGCACCGAGCGCAAGGTGGTGCAGTCCGAGGAGGACCGCCGCCGGATCGCATACCACGAGGGCGGTCACGCAATCGTCGGCATGCTCACCCCGGGCGCCGACCCGGTGCGCAAGGTCTCGATCATCCCGCGGGGCCAGGCGCTCGGCGTGACGATGTCGGCCCCAGATGCGGACGTCTTCAACTACGAGGAGAGCTACCTGCGTGGCAAGATCAAGGTGGCCCTCGGCGGCCGCGTGGCCGAGGAGATCACGTTCGGAACGATCACCACGGGCGCCGAGTCAGACATCCAGCAGGCCACCCAGATCGCGCGCGGCATGGTCGGGCGATGGGGCATGAGCGACGAGATCGGCTTCGTGGCCGTCGAGTCCCAGAACGGCAGCGGCCCGCTGCTGCCGGGGGTCTCTGAGACGTCGGAGTCCACACAGCGCATGGTGGACCTCGAGGTGCGTCGCATCATCGAGGAGGCCCACACCGAGGTGCGCAACCTGCTCGAGCGCGAGCGCGACAAGCTCGACACCCTCGCCGAGACGCTTCTGCGCGACGAGACGCTCGACGAGCCCGAAGCCTACCGCGTGGTGGGCATCGAGCGCGTGCCAGCACCCGCATGAGCGTGGGGTCGGCTGCCACCCTCGACGAGCTGATCGCCGCCGCGCTGGCCGAGGACGTCGGCGCGGGCGACATCACGTGCGCCGCGGTGGTGGCGGAGTCCTCCAGGGCGCACGGCCGTGTGATCGCCAAACAGGCAGGGGTCCTCTCGGGGGTGACTGTGGCCGCGCGCGTGTTCGAGCGCGTGGATGCCGGCATCGAGATCCGTGCCTCCGCCCGCGACGGCCAGACCGTTGTGTCCGGCGACGAGGTGCTGACCCTCGAAGGTCCCGCCGCGGGCATCCTGTCCGCCGAGCGAACTGCGCTCAACTTCCTGGGCCACCTCTCGGGAGTGGCCACCGTCACCGCGGCATACGTGGCCGCGGTTGGGGGCACTGGCGCGCGCATCCTCGATACGCGCAAGACCATGCCGGGCATGCGCAACCTGGAGAAGGGCGCCGTGGTGGCCGGTGGCGGGGTCTCTCACCGCCTCGGCTTGTACGACAACATCCTCGTCAAGGAAAACCACGCGCGCGTGGCCGGCGGGGTCGGGGAGGCCGCCCGTCGCGCCGTGTCGGGCGCGCCCGACGGCGCCTGGGTCGAGGTCGAGGTCGAGACCCTCGAACAGCTCGACGAGGTGCTGGCCGCGGGCGTCGACCGCGTGCTGCTCGACAACATGGATCCCGACACGCTGCGCGAGGCGGTGCGGCGTGCCGAGGGTCGCGCCACACTCGAGGCGTCGGGCGGAATCACGCTCGACACGATCCGCGCGTCGGCCGAGGCCGGGGTGGACTTCATCAGCGTCGGTGCGCTCACCCATTCTGCGCCCGCACTGGATGTGTCTCTGCTGTTCGATCCCGCTTAGTGCTCCCCCGAGGAGCCCGGCGCTAGTATTTGTGAACAGGTAGCGCCCTGCCACCGCGGCGGGTTCATTTCGACACCGAGTGAGGTTCGAAACATGTCGGTTCAGACCACGCCCCAGGCGGGGCCGGTTCCAGCCACTCTCGAGCTGGAGAACATCCCCGCCCTGAAGCGGGAGGTGCGCGCCCTGGCCCTGGAGCGCGGCGCCGTGATCCTGGCCCACAACTACCAGGTGCCCGAGGTCCAGGACGTGGCCGACATCGTGGGCGACTCCCTCGCCCTGTCACGCCAGGCGGCGGAAGCGGCGGGCGACGTGATCGCCTTCTGCGGCGTGCACTTCATGGCCGAGAGCGCGGCCATCCTGTCGCCCGAGAAGACGGTGCTGCTGCCAGACCTCGACGCCGGTTGCTCGCTGGCCGACTCGATCACCGCCGCCGACCTGCGCGCCTGGAAGGCCCAGCACCCCGGCGCCGTGGTGGTCATGTACGTGAACACCACCGCCGAGGTCAAGGCGGAGACCGACTACTGCTGCACGTCGTCCAACGCGGTGCAGGTTGTGGAGCACGTCTGGGCTGAGCACGGCCAGGACACCGAGATCCTGTTCGGACCGGACATGTTCCTGGGTGCCTATGTGGAGAAGGTCACCGGCCGGCGCATGAACGTCTGGGACGGCGAGTGCCACGTGCACGCCGGCATCCGGCCCTCGGACATCGCGCAGGTTCGCGAGGACCATCCCGGCGCCGACTTCCTCATCCATCCGGAGTGCGGCTGCTCGACCTCTGTCATGGAGTACGTCGCCGCCGGCGACGTGGACGCCGAGAACACCCACATGCTCTCGACCGGCGGCATGCTCACCCACGCGCGCGTGTCGGCCGCCGACACGTTCATCGTGGCCACCGAGACCGGCATGCTGCATCCGCTGGAGCAGGAGAACCCCGAGAAGACCTTCATTCCTGCCAACCGCAAGGCGGTCTGTCAGTACATGAAGATGATCACGCTGCCCAAGCTGCGCGACGCGCTGCGCGACATGGGGCCGGTGGTCACGGTGGATCCTGAGATCGCGCGCCGGGCTCGGGTGCCGATCGAGCGCATGGTGGCCATCAACCCGTAGGGGTTGTGCCGGTCAGCGCAGGCGCAGCACCAGCTTGCCGGTGGCCCGGCGCTCGTCAATGTCGCGCAGCGCCTGGGCGCCCTCTTCGAGGGGATAGGTCGCGCTCACGATCGGGTCCACAAATCCCGTCTCGGCCAGCCGCGCCAGATCCTGGCCGATGTCACGGGTCAGGCCCGGCTTGTCGCCCACGAAGGCCCCCCACGCCACGCCGACCACCGAGATGTTCTTGAGCAGCAGGCGGTTCACGGCCACCGACGGGATGTTGCCCTCGGTGAAGCCCACCACCAGCAGCCGGCCCTCGGGCGCGAGCGCCCGCACGGAGTCGGCGAAGCGATCTCCCCCGACCGGGTCGTAGAGCACGTCGACGCCGCGGCCGTCGGTCAGCTCGCGCACGTGCTTGAGCCATTCGCCGTCGCTGCGCACGACCTCGTCGGCCCCGGCGCGCCGGGCGACCTCTTCCTTGGCGTCGCTGGACACCACCGCGATCACGTGCGCGCCCGCGCCCTTGGCGATCTGGACGGCGGCGGTGCCGACGCCGCCGGCGGCCCCGTGTACGAGCACCGTCTCGCCCTCCTGGAGCCTGCCGCGGTGGTGCAGAGCGAAGTGGGAGGTGTGGTAGTTCATGACGAAGCCACCGGCCTGGTCGTCGTCGAAGGATTCCGGTGCGGCGAACACGAACTCGGGGCCGACCGCCAGCCGCTCGGACGCCGCGCCAAAGGTGAAGGCCATGACCCGCTGGCCGGCCTCGAACCCGGAGTCGGCATCGGCCTCCGCCACCGTGCCCGCCACTTCCACGCCAAGCGTGAACGGGGGGTCGGGCTTGTACTGGTAGAGGCCACGCGTGAGCAGCACGTCGGGGAAGGCGAGCCCCGCGGTGTGCACGTCGATCAGCACACCGGCCGAAGCGTCGGGCTCGGGGACGTCATTTACGGCCACGCCGTCGGGGCCTGTCAACTCTGTTACCTGGAGGGCTCTCATTCGTGGCGCAACGCTACCGTGCCGGGATGCTCCTGGACCGCCTCTTTCCCCGCCCCGGCCAGATCGAGGCCGGCGAGGCGCTAGCCCACCTCGACCTGGGTTCCCGGGCGCCCGCCGGTCGGCCCTACGTGGTGCTCAACATGGTGGCCACCCTCGACGGCAAGGCGGCAGTCGACGGCACGACGCGCGGGCTGGGTGGCGAGGCCGACCGCGAGCTCTTCCACACGCTGCGTACCCAGGCCGACGCGATCCTGGTGGGGGCGGGCACCGCGCGTGAGGAGCGCTACGGGCGAGCCGTCAAGGATCCGCAACGCCGCGCCCAGCGCGAGCGCGAGGGCCTGGACCCCGAGCCGATCGTCGTGATCGTGAGCTCACGGCTGAACCTGCCCCCCGACCTTCCACTCCTGCAGGAGAAGGGCGCGCGGGTGGTGATCGCGACCGCGGCCGGCCACGAGCTCGAGGGCGTGGCGGCCGACGTGACCTACACCCGCTCCGGCGACGATCTGCCCATGTTGTTCGCCCGCCTGCGCGAGGACCACGGCGTCCGTTCGGTGCTCTGTGAGGGCGGCCCGACGCTCAACGCGCACCTGCTGGCCGCCGGGCTGGTCGACGAGCTCTTCATGAGCATCGACCCGTTCATCGTAGGTGGCGAGCAGGCCCTCACGATCGTCGGAGGCCGCCCGCTGCACCAGCCCGTCAAGGCCGAGCTGTTGAGCTTGTTGCACGGCGCCGAGGGGTTGTACGGGCGCTGGCGGCTCGCCTCGGCGTAGGCTCTACCCAAGCTGCAAGAAACCCTGCAATTTTGCAGGACTAATTGCACCCAGCCGCGACGGGGGACTTCTCCGATATCCATCCTGGCTCATGGCTGGACTCGGCATACGCAAACGCCCGCACGTCGCCCGACCCGTGGCGGCTACCTCACCACCCTCG
The DNA here is from genome assembly GCA_038237685.1 of Solirubrobacterales bacterium. Classification (GTDB taxonomy): domain Bacteria; phylum Actinomycetota; class Thermoleophilia; order Solirubrobacterales; family Thermoleophilaceae; genus JAAYBF01. The sequence continues at coordinate 23,223 of JBBRYL010000002.1, read as the reverse complement.
CCGTCGCACTCCCGCGGCGTGCCGGTCGTCGAGTTCGAAGACGTCTCGAAGGTCTATGACGGCGGCTCGGTCGGGCTCGAGCACGCGTCGATGAAGATCCGCCGCGGCGAGTTCGTGTTCCTCGTCGGGGCCACCGGCTGTGGCAAGTCCACCTGCATCCGCCTGCTCCAGAAGGAGCTCGAGGCATCGGCCGGGGAGATCCGGATCGCGGGCAAGCAGCTGTCGGACATGTCGCGCTCCAAAGTGCCCCAGCTTCGGCGCAACATCGGCGTGGTGTTCCAGGACTACAAGCTGCTGCCGAACAGGACGATCTACGACAACGTCGCCTACTCGCTCCAGGTAATCGGCGAGCCGCGCGCCGAGATCCGCCGCAAGGTGCCAGACATCCTTCGCCTGGTCGGCCTCTCGACCAAGCTGCACAGCTACCCCGACGAGCTGTCGGGTGGCGAGCAGCAGCGCGTCTCGATCGCCCGTGCCTTCGTGAACCATCCGCCGCTGCTGCTGGCTGACGAGCCCACGGGCAACCTCGACCCCGAGACCTCGATCGGGATCATGCAGCTGATCTACCGGATCAACCGGACCGGCACCACCGTCGTCGTGGCCACCCATGACAAGGAGATGGTCGACAAGATGCGGCGCCGCGTGATCGAGCTGCGCGAGGGGCGCATCATCCGCGACGAGCTGTCGGGCCTCTACCGTCCGGACGAGTCCACCACCGAGTTCGCCATCAGGCTCCGCGGGGAGTTGGGCGTCGGCCACGAGGGCCACCCCAACTAGGGCGCGATGCGGTTTGGATTCTTCCTCAGGGAGGCCCTGCGCGGCCTTGGCCGCAACTCGGCGCCGGCGCTCGCCGCGCTGCTCACCGTCGTGCTCACAGCGCTCGTGCTCGGTGTGTTCATCCCGATCGTGCAGGCCACGACCGGCACCGCCAACTCGGTGCGCGACCGCGTGGTTGTCGACGTCTACGCCAAGAACGGCTCCACGCCCGCCGAGCGGCAGGAGGTGCGGCGTGCGATCGAGCGCACCGACAACGTCAAGTCCGTCGCGTTCATCTCCAAGGCCAAGGGCCTGGCCGAGGCCAAGAAGCAGAACCCCGAGGCGTTCAAGGACGGCGCCGACCTGCTCGGCGGCAACCCCCTCCCCGACACCTTCCGCGTCGTGCCGACCGATCCGGACAAGGTCTCGACAATCGTCGACCGGCTTGCCCCAAAGGATGCGAAGGGCGAGCGCGTGCCGTCGCTTGCGGGCATCGACGAGGTACGCAACAAGGAGGAGGACACCGCCAAGATCCTCTCTGCGACCGGCTTGGTCAAGATCCTGACCGCAGGCCTCGCCGCTCTGCTGATCTTCGCCTCGATCGCGCTGATCGCAAACACCATCCGCCTGTCGATCTTCTCCCGCCGGCGTGAGGTGGAGGTCATGAAGCTGGTCGGGGCCACGAACTGGTTCATCCGCTGGCCCTTCGTCTTCGAGGGCGTGATCGTCGGATTCATGGGCGGGGTGGTGGCCGTGCTGCTGCTCACCGTGGCCAAAGAGACCTTCATCGACCCGCTCCAAGCGCGCTTCGCGCTGCTCGCGGCGCCGAACACGATCGACTTTGGCCTCCTGATCGTCGTGCTGATGATTGCCTGCATGGCCGTCTCGGCCGCCGGCAGCGCGCTCACGCTGCGCCGCTTCCTGCGCGTCTGACGCAGCCCACTACTCTTTCCGTTCGCCCCAGTTGGGCTGCTCCCGATGAGTCCTCTCCGCCGAACAGTCCTCGCAGTCGCCCTCGGCATCCTGCTCCTCGCGGGCGGCGTTTGGCTTGGCGGCCACCCCGAGACGCTGCCCGGACCGGTACGCGACACGTTCGTGTCCAACGACCGCGGGCTGCGCGCCGAGGTCACCGAGGACATCAAGGACAACTTCTACAAGCCGGTGAGTCAGTCCAAGCTCGATCAAGGGTCGCTCAAGGGCATGGTCGAGAGCCTGGACGACCAGTTCTCCAACTACCTGACGCCGAAGGAGACCAAGCAGCTCAAGGACTCCATCGGCGGCCAGTTCGAGGGCGTCGGCATGAGCGTCGAGCAGGACAAGCGCGGGCTGCGCGTGCTCAACGTGTTCGCCAACTCGCCGGCCAGGCAGGCCCGCATCAAGAGGGGCGATTTCGTGACCGAGGTCGATGGCAATTCGATCGCCGGGCTGTCGAGCAGCGCCGCGACGGCCAAGATCAAGGGCGAGGCCGGCACCAAGGTCAAGCTCCAGATCGTGGACCCGGAGAACGTCACGCCCCGGAACGTGAGCCTGGAGCGCAAGCGGATCGTCGTGCCCGTGGCCCAGGGGCGCGTGGTCAATAAGGGTGGCAAGACCTATGGCGTGGTCAAGCTCCAGAGCTTCAGCTCGGGCGCCCATGGTCTGCTGCGGCAGCAGATCGACAAGGTGCGCAAGCGCGGCGCGCAGGCGCTCGTGCTCGACCTGCGCGGCAACGGCGGCGGTCTGCTCGATGAGGGCGTGCGGGTGGCCTCGATATTCATCGAGAAGGGCCTGATCACATACACCAAGGGCCGTACCTCGCCGCGGCGAGAGTTCAACGCCAACGGCGGCGCCATTCCCCGCAAGATTCCGGTCGTGGTGCTCGTCGATCGTGGCAGCGCGTCGGCGTCGGAGATCGTGACCGGCGCCCTGCGTGACACCGGCCGCGCGACCGTGGTCGGCACCCGGACGTTCGGCAAGGGCGTGTTCCAGCAGGTGCTGCCGCTGTCCAACGACGGCGTGCTCGACATCACGGTGGGTGAGTACTTCCTGCCCAAGGGCTCGAACATCCAGGACAAGGGCATCAAGCCGCAAGTCAAGGCTTCCGACAACGCCGACACCAAACGTGACGAGGCGCTGCCCACCGCGCTCGACACGCTCTCGAAGAAGCTCGCACACAGGTGAGCCCGCGGCCCCAGGGTCGCCCCGCCAACCTCGACTTCCCGATGGTCTGTGTGCTCAGCCGGCGAGGCCGGTTCGTGGTCGCCGAGCCGCTGTTTACCCGGGCTGGCGGTGGCCAGCAGGGCACAGGCGGCCAGAGGGGCACGCGCGTGGCCGTGGCGGGTGGCGGCGGGTCGGCCGGCGACCTCGTGCTGGTCGGTGGCGGAAAGAAGGGCGCGCGGGTCGTTCGCAAGATCGGCCGCCCCACCGTCGCGCGCGACGTGATCGAGGGCCTGATGCTGCACAGGGGGCTGCGGTTGTCGTTCCCGCGCCGGGTCGAGCAGGAGGCCGCCGAGCTCGAGCCCCGCGAGGAAGCCCGGCGCGTGGACCTGCGCGACCTTCCCACCTTCTCGATTGACCCTGACGACGCCAGGGACTTCGACGACGCGATCTCGGCGGAGCGGATCGATGACGGCGTGATCTGCGTATGGGTGCACATCGCCGACGTGTCCGCCTACGTCGCGCCGGGCGGCGCGATCGACATCGAGGCCTACCGCCGGGGCACGAGCACCTACGTCCCGGGGACGGTCGAGCCGATGCTGCCCGAAGAGCTCTCCAACGGCGCCTGCTCGCTGCGGCCGGGCGAGGACAAGCTGGCGGTCACCGTTGAGATGGACGTGGCCGGCACCGATGTGCGTCGCGTCCGCTTCATGCGCACGCTGATCCGCAGCGACAAGCGCCTGACCTACGGCGAAGTCGATGCAGTTTTCGCTGGGAGCGCCCGGGCCGTGGACCCCTGGGCTGGCCCGCTGGACGCGGCCCGCTCCGTGTCGGCCGCGCTCCAGGACAAGCGCAAGCAGGCAGGAGCGCTCGAGGTCACATCCACCGAACCCGGCTTCGCCTTCGACTCCGAGGGCAACGTGACCGGCGTCGTGCGCGAACCCCAGACCGAGTCGCACGAGCTGATCGAGCACTTGATGATCCTGGCCAACGAGCAGGTGGCCGGATACCTGGCCGACAGCAAGCTGCCGACGCTCTACCGCGTGCACGAGAAGCCCGACCCCGAACGGGTCGAGGCGATGATCGCCCAGCTCGCGTCGCTTGACATCCCGACCCCCGCGGTTCCCCGCACCATCAGCCCCCAGCAGGCGGCCGACGTGGCTGCCGAGGCCTCGCGCCTGGCAGCCGCGGAGGCACGCCGCACCGGCCGCGGCGCCACCGCCTTCAGCTCCCTGGTGTTGCGCTCGCTCAAGCAGGCCTACTACACGCCCCGCAACCTGGGCCACACCGGCCTCGCCAGCTCCCGCTACTGCCACTTCACCTCGCCGATCCGGCGCTACCCCGACCTCGTCGCCCACCGGGCGCTGCTGGCGGGACTCGGCCTCGGCTCGGACGCGCCCCGCGGCCACGACCTCGACGACGTCGGGATCGAATGCAGCGCGCTCGAGCGCGCCGCCATGAAGCTCGAGCGCTCGGCCGACGACGTCTGCCTGGCCTTTCTGCTCGAGCAGGTGGTCGGGCGGGCCGGGGGCGGGGATCCTCCGGTGTTCGACGGCGAGGTCGTCGGCCTCGTGGCCAAGGGCGCGTTCATACGCTTCGGTGACGAGGGCTTCGAGGGCTTCCTGTCGGTGCGCAGCCTGCGCGACTGGTACACGCTCAACGAGGAGGGCACCGCTCTCGTGGGCCAGGGCTCGGGCCGTGCCGTCAGGATGGGCGATCCGATCAAGGTGACCGTCGAACGCGTGGACGCGCCGCGCGGCCGAGTGGACCTCGAGCCCGCCCCGCCGGGCTGAACATCACGATCAGCTTCGGCGCGGTAGCCGGCGCGGGCGCGGATTCGAAGGATTTTGACACGCTCCTACCGCCTTGCCGCCGCCGCGCTCTACGAAGCCAGGCGAGCGGGCGCAACAGCGTGGTGGTCGCCGAGCCGGGTGGCCGAGCAGATGCCTGCCGTGCTCTCGATCTGACGTGCCGGCCAGCGTCTCCGCCCGACCTCCCTAGGCTCTGTGGCATGGCCAAGAAGGGCAACAAGCGCAAGGCCGCCCCCGGCGACATCGCAACCAACCGACAGGCGTCGTTTCGCTACCACCTGACTGACCGCATGGAGTGCGGCATCCAGCTCCAGGGATCAGAGGTCAAGTCGATCCGCGACGGCGGAGTCCAGATCAAGGACGCCTACGCCCACCTCGACGAAGGCGAGGTCTACCTCCACAACATGCACATCGCGCCGTACGGCCCCGCCGCCCGCGACGGCCACGAGCCCGAACGCACCCGCAAGCTGCTGCTGCACCGCTACGAGATCGAGCGGCTGAAGGGGTCGGTTGCCGAAAAGGGATTCACCCTCGTGCCCACGCGCGTCTACTTCAAGGATGGGCGCGCAAAGGTCGAGATCGCCCTGGGCCGCGGCAAGGACCACTACGACAAGCGCCGCGACCTGAAGGCCAAGGATCAGAAGCGCGAGATCGCCCGCGCGCTGTCAGAGCACTGATGGATGCCCTCGCGGGATCGGACATCCGTGTCCGATCCAGAGCTACACGTCGCCGAAGTCGCGCGCAATGTGGGTCAGGTCCATGCCAAGGGCCAGCAGCACGGCCAGCCCGAGGTAGACGCCGGCCACCAGCCACCGTGTGCGCGGCGCGACCTTCAGGTACTCCTGCGACTCGGGCTCCTTGCGCGCCTTGTAGCGGCGGTAGGTCTCCATGCCGCCGAACAGGATCACGAGGATCATGATCGGGTTCGGGTAGAGGATCGTCACGCCGATCAGCAGCGCAAAGCCCACCAGCCAGAAGGTCGGTGAGAGCGCGGCCATCGCCCGGCCGCCGTCGAGCGGCAGCACCGGGAGCAGGTTGAACAGGTTGAGGAAGAAGCCGACAAAGGCAAGCGCCTTGAACAGCTCGTCACCGGTCAGCTCGTAGAGCCCGACGCATGCCAGCGCGCCCAGCGACCCGAGCACCGGGCCGGCGAGGCCCACCCGCGCCTCGGCGCCCGCGTTCTTGGGCATCTCCTTCATCGCGACGATCGCGCCGAGGAATGGGATGAACATCGGCGCGCTCGCCTTGATGCCCTCACGCCGCAGCTGGATCACGTGGCCCATCTCGTGCACGAACAGCAGCAGTACGAAGCCGACGCCGAATCGCCAGCCCCAGATCAGCGCATAGGCGCCGATCGAGACCAGCATCGACCCCGACGTGGTCAGGATCTTCAGCTTGGGAAGCAGCAGCAGAACGAACTTCAGCTTGGCACCGAAGTTCAGGAGCAGGAGGCCGAAAGCGGTGATGGCTCCGCCGATGCGCTTCCACGCCGAGCGCGGCTCGGGCTCGGGGGCGCCCGGCAGGTGCGGATTCAGAAGGGGTGCGAGGGGCTGCTGCGGGGTCTCCATGTCCCCCAATTCTGGCAGCCACCCGCCGCCGCCCGGGCGGTGGCCACCCACAACCGCGCCGACGGGGGGGCGTGCCCCCCGGCACGCGCCGGCCGGGCGCGGCATATAGTGGCCACCCATCGACGGAGGAGGAGGCGACCGTGGCCGACGAGAAGGCGAAGAAGGACGAGAAGAAGGCGAAAAAGGACGACGAGAAGGCGAAGAAGGGTGACGGGAAGGGGAAGCGGGACGAGGACACCGAGGGCAGCGAGAGCAAGGGCGGGAACGAGAAGGAGACCGAAAGCACTCCGGCCGCCGGCCCGTCCTTGGGCGGCAAGGCCGCGCGCGCTTTCCTGTTCACCTCCCTGGCCACGTTTCTCGCGGCCTACCTGTTCGGGGACCCGCTCCCGAACGGGCTGAGGGTCGACTTCGACCTCAGCGCCTCAGTCAAGCTCGCGCTGATCGCAGGCGTGATTTCCGCCGTGCTCAGGGCCGTGGCCTGGATGCTGCCCATGTTCGCCGACGACGGCGACAAGAAGAGCAAGAAGACCAAGGACGACTGATCGCCGCCCTGCGAACCTCGGCGATCAGCCGGGCGTGAGCGGAGAGCCGAACTCCTTCTTCCACTTCTCCAAGAAGAAAGTCACGAAGTCCTCCTTGGGCTCGCGGAACTTCTTCTTGGCAGGCGCGTTGTCCCTGGTCACCAGCGCGATGTCCAGGAAGTCCAGCGGGTAGGGCTTGGCCGACGTTGGGTTCAGTTGCTCCCCGCGGCCGATGTTCTCCGCTATCCGGTCGAGCGCGATGTAGAGCGACGCGTCATAGGGCACGTCGGCCACCGCGTCCGCCTTGCCGTCGCGGATGGCCCCGGCAGCCTTCGGGTCCGCATTGAAGCCGAGCACCAGTGGGCGGTCGGGGAACTTGAGGTCCTTGAACGCCTTGTCCACGGCCTTGCCCGCCGGGTCGACCGAATTTCCGTCCGCGAGCCAGACCGCCTTCAGCTTGTCGTGCTTCTCCAGCATGCCCTTGACCGTGTCCTTGGCAGCGTCGGCCTTCACCGGATCGGTCTTTCCCTCGGCCACGATCTGTATGCCGGTGCCCTTGATGTCCTCTTTCAACTGCTCGAACCGGATGCGCCCACCGCCCCCCGTCGACTTCAGGACCGCAATTCTCCGAGAGGCCGGCGGCACGCGCTTGAGCCTGCGGATCATGTACCGGTCGAGGGTCTTTGTCGCGGCCCGGTCGTCGGGCGCGAAGTCTGCAGCGAGGAGTGGGCTGGGGGGCACCGAGGACCCGATGTTGATCACCGGGATGTTCTTGAACGCGGCCTTCTCCAGGGTCCGCGGCATGAGCTTCGGGTCAATGCCGTTCGAGAGGATGAAGTCCAGCGGTCCCTGGTCGATGACGCCGGTGGCGCACGTCTCCAGCGCTTTGGGGGTGCCCTTGCCGTCACAAGGCTGCGGCACCCATCCGAGCGGCTTCTTGCTCACGGTCATGAGCTGGGTCAGGAGCCGGTTCGACGACTCGTCCTTCTTGTTCATCGTGAGCAACGCGACGTTGACGGGGGGCAGCTTGACCGGCGGCCCGGCATCCGCCGCGGCCTGCTTGCCGGCCTTCGCCGCCCGGTCGGCAGAGGCGCCGTGTTGAGCCTCGATGCCCTTGACCTTGCCGCAGCCGGCACCAGCCAGCGCGACCATTGAAATTGCCAGTAACCCCAGTAGCCGTCGGATCATGCTGCGACCATACCCGGCCGGCCGATCGCTCACGCCAGTCGCGCGCCGATCTTGCAACGCGACTCGCCGGGAAGCTCTATCCTCGGAGGTGCTTCTACGGGGACGACAGGCTTCGACGTGGACGATCCGTGGGGGCAGTTGCGAGCCGAGGTCGCCGGTAGGCCTCGTAAAACAACCGGCAAAAACATAGTTGCGGATGAGAATCACTCATTCGCGCTCGCTGCCTAGCAACAGCTAGCCAGCGACGCTCTCGGCCTCCCCTCGGCCCGTGGGGGAGATGTCCGGGATCAAAAACGGGCTTGCTCTCCACATGCGCCTCTGGTGTGGAGGGGACTTTTCACTGAGGCTGGTCCCCCACAACCCGGCCTGCCAGGCGAGCGGGGGACGAGATCAGAGGGCAGGCTACGCTCGTAGAAGCTGTCTTTCACTCTTCCGCGGACCCGGGTTCGATTCCCGGCGTCTCCATCAAATTCACGCCCCGGGGCGCGTGATGAGCCCGGTGAGCAGCGGGGTGCTGTGGAGGCCCGCGCTGCCGAGCGTGTCGAGTCCGAAGCCTGCTTCCAAGCTGCGCAGCAGCGCGTACTGATTCACGCGGCGCGCGCTGGTGGCGTGGTGTCGCGCTAACGGGCCGGCCGCGATCAGGGGAATGCGCCCGCCGCCGACTCCCACGAGGCCGCGATGGTCGCTGCGCTTGCCTTCGTCCCAGGTCACATAGAGCAGGCCGTGGGGTCCGAGGGCGCGTCGGATCCGAGGGATGAGCCGGCTGGCGTAGCGGTCGGTCGACGCAACCGAGTTGTTGTGTCCGTCGTGGCCGAGGTCTGGCGAGATCCAGGAGAAGCGGGGGAGGCCCCGGCCGCTGAGGTCACGGTGGAGCCGGGTGAAGGAGACGATGCGGTCGCGGTTGATGTCGCGGGCGCGGGTTCGGGCGAAGTACGTGAACGGGTTGTAGTGCGCCGAGTAGTTGCCCTTGCGGATGATGGGCGAGCCGGTGGCGGGAATGCTCTGGAAGTAGGCACGCCACGAGATGTTTGCCCCGTCTAGTTGGTCCACGAAGTTGGTGGCTTCGGTGTCGCAGGAAGCGCAGTCGTTGTGGATCTCGCCGGGACTGCCCCCGGTGAGCGCGATGTAGTTGGGAAGCGAGGGATGGGCGATCGCGTAGGTGCGCGTCTCCAACGCGTTGTGCCGCGCCAGCCGGTTCAGAAACGGTGCCGCGCGGTTGCCGATGATCTGCTCGTAGCTGCGGTTCTCGAGGATCACCAGCGCCACCCTTCGCGGGCGCACGAAGTGACCCCGGGGATCTGCCGCGCGGCTGCGGACGTGTGGCATCGGGGCGAACGCTGCCGGCGTCAAGTCATGCCGGGTAAGGACCGCGCCTGCGCCGGCGACCACGGCAACGAGACACAAGAGAGCCGCGACCAGCTTGACGTGCATACGCTGCACTGTGGCCAAGCCACCTTGCGATTGCCTGACCGGTGGCGAAGTCCGCTGTTTGCCACGACCGACCGCCGGATAGTCCCCTGGTTCCCTCTTCGAACAAGGAGTCTCGGAAATGGCAGTCAAGCGTTCGGCAGCGAAAGCAGGCCTGAAGACGGCGAAGGCGGCACCAGCCAAGGCCAAGTTGGTCAAGGGCGGCTTCAAGCTCGGAAAGCGCAAGGTGATCCGGACCCCGGCGGGTACCGCCGTGCTCTATGCGCAAGCGCTGGTGGGCAACCGCCAGGCACGCGAGGAGCTGCGCGACGCATACGCGTCCGCCCGCAAGGCCTACTCGCGCAGCGCGGACCGAAGCGGACGCCCAAACCTGGCGACGCTGCTCGATGACCGCAAGGCAAGTCGCGAGGCCGGCAGGGCGATCACGTCGCTGCGCTCCGCGGTGAACCTGGCGGGCAAGAAGCGCAAGAAGCCCCGCAGCGTCAAGCCCGTGATCGTGGTCGTCGCGGTGGCCGGTGCCGGCACCGCGGTCGCGCTCAACGAGAACTTGCGCGCGAAGGCGGTCGAGCCGTTCACGTCCTCGGACGCTCCCAACGGGGCGGCGGCCACCGCCTGAGACCGTGAAAGCGACCGAGTCACCACTCCGCCGCCTGGCCACGGCCCTCGAAGCGGCCGGACCGCTCGACGCACCGGCGCGCCTCGTCGGCCGGACCGCCCGCGGCACGCTCTCGTCCCAGAGCGTCAAGGACCTGCTCGGCGGCACATGGCTCGGTCACGCCGTGCACCCGATCATGACCGACCTCGTGATCGGGTCATTCGTGAGCGCGTCGGTGCTGGACCTGCTCGGCGGCGATCGCGACGGCACGGCGGCGCAACGGCTGCTGGCCGTGGGCATCGCGGCGTACGGCCCGACCGCCCTCACGGGAGTGCACGATTGGGCCGACAGCGAAGCCACCGACGCGGGCGTGCGGCGCGTTGGGCTGGTGCACGCGGCCAGCAATGCGGCGGGGCTGGCGCTCTACATCGCCTCCCTGGTCGCCCGCCGCGGGGGCGACCGCGGGCGGGGCAAGCTGCTGGCCCTGGCGGGTGCCGGGACGATGGGGGCGGGTGGCTACCTCGGCGGGCACCTGGTGCTGGTTCAGGAGGTGGGCGTGGAGTCCGCCGCCGAGCGCGCGGTGTGACACGTCCTGTGCCACGCTCAGCGCACTTCGCGCCCATGTTGGCCGCGGGGGAGATGGGCGCCGCCTACGTCGCCAGCACCTAGCCGCACCGGCGGCTCAGCCCAGCAGCTCGGTCCAGCCCCACCGATCGGCTGCCTCGCCGCGCTGGACGGCCACCAGCGCGTCGCGTAGGCGCAGGGTGTTGTGGCCGAGCCGGCCGTCGCCGACCTGGGTTTCCACGTCGCCGTGCACCAGCGAGCCAACGCCGCTCAACACAGCGGCGGTCCCCATCAGCGCGGCCTCGCCGGCCGGGGCCCACGCCAGCAGCTCCTCGACGGTGATGTCGCGCTCCTCGACGCGGTAGCCGAGCTCGCCAGCCAGCGTCAGGACGGAATCGCGGGTGATGCCCGCAAGGAACGAGCCGTCCAATGGCTTGGTGACCAGGCGATGGTCGTCGATCATCATGAAGTTGGACGCGCCCGTCTCCTGAACGTCGCCGTCGGGCGCGAAAAGCACCTGGTCGGCGCCGGCGGCGCGTGCGCGCGTGGTCGCACCCAGGGCCATCGCGTAGTTGGCGCCGGTCTTCACGCGCCCGAACTGGGGGGTGGAGCGGGGAAGCCGGGTCTCGACGTGCACGGTGAGTGCCCGGGAGCCGCTGAAGTACTCGCCGGCGGGGCTGGCGATCACGAACAGCAGCGCCTCGCTCGACGGGGCGCCGGCGGACCCCAGCGACTCATCGACACCGAGCAGCGTCGGGCGCAGGTAGAGCGCACCGGGCAGCTCGGGGACCTGGTCGAGGTTGGCGCGCACTGCTGCGCGCATCATCTCGGCCACGGTCTCGACTCCGGGGAATGGAAGGCAGAGCACCTCGGCGCTGCCGCGCATCCGCTCGGCGTGATCGGGTGCGCGGAACAGGCGCACCTGGCCGTCGGCGCCCCGATGGGCCTTCAGGCCCTCGAAGCACGAGCTGCCGTAGTGCAGGGCGTGCGAGGCGGGGTGGAGGTTCAGCGGGCCCAGCGGCTCGACGCGCCACGGCTCGAAGCTGCCGTCGGTGGTCTGGGCGACCACCATCTGATCGGCCATCACGCTGCCAAAGGGCGCGGCGAGGGAGGGGTTCAAGTCGGTCTGGCTCACGGGCGTTCCTTGGTCGAGGCGAAAAAGCATCCCCACCGGGGCTGCGCCACCTACGATGGCATCTTTTCAGGCCAGCTCGGAAGTGAACCGCTCGAGCTCCCGGGCGAAGCGCTCGCTCTCCTCAAGCTCCGGGAAGTGCCCCGCCGACTCGAAGTGCAGCCACCTCGCCGCGGGCACGTGCTCGAGGATCGAGCGACCGTCGGAGTGGCGGTGGGTGCCGTCGCTGCCGCCCCAGACGGCCAGCGCCGGCTGCTCGACCGCGCCGAAGTCGGGCTGGGGCCCGCTGTTGGCCTGGATCAGCGAGCCGAGGCAGAAGCAGCCGCCATGGCGCAGGGCGTCCTCTGCCGGCCCATAGAAGTGGTCGAAGCACTCGCCCTCGGGCAGGGCGGCTCCGTACCAGGCGCGGGCCAATCGGGCCGGGGTCGCCGCGCTCGCGAGCTGGCCCATGCCCGCGCGGCGCATCACACGGCTCGGGTCTATGCGCTCGATCCAGCGCTGCTCGTCGGCCCAGGACGGCGCCTGGATCAACACCAGCCCACTGACGAGATCGGGCCGCAGTGCCGCCACGCGCAACGCGACGTAAGCGTTGCTGCACGAGAATGCGAGCACGTAGGGCGCGAGTCCCACGCGCTCGAGGACCTCGGCGGCCACGGCGGCCTGGTCTGCGAGCGTGAACCGATAGCCGCGCCGCGGAAACGAGTAGCCAAAGCCCGGCAGCTCGAAGCGAAGCACACGGTGTCGGTCGCCAATCCTCCCGACGAGCTCGTCGTAGTGCTCGGCCACGTTTGGGCCGTCGGGCGCGAACGCGACGGCCGGCCCGGCGTGGCCGTCGACCCGGAAGCGGATCGATCCCCGAGCCAGCTCCAGTCGGTCATAGCCGGCCGGCGTCGGTGGACGGTGAGCCCGCCTGGCGAGCCGGCGGGAATCGATCCAGGTGGCGTCCACGATGCTCGTCTGGGAGCCTATCCAGGAGCGGTTTTAGCCATGCGATTTCGAACCACACTCCAGCTGCACAGCTACCGCAGCACCGTGGCGCGCCGGGGAGAGATCTACCTGGTCGGGGTGAGTGCGGAGAACCGGGCGCTGGCCGGCGTCGCGGCCGGAGACGAGGTGGACGTCGACATCGAGCTGGACACCGAGCCGCGGGAGGTCGAAGTGGCACCCGACCTGGCGCGGGCGCTCGAAGCCGAGCCGGCTGCGAAGCAATTCTTCGACGGGCTCACCCACAGCCAGAAGCAGGCGTTCGTCGTGCCGATCGAGCAGGCCAAGCAGGGCGAGACCCGGCAACGCCGCATCGACAAGACGCTCGATGCGCTACGCGCGGAACGCAAGCGCTGACGATGGAGCTGCCGATCGCGACCCTGGAGCGCTGGGAGCAGCACGGCGCCGTCTGGCGATCGGTGACGGTGACAGACTCCGAGGCGGTCGTGGACCTGTGCACCTGCACAGGGGAGCCGGTCGAGCAGCTGCGGTCAACCGATCCCGATCTGCTGCGCTACCTGGCCCGGCGGCCGCGCTCCGACGGGGATTGAGCCGCCCCTGTGCCCCGACCCACGGCTTCCGACCGCTACGAGCCGATGCCGCCGCTGCCGCAGCTGCCGCGGTGGCTGTGGGCGCGCATGGGCGCCGCCGCGCGCGCCGCCGCGGTGGTCGGGGGTCTGGTGCTCGTGGCTGTGGTGATCGTGATGGCGCCCCGCCTGGCCGACATCAACAGGGACAACCGTGCGACCGACCGGCGCGAGGCCGCGCGCGCCCAGGCCGAGAGCATTGCCGCGGCCCGCGCGCTGCAACGGCCGCGGACGGTGGCCGCCGGCGCGGGGCTATCGCGACCGGTGCTGCGGCACAGGCTCGAGAGCGTCGTGGCCGCCGACTCCCGCGCGCGCCCGCACACGAGCCCGGTCAAGCGCGTGATGTGCAACGGGCCGCCCCACGCCCCGCCGCCCGAGGCCGACAGGCGGGTGCGGCGCGGCCGCTTCGCCTGCACCGCCGTCACAGCCGACGTGGCAAACGTCGGCGTGTCGGGTCGCGGCTACACGGGCTACCCCTACCGGGCGGTCGTCGATTTCGACACGGGGCGGATCACCCTGTGCAGGGTCGCGGGACTTCCGGGTGAGGGCAGCTTCGTGCGCCGCGCGGTGCAGCTGCCCGCGGCGTGCAGCGCGTAACGCGGCTGGGCATTGGACGTTTGTCCAGTTTTGGCACATTGCGATGGATCGGGCATTCCAGAGCGACGACATCTCGCGCACGATGCAAACCCACGATTCCGGATCTCAGGCGACACTCGCCGACGATCTTCCCGGACCAACGCGCCCCGACATGGTCGTGATCTGGCCGTTGGAGTCGGGTTTTGGCATCGACGTCTCGTGGATGGGTCGTGAGGGCAATCGCCGGGCCACCGTCGTACAGGGGATGCTCGAGGACGCCAGCATCAAGGCACGCCTGACCCAGCACCCCGACGGGCGTCGCTGGGAGCTGCGCGTGGGGCCGGTCGACGGGACCGAAGTGGCCCGTCTGATCGACAACTTCGTCTGGTAGGGCGCCTCAGCGCCGGCGGGCGGCCGGCTCGAACGCGGGGTTGGTCCAGCCGGTGTCGGCGGGGTTCACGTTCATGCCGGGTGGCACGATCTCGTCGATCTTGTCGAGCACGTCATCGGACAGCTCGACGTCGGCGGCGGTCAACTGGCTCTCGAGGTGGTCCATGGTGCGCGGGCCGATGATTGCGGCGGTCACGCCCGGGTGGCGGATCACGAAAGCCAACGCCATCTCGATCAGCGTGATGCCGGCCTCGTCGGCCAGCTTGCCAAGCGCGTCGGCGGCGTCGAGCTTGCGCTGGTTGGCGGGGTCTGACATGTCGTAGCGGTCGGGCAGCATCTGTGCGCGTCGGCTTTCGGGCACATCCTGGTCCTTGCGGTAGCGCCCCGACAGCCAGCCACCGGCCAGCGGGCTCCACGGGATCACGCCCATGCCGTAGCGCTGGGTGGTGGGCAGAATGTCTGACTCGATGCCGCGGATGAGCATCGAGTACGGCGGCTGCTCGCACACGAAACGCTCGCGGCCGCGCTCCTGCGCGACCCACTGCGCCTCGACGATCTGTGATGCCGGGAATGTCGAGGAGCCGATGTAGCGCACCTTGCCGGCGCGCACGAGGTCTGAGAGCGCGCCGAGGGTCTCGTCGATGTCTGTGTCCTGCTCGGGTCGGTGGATCTGGTAGAGGTCGATGTAGTCGGTGCCCAGCCGCCGCAGGCTGTTCTCGACCTCTTCGATGATCCAGCGGCGCGAGTTGCCGAACTGGTTGGGGTCGTCGCCCATGCTGCCGTGCACCTTGGTGGCGAGGACCACGTGCTCGCGGCGGCCGCCGGCCAGCGCCTTGCCCACGATCTCCTCGGACTCGCCGCGCGCGTACACGTCGGCGGTGTCCACGAAGTTGATGCCCGCGTCGAGCGCCTTGTGGATGATCGCGACCGAGTCGTCGTGATCGGTGTTGCCCCACGCGCCGAACATCATCGCGCCGAGGCAGAGCGGGCTCACCTTCAGGCCGGTCGTTCCGAGTGTCCTGTAGTCCATGCCCCCACACTAGGCGGGTGGTGCGTCAGTGCCCGGGTGCGCGTGAGGGGTCGGCTGCACGAGATCGACGACTGACGCACGCCTGGTGCGCCAAGATCGTGGGGCTCCGTAGGCCCGGTTCGTGGACGACCAAGGGGAGATGCACATGGCGTAAGTCCTCTACACCGCCGAGGCGACCGTGACCGGTGAGCAGCGGTGGACTAGCGGCGCCGGACGAGCAGGGCCATGGAGACGACGACGGCCCCGACCGATCCGAGGAAGGCCGCATAGATACCCCACGTCGGTCCGACGAAGGGGT
Organism: Solirubrobacterales bacterium; assembly: GCA_038237685.1. Classification (GTDB taxonomy): domain Bacteria; phylum Actinomycetota; class Thermoleophilia; order Solirubrobacterales; family Thermoleophilaceae; genus JAAYBF01. Next base: position 7,659 of record JBBRYL010000002.1, on the reverse strand, counting down.
CGTCGACGAGGTCGCGGAAGTCGCCGGCCACGACCGCCGCTGAGAAGGCCGCGGCGCTCGCGGCGATCAGTGGAAGCCATGACTCCCGGCGGCGTCGCAGGTGGATGGCCAACAGCACCGCGGTGATCAGCGCGGCGGCGATCACGAACACTCCATGGCGGTCGACGCCGTAGTCGACCACGAACACGGCCTTCGCCCATGGCCCCAGCGCCCCGAGGATCATGAGCACGACGGCAGCCACGATCACCCCGATCGTGGTTCGCGACACCGGCGCGCCGGACGGCTCGGGGTCGATGTCCGCCTCGGAATCGGGGTCGGGCTCGGGCTCGGCTGCGGCGGCCTCGGAGCGGGCCCGCTCGCGCTCGCGCCGGTATTCGGCCTCGGCCGTTTGGCGATCGCGCTCGCGTTCGGCTTCCGCCCGCTCCTCCGCTTCGGCCAGTGCGCGCTCGCGCTCGTCGCGGGCGGCCGCTTCGGCTTCCTCGCGCTCTCGGCGCTTGAGCTCGACGCGCTCGGCCGCCTCGACGCCCAGTCGCTCGCGCTCGCGTTCGCGCTCGGCCCGGGCCTGCTCGCGCGCGGTGTCGCGCCGCAGCGCCTCCTCGCGAGTGGTGCTAGACGGGGCGGGAGCGGGACGCTGGGGCGGTGCCGCCGGCGGCTTGCGGTCGAGCAAGGCGCGCGCCCTGCGGCCGGCGCGGTGGCGCACGCCGCGCCGCCCCGGCGTGGGGCGCGGCTGGGGTGGCGGGGTGGGGGCCGAGGGCCGCGGCGCCGGTTCGCGCTCGCGCGTCGGTTCGGGGTCCGGCTCCGGAGCGGGTTCGGGTTCGACCTCGCGTATCGACAGCATCACTTTCTCCGAGTGCGACGCGTGCTGGAGCGGCGGGTCGATGTCGACACCCGCTCGGTCGAGCGCGGCGGCGATCCGGCGCCGGTCCGAGGCCTCGAGGCGGTCAAGGCCCCACGTCTGGGCGAATGCGTCGGGGCCCACTCGAGCCGAGCCGTTGCGCTCCAGCCAGTCGCGGATGATCTGCTCCGGGGGGCGCGCGGGAGGCATCAGCAGCAAAGGGTACGGCGCGGCCGGGGCTAGTGTGTCGAGGTCGTGAGCGAACCCACCCAGGGAGCCATCGAGGTCGAGGCCCTCGTCAAGCAGTTCAAGAAGGGACCGCGGGCGGTTGACGGCATCGACCTGCGCGTCGCGCCTGGCGAGATCTACGGCTTCCTTGGCCCCAACGGGGCCGGCAAGTCGACGACGGTGCTGATGCTCACCACCCTGCTGCCGCCCACGGCGGGCAGCGCGCGGGTGGCCGGCTTCGACGTGGCCACCCAGGGGGCGCGCGTGCGTGAGCACATCGGCGCCGCGCTGCAGGAGGCGGCGCTCGACCCGTTCCTGACCGCGCGCGAGCACATGCGCCTACAGACGGCGCTGCACGGTCTGCCAAAGGCCGAGCGCGTGAGCCGCGGCGACTCCCTGATCGAGCGCGTGGGCCTGTCCGAGGCGGCCGACCGCAAGGTGGGCGGCTACTCGGGCGGCATGCGTCGCCGGCTCGACCTGGCCCTTGCGCTGGTGCACGGGCCGCGCATCCTCTTCCTGGACGAGCCCACCACGGGCCTCGACATCCAGAGCCGCACCGCGCTGTGGGAGGAGGTGGAGCGGCTCTCCTCCGAGGAGGGCGTGACGGTGTTCCTGACCACCCAGTACCTGGAGGAGGCCGATGCGCTGGCCGACCGCGTGGGCATCATCGATGACGGCAAGATCGTGGCCGAGGGCACCCCCGCCGCGCTGAAGGCAGAGATCGGCGTGCCAAGCGTCGAAGCCACGCCGGCCGATCCGCGCCGCTGCGAAGACGTCACCCGCGTGCTCGGGCCCTTCGGTCACGGCGAAGCGCCTCACCGGGCGGGCGACGGCATCGCGGTCCGGCTCCAGGGCGGCGACTCCGCGCTGGCCGACGTGGTGCGTGCGCTCGATGCCGAGGGCATCGAAGTGGCAAACCTCCAACTGCACGCGCCATCGCTTGACGACGTGTTCCTGGCCAAGACCGGTCGCACCCTGGAGGGTGCGGGGGAGGTCGAGGGCCCCGACGACGAGGCCACCGCCGCGTGAGCAATGCGACCCGGATCCAGGTCTCCGAGCTGGCCCGACGGTCGGTCGTGCGCACGCTGCGCCAGCCGTCGCAGGTGATCCCCACCATCATCTTCCCGCTGTTCCTTCTTGCGGTGAACGTGGGGGGCCTGCACGCCGCAACGATGCTGCCCGGCTTTCCGACCGACTCGTACCTGAGCTTCGCGATCGCCGTGCCGTTCGTGCAGGCCGCGATCTTCGCCGTGAACAACGGCGGCGCCGATCTGGCAAGCGACATCGAGACCGGCTTCTTCGACCGGCTGTCGCTCACCCCGATGAGCGGATCGTCGCTGGTGCTCGGCCAGCTCGCGGGCGTGGTGGCGCTGGGCCTGCTGCAGGCCGTGATCTACCTCGTCGTCGCGCTGGCGTTCGGGGCGTCGTTTGCCGCCGGCATCGGCGGCGCCGCCGTGCTGCTGTTGCTGGCGCTGCTGGTCATGTTCTCCTTCGGCTGCATCGGGCTGTTCTTCGCGTTTCGGTTGGGCAACAGCGAGGCGGTGCAGGGGCTGTTTCCCGTCTTGTTCGTTTTCCTGTTCCTGTCATCTGGGTCGCTGCCGCGCGAACTGATCCAGCAGGACTGGTTTCGCACCGTGGCCACGTACAACCCGGTCAGCTACCTGATCGAGGGCATCCGGAGCCTGTTCATCACCGGGTGGGACGGCCGCGCGCTGGCCCTCGCGTTCGGCTGCGCGGCCGGGATCGGCATGATCTTCATGACCCTTGCGGTGCTCTCGTTGCGCACGCGGATGGCGCGCACATGAGGCGCAACCTGTCCGTGGCGCTTGCGGTGGCGTGGCGCAGCATGCACAACTTCTTCCTCAACCCGGCGCTGGTGATCCCCGCCCTGCTGTTCCCGCTGTTCTTCTTCACGGCGTTTGCCGGCGGCCTCTCGAGCGTTGCGGAGGCACCGGGATTCAACTTTCCCGACGGCTACACCGCCTTTCAGTTCGTGTTCGTACTGCTCCAGGCATCGGCGTTTGGCGGGGTGTTCACGGGCTTTGGGATCGCGCGGGACTTCGAACGCGGGTTCGGGCGCCGGCTGATGCTGGCGGCGCCCAACCGCTCGGCCATCATCGTGGGCTACGCGATCGCGGCGCTGGGCCGCGCGGTGTTCGTATGGATCCTGCTCACCGCTATCGCGTTGGCGGTGGGCATGAAGGTCGGCGGCAGCGGCATCGACCTCGTTGGCCTCTACCTGCTCGCGGCGATCATGAGCGTGGCGGCGGTGTTGTGGGCCGCCGGGATCGCGCTGCGTTTTAGGTCGCTGCAGGCGGGGCCGCTCATGCAGACGCCCGTCTTCCTGATTCTCTTCCTGGCTCCGGTGTACGTGCCGATCGATCTGTTGAACGGCTGGGTCAAGTCGGTGGCCAACGTGAACCCGATCACCGCAATCGTCGAAGGCGGCCGCGACCTGATCTCGGGCGCGCCGATCGATGTGCTGCTGGCCTACGGCGCGGGGCTCGGCATGATCGTCCTGTTCTCTGTCTGGGCGTTCACCGGCTTGCGCAGCGCCGAGGCCGCCGGCGGCTGAGGTCGTTTCACCACGGGCTTGAGGGGTAGTGTGGCGGCCATGACCCAAGAGCGCGACGGAGACGATCTGGACCGGGAAGTTGCCGACCTCGAGCAGTCCGCGAGCAAGGTGCAGGACGACATCGAGGAGACCCGCAGCGACTGGGAGGCCAAGAAGGACGATCCGTCCGTGCCGGGCGCGGTCTCCGATCCCGGCGCCGAAGGGTCCGATGCCGAGGAGGATGAAGACGAGGGCGAGGATGCCGACGCCGATGACGCGAAGGACGCCGACGCCGAGGACGCAGAAACGGATTAGGCTCGGGCGATGGCTGGACTGCAGAAGGGCGATGGGTGGGCGGTCGCCCATCTGCACGACCTCGGTGATGGGCCCGGATTCCTGAAGATCCGGCGCGAGCTGTCGGTCGCCGAGATGGGCGTGAACGCCATCGTGCTCCCCGCCGGGGGTGAGACGGGCTTTCATTTTCACGAGCGCCAGGAAGAGGTGTACTTCGTTCACCGGGGCACGATCGAGATCGAGTTTGGCGACGGCACCAAGCACGAGCTCTCCGAAGGCGGGCTGGCTCGCGTGGACGCCGCCACCCACCGCAAGATCCGCGCGCTCGGCAACGCGGACGCGGTCTATGTGATCTTCGGAGCCGAGGGCGGCTACGTGGGTCGCGACGGTCAGGTGCCCGAGGGGGAGCAGCGCACGCGCAGCCAGGGTGGTTCCTAGCGGACGTCGATCAAGGCGTCGGCGTCGTGGTGGTCCGTGTCTGGGTCTTCGGCGCCGCCTGGGGGGAGGCCTGCTGCGGGGTGGTCTTGTGGGGCGTCGTCGTGGTCTGCTGGTTGTCCTGGCTCGGCGAGGTGGTGGTGCTCTGCGGGGCAGGCTGGGTGGGCGCCGTCTCGGTCACCGTCTTCTGCTGTTCGCTCTGGCTGGACTTCTTCTTCTTGTGCTGGCCGAGGATGATCGCGCCCCTGCCGTCGCTGCCGAAGGGGTTGCCGATTGCTATCTGGCCGGCGGTGATCACCACGCCGGCGATCACGAAGGCCAGCAGGCCCGTGATCAGCACCACGCGTGGCGAGATCTTCGACGCCGCCTTGCCCGCGGGGGTGGACTGCTGGCGGTAGATGCGAATGTCGCCGGGCTTGGTCTGCTCGGGCGGGCGCACCTCGGTGGCCTTCGAGCGCTCGCGCGTACGTGGCCTGTCCTTGAGCGTGGTGTCGGCAACCGCGGGCAGATCGGTGGTCAGCCGCTCGGCGATCTTGCTGCTCGGGCGGTCGATCAGCTCCTTGAGCAGCGTGACGAAGACAGGGGTGGCTGCCGCGGCGATGGGGGTGCCGGCGGTCCAGATGCGCGAGACAACGATTGCCGCCACCGCTGAGGCAATGCTGGCGATGACCAGCGTGCGGAGATCCAGACGGCGCTCGTCCCCGCGCGGGTTGCGGGCGTGCGAGGACATGACGGGGACAGGCTAGCGACCACGGCCCAAGCTGTCAGGCCGCCCCCGCGGCGGTACGGTGAGGGCGTGGGTGTCGCCCCTCGCGAAGCCGATGTCGTGGTCATCGGCGCCGGCCACAACGGCCTGACCGCCGCCGCCTACCTCGCGCGCGCCGGGCTGTCTGTGCAGGTGCTCGAGCGCCGCGACGTGGCCGGCGGCGCGTGCGTGACCGAGGAGCTGTGGCCGGGGGTGCGGGCGTCGCCAGGGGCCTACACCCTCTCGCTGCTGCGTCCGGAGATCATCCGCGATCTCGATCTGGGCGCCCATGGTCTCGACGTCGCCGTGCACGAGCCCTACCTGTTCGCGCCGTTCCCCGACGGCCGCAAGGTGGTCACGTGGTCTGACGGGCGTCGCACGTACGGGCAGCTCGAGCGCGACTGGTCGCGCGCCGATGCTGACGGCTACGCCGAGTACGCCGGGCGCTGGGAGCGCGCGGCGCAGCGGGCGCGGCCGCTGATGTCCGAGCCCCCCGACCGCGAGCGGTGGCTCGAGGCGATCGGGCCCGGGATCCTCGACGGGTCGGTCGCCGACGAGCTGGCCGGCATCCCTTCCGAGCAGGTGCGCGTCCCGTTTGCGATCCAGGGGCTGATCGGCACCTTGGCCGGTCCCGACGACCCGGGCACGGCATTCGTCGGCTTCTACCACGACCTCGGCCAGGCGGCCGGCGTCCAGGGCGCGTGGGGCTATGCCCGGGGCGGGATGGGCGCGGTATCGGGGGCACTGCGCGCTGCCGCCGAGGCCGCCGGGGCCACGGTGAGGCTGGAGGCGCCGGTGGAAGCGGTGCTGGTCGAAGACGGCACCGCCGTGGGCGTCGGGCTGGAGGGTGGGGAGGAGGTGCGCGCCGCATGCGTGCTCTCAAACACCGACCCGCTGCGAACGGCCGCCCTGGCCGGGGTAGACGCACCCGCCGGCTGGCGCCAGGCGGGCCCCGTGGTCAAGGTCATGGTGCGTCTGGACGGGCTGCCCGACTTCGCCTGCTGGTCAGGGCCCGAGCCGTGGCAGGGGGCGATCGACATCGGCTACACGCTGGGCGACCTGACCGCGGCCGCCGATGCCGCTCGCGCCGGCCGGCCGACTCCGCGACCCTGGATCGAGGCGGCGTGCCAGACCGCCACCGACGACTCGCTGGCGCCGGCCGGCACGCACGTGTTGTCGCTGTTCTGCCAGTGCTTTACGCCCGAGGTCGATCCCGAGGCGGCCGCCGACGCGGCGATAGCGCGCTTCGCGGAGGTCTGCCCCGGGCTCCCGGACCGGATCGTCGACCGCCTCGCGCTGGGCCCGCGCGAGCTCGAGGAGCGCTTCGGCATCACCGGCGGCCATATCTTCCACGGCGAGATGCTGCCGGGACAGGTGCTAGAGCAGCGCCCCGACCGCCGCCGCTTCGGGGGCATCGAACGCCTCTATCTGGCGGGGTCCGGCGCGCACCCGGGCGGGGCCGTGACGGGAGCGCCTGGGCTGCTGGCGGCCCGGGCCGTGCTGGAGGACCGCTGATGGCGCGGGTCTATGTGACCAACGAGCTGCCCGGCGATGCGCTCGACCGCCTGCGCGCCGACCACGACGTGGAGGTGTGGACGGGCGCCGCCCAGTTGCCGCGCGCCGATCTGCTCGAGGCGGTGGCCGGCGCCGAGGGGCTGCTCAGCATGCTCGTCGATCGCGTGGACCGCGAGCTGATGGAAGCCGCCCCCGTGCTGCGGGTGATCGCCAACTACGCCGTGGGCACCGACAACGTGGATCTCGATGCCGCGGCCGAGCGTGGCATCGCGGTGGGAAACACGCCCGACGTGCTGACCGACTCGACGGCGGACCTCACGATCGCGCTGATGCTGGCGATCATGCGGCGACTGCCCGAGGGCGAGGCCACCGTGCGCGAGGGTGGATGGACCACCTGGGAGCCCGACGCGCTGCTGGGCCGCGACCTGTCCCGCTCTACGGTGCTGGTGGTGGGGGCGGGCCGGATCGGCCGTGCCGTCGTGCGGCGGCTCGAGGGATTCGGCGCGGAGGTGATCACCGCGGGTCGCGACGACGTCCTGATCCCGCTACTGGAGCGCGCCGACGTGGTCACGCTGCACTGCCCGCTCACGCACGCCACCCGCGGCCTGATCGGCCACCACGAGCTCGAGGCGATGGGGCCGCGGGCCTACCTGGTGAACACCGGGCGCGGGCCTCTGGTGGAGACCGCCGCGCTGGAGCGGGCGCTCGGCGACCGCCGGATCGCGGGCGCTGCACTCGACGTGACCGACCCCGAGCCGCTGCCGGGCGACCATCCGTTGCTCCAGGCGCCCAACCTCGTGGTGCTGCCCCACGTGGGGTCGGCGACCCACGCGACCCGCGAGGCCATGGCCGATCTCGCGGTGGACAATCTGCTTGTGGGACTGGCCGGCCGCCCGCTTTTACACCCGGTTTCCGACTAGATGGTTGATTCCACGCGGTTAGGCGCAGTAGTTGACGAGTGCGCGGCTGGGGCGGCCGAGGCGGTGGTTGAGGGCGATGCAGGCTGCGAGGCAGAGGAAGCGCTGGGCGATGCGTTCTCTGAGTCCGGCGAGG
>JBBRYL010000001.1:0-102918 GCA_038237685.1 Solirubrobacterales bacterium | reverse complement strand
TCACCGTCGCCGCCTGCGGCAGCAGCAGCTCGTCCGACAAGGGCAAGAACCCGCTTGACAACGCGCTCGGGTACTTGCCCAAGAACAGCCCGTTCGTGGCCAGCTTCGATACCAATCCGAAGGGCAGGTCGTTTGCCAACGGCAAGGCGATCATCGAGAAGTTCCCCTTCGCCAACCAGATAGAGCAGGGCCTCACCAGCGGCCTGAAGGGTCAAAAAGTCGACTACAACCGCGACCTCAAGCCGCTGTTGGGCAACCAGTTCGTGGTCGGAGCGACCAGCGTGAAGAGCTTCGTCGGCAGCGGCAGCAACGACAAGAGTTTCGTCGGCGCGATCCAGGCCAAGAGCGGTGCCAAGCTGGAGAGCGTCATCAAGAAGGAGAAGTCGAAGGACCTCGGGGACAAGAGCGGCGCCAAGCTCTACAAGAGCGGCAGCAACTTCTTCGCCGTAAAGGACGACGTGCTCGTCGTGGCGGGTACGCGCAAGCTGCTCGAGGCCGCCGTCGCCCGCCGCGGCGGTGACAACCGCTTCTCCGAGAGCGCGTTCGACAAGGGCACCGGTGATCTGCCCAAGGGGTCGGCGGTACGCACCTACTTCAACCTCGAGGAGCTGCTGGCCAGCGACCCCAACGCCGCCAACGCGCTCAAGATCAAGTGGGTAAAGGCTCTGCGCAGCTTCGGCCTGAGCACGGCCATCGAGCGCAACAAGATCCGCGTCGACTTCAACCTCGCCACCGACTCGAGCGGCCTCACCGACGCCGACCTTCCGCTTGCGTCCGGTGACGAGAGCCCTGCGGTCATCGACAAGCCCGGCGAGGTCGGCTTCGGACTGCGCGGTCTCGACCGGATCTACACGTTCGGCGAGAATGCCGCCCAGGCGGTCGATCCGAATCAGTTCAGCTCATACGAGACCGCCAAGCAGACGGTCGAGAAGCAGCTCAACATCGACGTGGGCAAGGATCTGTTCGCACAGCTCTCGGGCGACATCTCCCTGAGCAGCAGCGTGGATGGCAAGTTCGGCCTCAAGGCCAAGGTCAAGGACGAGGCGGCGTTCAAAAAGACGCTGGCCAAGCTCGGCAAGGTGCTTCCGGCCATCATTCAGAGCTCGACGGGCCAGGCACCGAAGTACAAGGCCGCCAAGGGTTCCAACGGGTTGTACTCGCTGGTCAGTGCCCGCCAGAGTCTGGCCTACGGCGTGATCGACGGCAACTTCGTGCTGTCCGACACTCCCGCCAACGCCCGGCAGGCCGCGACCGCGCCCACGAGCAAGGTCGAGGGAGCCGCGGGCGCGCTTTCAATGCGCGCCGACGCCGCGCAGCTGGTCAACCAGGGCATCCGCCGCGCCACCCGGTCAGGTGTCGGCGGAGGCCAGCTCGGACTCGGCGGCGTGCTTGGCGGAGCACTGTTCACCGGCCCGCTCGGCGACATCAGCGGCTCGGCCAAGGCCGACACCAGCGGAGTTACCGGCAACTTCTCGCTTAGCTTCAAGTAGCGGTTAGAGCCCGGCCCAAGCCCGCAGATACGGCAGCGGGTCCACGGGCTTGCCACCCGAGTACCAGCCGCCGCCGGTCCAGATCTCGAAATGCAGGTGGGCGCCCTGGGAATCGCCGGTGTTGCCGACCTGCCCGATCTGCTGGCCTGCGCGCACCGCCTGACCCTCCGCGACCACGGTCGAGCCCGCGCGCAGGTGCATGAACGCGTAGTCGCGTCCCTCGCCCGAGCTGGCGATCACGATGTAGTAGCCCGCTCCACTGGCTTGATAGCGCACTGCCTTGACGCGGCCCGCGTGGGGCGCGACAAGTGGGGTGCCCTCTGCTGCGGCCACGTCCTGACCTTGATGGGTGTGTCCGCTGCGCTTGGCGCCGAAGCGGCTGCCGGCCTGGCCGAACGTGAACGGCCCGCGCACGGGGAAGATGTGGTCTCCGGAAGGCACCGGTGCCGGCGGCGGCGCCGCCGGCTTGGGGGCCGGCACCGTGACCTGTGCCACCGAGCTCACGCCAGCGGTGCGCAGGCCCGTAGCCCGGATGCGGACGCGGTAGCGGCCGGGCGGAAGACCGGTGCCGGTCACCTTGAGGTTCTGCATGGTTCCGGGCTCGCGGTTGCCGAGCTTGAAGGTCTTGACGACCTTGGTGCCGGTGGCGACAAGCAGCTGCACCCGCACGTCGCGAACGGTGTGCGGGCCGGCGAACCGGTAGCTGGCCGTGGCGGTCAGCGTGCGCGAGGACAGCCGGAACAGCGTCAACCGCGGCAGCGAGGCCAGGCCGTGGATCTTGGGCGTCTCGCCGTAGTGGGCGCCACCCTCCGACGGCACGGCGGCCCCGCCCGACGGCGACGATGCCACGGCGTGCGCCGGCGCGGCGAGCGCGACGGCTGCGGCGGCGGCGAAGGTGAGCAGTCGGCTACGCATCCCTCGCCCTGTCGGGCCGTCGCGGCCGGAACTCAACCCCGTGCAACGGAAGTTGGGGAAGACATCGGTGCGGTGCTCGCTCGGCCGATGCCCGGGCTCCGCTCCTCCCGCTAGACCGTCAGCCGCGTGAGCAACTCGATCGCGCCGTTCTTGTTCAGCGGCTCGTTCAGGTTGCCGCACTTGGGCGACTGCACGCATGACGGGCAGCCGCTCCGGCACGGGCATTCGCGAACAAGCCTCAGGGCGTCGCCAACCAGCCGTTCGAAGCGCTCGAAGCCCACCCGGGTGATGCCCACCCCACCGGGATGGCCGTCGTAGATGAACACGGTGGGTCGCCCGGTCTGGCCGTGAAAGGCGGTGGACAGACCGCCGATGTCCCAGCGGTCGCACATCGCGATCAGCGGCAGCACCGCGATCTGCGCGTGCTCGGCGGCGTGCAGCGCACCCTGGAGCACGTCGAGCGGGAAATCCTCGGCGAGGGCCTGCTCGGGCAGCTCCCACCACAGCGCCTGGGTGGCGAAATGCTGTTCGGGCATGTCGAGGGCCAGCAGGTCGAGCACCTCGTGGTCTGACACCCGCTTGCGCTGGAAGGCGGTCACCTGCTCGGTCACGTTCACGGTGCCGAACGACAGCAGCGAGTCGCCGATCTCGCGGCGCTCGACGACCTCCTCGATGAAGGTGTCGGTGTCCTGCTTGGCCTGGGTGTAAAAGTCTCCGTGAAACGGGGTGACCAGGGCACGACGGTTGTCCAGATCGAGATGTTCGACCTGGTAGGAGCGACCCATGTGGAGGTAGATCGCGCCGGGGTGCACCGAGCCGTGCGAGCGGGCGGTCTCCACCGAGCCGATCACCTCGCCGCCCTCGGACTCGATCACCGCGACCGAGTCGGGCGAGGAGGACCGCAACGCGATCCGCCCGGCGGGGTAGCCCTCCCCGCGCGGCAGGTAGTGCCCGCCGCGCTCGCGCAGCTGGCCGAGGCCAACGAGCCGGCGCGCGGCCGGCTCCCAGCGGTCACCGAGGAACTCCTCGTCGCCGGGCGAGAGGGGCATCTCATACGCGGCCGCGCACAGGTGTGCCAGGAAGATCTCCTCGGATTCGTGATCGAGGATGGCCGACTCCACGGGCCGCCCGAGGAACTCGTCGGGGTGGCGGCAGAAGAACTGGTCGAGCGCGTCGGCGCCGGCCACGTACAGAGCGAGCCCGGTGTTGCGCCGCCCCGCGCGGCCCCACATCTGGCGCAGGCTGGCCACGGTGCCCGGGAACGTGACACAGATCGCGGCGTCCAGGTCGCCGACGTCGATGCCGAGCTCGAGGGCGTCGGTGGTCACGACCGCGCGGAGGTCGCCGTTCACCAGCCGCTGCTCGATCTCGCGCCGCTGTGCCGGCGTGTAGCCGGCCCGATAGGGCGCCACCAGCTCGGCCAGATCGGCGCGGCCGCGGTCCTCGAGGCGAAGCTGGGTGAAGCGCTGGATCAGCTCGACGCCGCGTCTCGATCTGAGGAAGCAGATCGTGCGCGTTCCGCTCTCCACCAGATCTGCCAGCAGGTCGGCGGCCTCGCCGAGCGCCGAGGCGCGGGCGCCGGTGCGCTCGTCCACCAGCGGGGGGTTCCACATGGCGATCCGCCGCTCGGCCTTGGGAGCGCCGTCGCGGGCCACCAGCGTGACCTGGTCGCCCACCAGCTTCTCCGCCAGCTCGACCGGGTTGGCGATGGTGGCGCTGGCCATCACGAAGCGCGGCTCGGTGCCGTAGGCGAGCGCGAGGCGACGCAGCCGGCGCAGGACGTTTGCCACGTGGGAGCCGAACACGCCGCGATAGGTGTGGGCCTCGTCGACCACGATCCACGCCAGGTTGGCCAGCAGGTCGCCCCACTGCTGATGGTTGGGCAGCACCCCGACGTGCAGCATGTCGGGGTTGGTGAGGATCAGGTTCGAGCGCCCGCGGATGGCGCGGCGTTCCTCCTTTGGGGTGTCGCCGTCATAGATCGCGGCGCGCAGGTGGGGCAGGCGCAGGGTGTGCAGGGCCCGGGCTTGGTCCTGGGCCAGCGCCTTGGTCGGGTAGAGGTACAGCGCGCGTGCCGATCGGTCGCGGCACAGGGTGTCGAGCACCGGCAGGTTGAACGCCAGCGACTTTCCGCTGGCGGTGCCGGTGGTCACGATCGTGTGGCCCTGCATCGCCGCGGCCAGCGCGTCGGTCTGATGGGTGTAGAGGCCCTCGACCCCGGTCCGGTGAAGCGCTTCGAGCAGCTCGGGGTGCAGCGTGTCAGGGATCGGCTCTACGAGGGCGTCCTGGCGGCGCTCGGTCGAGCGGGCCACCAGCTGCTCGCCCTCGCCGCGCTGCAGAATGGACTCCCACGGCAGGGTTTCGGGAGTCACCGACACGGACAGCCATAGTAGGCCCGCGATGACCACGACCTCGCGCTCCCACAGCTCGAAGCTCGAGAGCCACGACGACGAAGCCTTCGAGGCGCAGCGCGCCCACCTCTAACAGCATCCCAACGCAGCCCCCGTCCGCCGCAACAGGTCCGGTGTGAGGGTGAGGTCCATGAACTGCCGAGACGAACCGAATCGCCCCTACCGCCGCTTCCTGGGAAGGGGACGCGGGCTTTCGGTCGCGGCCGTGGGCGCGCTCGGCGTGGCACTGGTCGGCGCCGCCGGGTTGCCCGCAGCGGGACCAGGCCCCGGCCCCGCGTCCGCGCTGGCCGCCCCGAGCGGACGGTTTCCCCACCCTTCGAAGGTGGCCGTGCTCGCGCTCGAGAACAAGAGCTTCGGGCAGGTGATCGGCAACCGCAAGGCGCCGTATCTGAACCACCTCGCTCGACAGAACGCGCTTGCCACCCGCTACTACGCGGTGTCGCACCCGTCCCTGCCCAACTACGTCGCGCTCACAGGGGGCTCCACGGGCGAGATCACCCGCAACTGCACGAGCTGCGACACGCCGGGTCAGAACCTGGTCGGGCAGCTCGACAAGGCCGGCGTGTCCTGGAAGGCCTACTTCGAGGGCCTGACGTCCAACACCCGTCCCGGGGGTATCACCTCCACCTACAACCCCCACTACAACCCGTTCGTCTACCACGATGCGGTCACCACGAGCGCCACCGCAAGGTCCAAGATCGTCGGGTTCAAAAAGCTGCACCGCGATCTGCGCCGGGGCCAGCTTCCGCGGTTCTCGTGGATCGCTCCCGGCGTGCGCCACGACGGCCACAACGGCTCGCTCCGCCAGAGTGATCGCTACGCCTCCCGGCTCGTGCCCAAGGTGCTTCACGCATTGGGCCCGCACGGGGTGTTGTACCTGACCTGGGACGAAGGCGCGCGCAAGGACACCCGCGGAGTCAACGGAGTCAAGGGCGGAGGACGAGTGGCGTTGATCGCGGCCGGCGGCGCAGCCAGGAAGGGCGCCACCAGCGCGGTCCCCGCGAATCACTACGCCCTGTTGCGGACGATCGAGGCCAACTTCGCACTGCCCGCGCTGGCGCATGCGGGGGCGTCCTCCACGCCGCTGCTGGCCGGCCTCATCAAGCCCTCACCCTCCCCATGATCCGAGTCGAGAGCCATGCGCTCGGTCCACGATGCTTCGTGGCCGGCCTTCGCGTGCACGAGTGGCACCTGGGGCTGGCCACGCTGGTCGCCGCGGTGGCAGCCGTGGCGATGGATGCTCCCGCCCTGCTCGCCTCCGCGCTCGCGCTGACGGGGGCGTGGCTCGTGGCCAAGGACTGGCACGACCTGGTTCCGTCCCGGCGGGACACGGCAGCATGGCGGCTTGGCATTCACCGCGCTCCGGCCGCGCTGCGGCGGGCCTACCGCGGCGAGTCCCTGCCCGCGGCCGCCGGCTGGCTCACGGGAGCGGTGGGAGCGTTCAACGTGATCTCTGCGCTCACTCCGGGGGCCCACGACCGCCTCGCCGTGCTCACTCGAATCACCGGAGTCCACGCCCCGCTGCTCGCGCATGCGTTGGCGCTGCCGGCCGGCTTGGCGCTGCTCGTGCTCGCGCCCTACCTGGCTCGCCGCCGGCGCAGGGCCCTGCAGCTCGCGATCGTGCTGCTTGTGGGCGTGGGCGCACTCAACCTGCTGAAGGGTCTCGACGTCGAGGAGGCAGTTGCGAGCTGGGCCCTCGCCGGCGTGCTGACCTGGGGTCGGGACGCCTTCTGCGTAGCCCACGAGCGCTTGGCGCCCCGCGCGGCCCTGCGCTCTCTGCTCGCCCCTGCCACGACTGCCCTGGCGGCCGGCCTTGCCGCGCTGGTGGCCGACCTGTGGACGGCGCCGACCGTGACGGTCGGCGTGGGGTTCCTCGTGGCTCTTGCAGTCGCTCGCCTGGCCTTCCGGCCCCTGGCCGCCCCGAGCCGGCCACCGCCGGAAGCGCAGCGTTGCGCGGCGCGTCGGCTTGTGCAGGCCAACGGCTCGGACACCCTCAGCTTCTTCAAGCTCCGGGGAGACCTCCAGCACTTCATCAGCGGCGACGGGCGGGCCTTCCTCTCCTACCGAGTGGAGAACGGGGTGCTCCTGTGCTCCGGAGACCCGGTCGGTCCGCCCGAGGCGATCCCGAGCCTGTTGTCAGAGGTCTGCTCGTTCGCGGAGGAGCGCGGCCTGCGGCTCGGAGTCGTTGGCGGCGGCGAGCTTCTGCGTGAGCTCGCCGCCGACGCCGGGTTGCGCGCGCTCTACATCGGCGACGAGGCGATCGTGGATACCGGCGCCTTCTCGCTCGAGGGACGGGCGATCCGCAAGGTGCGCCAGTCAGTGACTCGCCTCGTGAAGGCCGGCTACACCACCGAGCTGAGCACGCTGAGCGAGGTCGGGCCGGCGGAGCTCGCAGTGCTCGAGGAGATCTCCGAGCGCTGGCTGGGCGGAGAGCCCGAGCGCGGCTTCTCGATGGCCATGGACGGCCTGCGTGGCCGGTACCTGGGCGACTCGACCGTGCTGATCGCCCGCGACGAGGACGGCAGGATCCGCGGCTTTTTGCACTTCGTGCCCTCCTACGGCAGCCCGCGCGCCTCGCTGAGCGCGATGCGCCGCGACTGCGCCGCGCCGAACGGGGTCACCGAGTTCATGTTGGTACGCGCGATCGAGCTGTTCGGAGCGCGTGGCGTGGAGGAGCTCTCGCTGAACTTCGCCGCCTTCGCCCGTCTGGTACATGCTCCCGCCACGCGGGCCGAGCGGCTGCTCGGACGCCTGGTGGCGCTCGCGGACCCGTTCTTCCAGATCGAGAGCCTGTACTCGTTCAACGCCAAGCTCGGGCCGCGCTGGCAGCCGCGTTACCTGCTGTACGAGGGGCGGCTGGGGCTGCCACGAGCGGCGCTCGCCGCGCTGTGGGCCGAGGGCCAGCTGCCAAAGCCCCGTCTGCCCGGAGCACTCCGGAGAGATCTGAAGTTCAAGCCCGTTGCCGATCTGGCGCCGAGAGCGGCCTGACGCGATGGCTTCCGCCCAGCAAGATCTGGTCGCCTACGCGGTCCCCTTGTGCCCTGACGGAGGAATTCCAGCCGGCTCGCGGCCGCCCGGGCTTCCCCTGCATCCACTGACCCAACCGCTTCGCTACGGTCAGGGCAGTGCGACGCGTGCGCCATCCGGCAGCCGTGCTGCTCGCGGTGATCCTGGGAGCAGTTGTAGGCGGAGCGAGAGGCGGGGGCACCGCGAGCCCGGCGCCCGACGCGCCGCGCTACCTCGCTCTGGGTGACTCCCTCGCGGCCGGCATTCAGCCCGACAGGCCCTCCGACCAGGGCTACGCCGAGGCGATCTGGCATCAGCGTGCCGCGCAGATCCAAGACCTGGTCCTCGTCAAGCTCGGCCGAGGCGGCGAGACCGGCGCGAGCCTGATCCACAGGGACCGTCCGGGGCCGAGCCAGCTCGAGCGGGCCGAGGAAGTCATAAAGAGCCGGCGAACCGCACTTGTCACGCTCGACATCGGTGCGAACGAGGTCGAGCGCTGCCACCGCGGAAACGGCTTCGACGGCGGCTGCGTGGATCGCGCCCTCGTCTCGCTGCGCCAGAGCCTCCCAGAGGTGATCCGGCGCCTGCGAGCAGCAGGCCGCGGCCACCTACCGCTCGTCGGCATCAACTACTACAACTCCTTTCTAGGCAGCTGGGTGCACGGCCGGGCCGGCCGGCTGCTGGCGCGCCGGTCGGTCTCCGTCGAACGGCGCATCAACGCTACGCTCGACCGGGTCTACGGAAGGCCCACGTTCCGATCGCGAACGTGGAGGACGCCTTTGCGACCGACCAGCTGGACCGCTATGTCCAGCTCAAGCCCTACGGTCGCATCCCTCTCGCGGTCGCACGGGTGTGCCGTTGGACGTGGAGCTGCTCGGACAAGGACGACGACCACACCAACACGGCGGGCTACCGCGTGATCGCCCGCGAGGTCGAGAAGGTGCTCGACCGCCGACGCTAGTCGGCGTCCCTGCCTTCCTCGGCGAGGCCCAGCTCGAGCGTGAAGGACGCGCCGTGCTCCACCGGATCGAGCTGCAGCCCGCCGCCCATGCGCCGGGCGAGCTCGCGACCGATCGCCAGGCCCAGACCGAAGCCGCCCTCGCCGCCCGTCTGGGTTCCCCGGCGGAAGCGCTCGAACACCACCTCGTGCTCGGTGGCGGGCACGCCGGGCCCATGGTCAGAGACGGTCACGCGCCCGCCCTCGCCCACCCGGGTCAGGGAGACCGTCACGGGCCGATCGGGTGGCGAGAACCGGAGCGCGTTGTCCAGCAGGAGGCGGACGACCCTCGCCGTGCCCGAAGGGTCGGCCATGACCACGCAGGCGTCCGGGGCCACGAGCTCGACCGCCTGGCTGGTCTCCTTCAGGCGCCCGCTGAACTCGGCGATCACGGACTCGCAGAGATCTCGAAGCTCCACACCCTCGTGTCGCATCGGGATCCCGGCGTCGATCCGGCTCAGATCGAGCAGGTCGGCGGCCAGCTGGGACAGGTTCTCCGTCTGGGCCTCGGCGCGGGTCACCTGGCGGCGTGCCTCGTCCAAGTCGATGGTGCCACTACGCAGGTCCTCGCCCAGGAGCCCGAGCACGAGCTGCAACGAGGTGAGCGGCGTTCGCAGCTCGTGGGAAGCAGTGGACACGAAGGCGCGCCGCGCCTGCTCCTGTTCGTGGAGGCGGCCCTGCATCGTGGCCAGCGCGCGCGTCAGATCCCCCACCTCGTCGCGGGCCGTGTCGGGACGCACCTCGACCGACGGCCCCAGCTCCGCAACCCGGAGCGCCGTGTCGCGAAGGAGGCGCAGGCGCCTGATCAGGCGGGTGGTGATGAAGACGCCAATCAGAGTCGCGATCACCAGGGCTATCAGCGCGGCCTCCACCAAGGCGCGCTCGACCACTCCCACCGCCGGCTGGGCCGCGTCCAGGGGCTTCTGGGCGGAGATCACGATCGGGCCCACGCGCGAGCGCACGGGCACCGCCACACGAACCTCGGGGTCGCCCTCGTCGCTCGCCGTCTGGGTCACCACGCGGCCGGTGCGCAGCGCGCGTGCAACGTCTCCCGCTCTGCGGGCCTCCCCGGGATCGGTGGCCACCAGCGTCTGACCATCGCCACCGACAACCGCGATGTCCGCGCCGGTGCGCCGGCGCAGGGCGCGGGCCAGGCCGCCGATCCGCTTCCCACCGGCCCGGACCTCCGCTCGCGGAAGCTCCTCGAAGGCCGACCCGTCGGCCTTCAAGTCGGCGGTGAGGGAGTCGATCCGCTCGGTTCGCAGCCGTTGCTCGAGCGGAGACAGCAGCGCCACGGCCGCTACCACCAGCGTGATTGCGCTGGTGGCAGCCAACGCGCCGATCAGACGCGGACGCAGACCCGCCAGCGCGCTTGGGCCAGCCACCCCTTCAGCCGGAGCTCAGCCGGTAGCCGGCGCCCCGCACGGTCTGGATCATCTGGGGCCGTTCGGGCTCCGCCTCGAGCTTCTGCCGTAGGTGCCTCACGTGTACGTCGACCCCACGCGGGTCGCGGTAGGCGCCCTCGTCCCAGATCGCGCGGAGCAGGTCCTCGCGGCTGAACACCCTGCCGGGCTCGGCCATCAGGGCCTGCAGCAGCTCGAACTCGGAGAAGGTCAGGTCGGCGTCCGCTCCTTGGACGGTCACCCGCCGCCTGCTGCGATCCAGCACGATCGGCCCCGCGGCCAGCACGTCTTCCCCCAGGGCCCTCGGCCCGGCGCGGCGTAACACCGCGCGGATGCGGCTGCGCAGCTCGGCGGGGCCGAAGGGCTTCGTTACATAGTCGTCGGCACCGGCTTCCAGGCCCAGCACCGCATCGGCCTCGCTGTCCAGCGCTGTGAGCATCACGATCGGAACGACGTTGCGGCGGGCGCGAAGGGTGCGGCACACCTCGTAGCCGTCGGGGCCGGCGCCTAGGCCGACGTCGAGCAGCACGATGTCGAAGTGGCCGGTGCTGGCGCGGTCGACGGCGCCACGTCCATCGGCGACGGTCACGACTCGATGCCCCTCGCGTGTGAACGAGCGCGAGAGGAGCTCGCGCAGGTCCGAGTCGTCGTCGACGACGAGGATGTCGAGGGTGGTCTCAGCGCACACGGGCGGACGGACTGTCGCAGCCGGCGCGGGCGGCCGCAACAGCCCGGTGGATCTCACGGTGCGCGATCACGGGCGGGCACCGATCTGGGCACCGGCGTAGCGCAGCATCTGTGGCACCTGGGCGCGCCACAGCCTCCAGTCGTGACCGCCGGGATAGACGCGGTAGGTCACGTCCGCGCCGGCCGCGCGCAGACCGGCGGCAAAGCCCGGCATGGGCGTCGTGTCGCGATCACGATTGCCCCCGTAGAGGAAGACATGCAGCGGCGCCCGCCGCAACCTCGGGCCCAGGCCGCCGGCGTACGAGGCGGGGCTGTTGGCCCGCAGCTGGGCCCCCGAGGCACCCCGGAAGGGACCGCTCGCCGTCTGGGTGAAGTAGCCCGACCAGCTCTCGACCGTCGAGAAGGTGTCGAGATGGTGCAGCGCGATGTTCAGGGCGCCGTAGCCCCCCTCGGACAGGCCACCGATTGCGCGCGCCTCGGGAGTCTGGACCGTGGAGAAGCGCGCATCGACGGCGCGCACGGTGTCGAGCACCAGGTTCTCGTAGCGGCCGTGGCGCGTGTTGGCCCACTCGGTGTCGCTGCGAGGCGTGCCGTCGCGACCGTCGACCATCACCACCAGGAACTTCCCACCTGTGGGCTTTCCGGCCAATACGTCGAGCGCCACCTGCACTCCGCCCACGCGGTTGAGCAGCCGGGGGGAGCCCGAGGTCCCGTGGAGCAGGTACAGGACCGGAAAGCGGCGGCCGTGCGCGGCGCCCCGCTCATAGCCCGGGGGCAGCGAGACGAGATAGGAGCGCTCGCGGCCCAGCGCGGCCGAGTGGAAGCGGACGGTCTGCAGGCGGCCGGGCGCCACGCCCGGCGGATGCCGCGGAGGTGGATAGCCGCGGTAGGTGGAGTAGTCATGCACGTAGGCGCCGGCGCCCGCTACGCCTCCCAGCGTCCAGCCGGCGAGCACCAGCGCCAGTGTGAGACGGCGCAGGCGCGCGGCGCGGCCCGCCGTCATCGCGTCTTGCCGAACGAGTGGCTGGCGAACTCCAGCATGTGCGGAAGCTGGGCGCGCCACAGCTTCCAGCTGTGGCTGCCCGGATAGACGCTGTAGCGCACGCGGCCGCCGGCGCCCCGCAGCTGGCGGGCGAACGACTGCATCTGCGGAATGGGGTTGCCGTCCTGGCGACCCTGGTAGAGGTAGGCGCGGATCGGAAGGCGGTGCAGGGTGGGGCCCAGCGAGGCCACATAGCTGCTCGGGCTGTTGGCTCGCAGCGCGGCGGTCGAGGTTCCCTTGAAGGCATAGGTGGGCGTCTGGGTGAAGTAACCCGACCAGCTTTCGAAAACGCTAAAGGCCTTTGGGTTGTGCAGCGCGATGTTGGTCGCTCCGTAGGCCCCAGCCGACAGGCCCCCGATCGCTCGGTGCCCGCGGGTTGCCTGGGTCGAGAAGCGCGCATCGACCGCGCGCACGGTGTCGAGCACGAAGCTCTCGTAGCGTCCCGCGCGGGCGTTTGCCCACTCCGTGTCGTTTCCGAAGGTTCCGCTCCTGCCGTCGGGCATCACGATGATGAACGGCTTGATGCGCTTGTGGGAGATCAGCACGTCGGCGCGGGCGTTGATCGCCCCGGCGAGCACGTAGCCCATGGGGCGCCCCGGCGGGGCGTGCAGCAGGTAGAGCACGGGAAAGCGCTTGCCGTGGGCTGCGGCGGACGCGTATCCCGGCGGCAGGTAGGCCAGGTAGCTGCGCCGCTGGTGCAGCGCGTGGGAGTAGAAGTGCTTGGTGACGAGTCGACCCTGCTTCACGCCCGCGGGAGTCTGGGGCGGCGGAAAGCCCCGGTAGAGCGAGTAGTCGTGTACGTAGGCTCCGGCGCCCGCTGCCCCGGCCACCAGCCAGCAGACGAGTCCAACCGCGAGCAGGCGCTTCATTGCCCGCGCGCTCTGGTCAAGTGTGACGCCACCGCGACAGCGGCGGCCATCAGAAGCACGGAGGCGATCAGGCCGGGGTGGCCCAACTGGGCCAGAAGGTGGGGAGCCAGGGCCTGTGAGTTGGCAACCGCGTCCGACGCGGCGCCCGTCAGCGTGAGCAGCAGCGCCGCGATCACGCCGGCGACGACACCGGGGTGGCGCCACGAGGTGAGCCGCGCGAGCACAACGCCGACAATCGCCCCGGCGGGCAGCCACGCAGCGGCGAGGCGTACGACCGGTTGGTCGGCACTACCGGCGAGCTGCTGGAGCGGCAGCGCGCCGCCTAGATCAGGTCCCCACCCGACGAGCCCGGCCTTGAACAGCAGGTAGAGCCAGCCCAGGCCCGCGAAGACCGCCGCGACCGCCACGGCCGCCGCACCCGGCGCGCGCCAAGGCCGGCGCCGCGGACGCGGTGATGCAGACGAGCGGCGCTGCCGGGGCCGCGACATGGCCGCCAGCGCGCCGAGGTTGCGTGCTCCGAGGTGAGGGCCGATGCTCGTGACTGCCGCGGCGGGGACGTCTGGGCGCTGGCGAACCGCGACCTCGGTGACCCGCGCGCCCTGAGCGCACGCTCGCGCCAGGAGCTCCGCGCCGAGGGTCGAGCCACGCCTCGTGAGCGTGACCCGCTCGAGCAGATCACGCCGGACGAGCTTGAGCGGACAGTCCACGTCGCGTACCGGAACGCCCAGTCGCCGGCTCACGAGCCCGCTCCACACGGCCGCGCGCAAGCGCGCGCGGACCGGTGCCCGCCGCAGCACCCTCCAGCCGATCAGCAGGTCGTGATCCGGGGCGAGGGCAAGGAAGTCCTCCAGCTGGCAGAGGTCGAGCTCGAAAGCGGCGTCGGTCAGGACCACCCACGGATTCCTGGCGACCGCGATTCCCGCGCGCAGCGCTTCGCCGGACCCACGCGGGTGGGGGTGCAGCAGCAGCTGCACGTGTCCGTCACCGGTCACGAACGGCGCCGCTCGCTCGGCGCTCAGGTCCGTGCTGCCGTCGTCAACTACGAGGATCTCGTGGCGATAGCTGACGCGGCTCGCGG
Organism: Solirubrobacterales bacterium; assembly: GCA_038237685.1. GTDB lineage: Bacteria > Actinomycetota > Thermoleophilia > Solirubrobacterales > Thermoleophilaceae > JAAYBF01. The sequence goes on along the minus strand of JBBRYL010000001.1, from coordinate 89,020 downwards.
CGTCGGCCGCGTTGCGAATGGCCGCGGCGACCGTCGCGGCGTCGTCGCGGCAGGCCATCACAATCGAGAGGCCGGGCAAGAGGTCTGGATGGTCGAGCGCGGAGCCAGGTGCATCCCGCACCGCCGGCTGTGCCGGAGGGCGGGGTGCAATCGGCGGGGAATCGATCGAGGCGAGCTGCTTCATGTCCCCCACCATGGCGGCGGAGTCACTTCGCCCGGTTGGCGTCGAGTTAGCGTCGCGTTAGCCGGGCGCCCAGCCCGCCTTCAGTTGGCTCCGACAGGGGGCGCTTCGACGGGCGCGAGGGCGGGGGCAGTCCCCGCCGACGGTGCCGGCGGAGCCGCTTGCGGATCGGCGGCCGTCAGCTGAGGCGATGACGGAGCCGGCTGAGCTGCAGGTGCCGGTTCGGCTACCGGAGCCGGCTGAGCCACAGGAGCGGGCTGAGCTGCCGGTGCCGGTTCGGCTACCGGAGCGGGCTGAGCCACAGGAGCGGGCTGGGGCACAGGAGCGGGCTGGGGCACAGGAGCGGGCCGAGCCGACTGAGCCGGTCGGGCGGGGCCGGCCACCGGAGCCGGCTGGGCAACCGCAGCCGGCCGGGCTGTGGTGGCCCGTGGGGCGCGCGCGGTTATTACAGACGGGGCGCGCGACGAGACGGCCCGGGTCCTCGCCGGAGCGAGGGCCGCCCTGCTCGCGCCCCTCACCGCGGCTTGCCGCGCCTTCGGCTCGCCCGGGACCGCCCCACCGCGCAGGTAGGGCTCGGGATCGCGAGCCCGGCCGTTGACCCTCGTCTCGAAATGCACGTGGGGGCCGGTCGAGTGGCCCGTGGTGCCGACGTAGCCGATCACCTGGCCCTTGCGCACGGTCTGGCCGTTGCTCGCGGCTGTGCGGGACATGTGGGCGTAGCACGTCTGCAGCGCGCTCGAGTGGTCGACGCAGACCATGTTCCCGTAGCCGCCCTGTACGCCGCTGAAGCTGACAATGCCGCACTCGGCGGCGTGGATCGGCGTGCCGGTCGGGGCCGCGATGTCGATGCCGTCGTGGTTGCGCCCGCCGCGCGGGCCGAACGGCGACGTCCTGACTCCCTTGACCGGCGCGGAGAGTCGCAGCTCGCCGCACGCCCCGGAGCCGACGTCGGGAGCAGGCGCCGGAATTGCCACGGGGCGCGTCCGCGGCGTGGGGGCGACGGGTGCCGTCGGGGTCTGGTCGGCCTTGCGCTGGACCGCATCGGGCGCGTGCTCGTCGGATGGGCCCAGGCCGGCGACGCTCGTGGACGCCGGCTGCTTCGATGCAGGCGCCCGCGCCACGTCACCCGGGGCGGTCGGGCGCTCACGCACGATCACCGCGACCTCGCCCTCGCCGGCGCCGGCACGCAGGGCGGCCTTGCCCAGCCCCATCAGCCTCGTCCAGGTTACGGGCCCGACGACGCCGTCGACTTCCAGGCCGCTGCGGGCCTGGAAGGCACGCAGCGCGCGCTCGGTGGCCACGCCGTACATGCCATCGGCCGGCACGCCGAGCCGGGCCTGGATCGCCCTGACCGCCTCACCCGTGCTCCCGAGGCGGAAGAACGTGCCCGTCGGGACCTGGCCAATCGCCCGCGTCGAGGACGAGCTCGGTCCGGGTGCGGCGGCCGCCCCGCTGGCCGTGGCCGCGGCGAAGACCTGGCTCGCCGGCCCGGCCACCATCAGCGTGCTGAGCGCCGCGGAGGCGCGGCGACGGCGGTTCTGCCTCCTTCGCACCTCGGGAATGAGTATCCGCTTGCGGCGGGATCGTTCGAGGGACTTCTCCCAGGGCTCGGGTAGGGCAAGGTCTCGCTGGGCGGGGATCACGGGACGGGCTCTCCTCTTCCTTATGGCCTTCGGGGTTAGCTGTCGGGCTCGCGCTGGAAGTGCGCTACGCAGCTCTCCGGCTGCGATTCGCCCCTGCGGCCTTGGGCCGCGTGGGTCCCCCGATCCCCCGGCCTGGCGGCCCGGGAACTCGGCTCTTTACACGTGTTATGCCGGTAGTAATAGCTCGGTGGCCTCAAAGTTGCGGTCCCTGGCCGACTGGACTCGGCGGCCGAGCGCGGCGCGGCTCAGCGGCGGCAGCGGAACTCGCGCCGTCCTACCTGCGGTTAGAAATGGCTGCGCGTGGCGCCGCTCCCGGTCACGAGCTCGGTCATTCGATCGCGCGGCCGCGGCGCCGCAGCTCGGCAGGATCGCTGCTGAGGCTGATGGCGCGAGCCCGTTCAAGCAGGGCGCCCTGGGGCTGCCGATCACCTGGCGATAGCTCCTGTTCCTCGAGCACCAGCACGGCTACCCGCCCGGGGCGGGGGAAGGTACCGCTCGAATCGGCGTGAGGGCTCCCTGGCCGTCAGGGGGTGGTGAGGATCCGCCGCAAGCCGTGGCGCCAAGCGTCAGTGCCAGCAGCACAACCAAGCCAGTCGCGGGTCTTGTGAGGTTCTGCATTGTCACATTCAGAGCTGAAGACTGAGTGCACACGCGACAGAGCCCTGCGACGCGAGATGGCCCCGCCGGAGCGGGGCCATCTGTGCTCGCCTGCCGCTTTCGCGGCTATGCGTCGTGTCCGACGGATTTATCTAGACGCTACTCATTGCCCTGGAACTGGTGGTCGGCGTTGGAGTTGCCGGGCTCGTCGGCGTGGCCACCGGGGCCATCGCTGTCGGCCTTGGTCTCGCTGCCGGGAGCCTCGGCCTTGCCAGGGCCGTCCTTGGTCTCGGTTCCCGGAGCCTCGGCCTTGCCAGGGCCGTCCTTGGTCTCGGTTCCCGGAGCCTCGCTCGCAGACCCCTTCACGTCGGGCGTGGTCTGGTCGCCGCTCTGGATGTTGTCCCGGTCGGGGCCCTTGGGCTCCGCGGCCTTCTTCACCTGGGCCGGCTTCTGTGCCTGCCCGGCATTCTGAGCGACCGCTACGCCACCCACGCCGAGGGCGGTCACGGCTGCCGCACCGAGAACGATTCCGGACCTCTTGATCTTGGTCATGTCGAACATCCTGGGTCTCCTTTTCGTCGGATCTATTCGCCACGGACCATAGGAACGGCCGATGATCGGACTGTGAGACGGTGAGCTGGAAGTGAGAGGCACCCACGCGCTGTTTCAGCGGTGGCTGGGAACGGGCACGATACCCCTGGCCGACGGGAGACCGTCGGCGGGCTCGGCGAGCAGCGTCGCCTGCGCGGGGGCGAGCCGCCACGCACCCAGGAGGGTCAGGCCGAAGGCGGCCGCGTGCAGCGCCGCGAGCAGCGGAGTGGCGCCCAAGGAGTCGTGAAAGACCACGAAGCCCGCGCCGATCGACACCACGTTTGTCGCCGCTGTCATGAGCGCGATGACCGAGATCGCTGCTCCGCTCTGGAGCCCACGCTGGAAGCAGAAGAAGGCACCGCACGTGGTCAGGACTGCGATCGCGAGCCAGGGGGAGGTGAGCACGGCCATGACCCCCCCGTGCGTCGCCACGCCCGTGAGAGCCTTGATCGCCGCGTCCGCCGCACCGTAGAGGGTGCCGCCCGCGAGGGCGAGTGCGTTCGCGCGACCCGATCCCAGCGGGAGCAGCGCGACTATCGCTGCCAGCGCGGCCGCACCGCCCAGATAGCCCACGAGGGCCCCGGGCGCGAAGGCGGTCGCGGCGTCGCCGCCGGTGCCGATGGCGAGTACGGCGAGGCCCAGCGCCATCGCCGCCACCGCGCGGTTCTCGCCTGAAGTCGATCTGCGGTGAAGGATGCGCGCCGAGAGAGGCACCGTGAGCGCCAGGCCACCGGCCACGAAGGCCTGCACCAGCGAGAGCGGAGCCTTTGACAGGGCCAGCACATGCATCCCCCAGCCAAGCATCCCCGCCGCTGCGCCAATCGCCCACAGCCGCGAGCCGAGCAGCCCGCGTATGGTCGCAATCGGCCGCAATGCGCTGATCGCGGGCGCCCCCGCCGCACCTACGTGCTGGAGCAGATAGCTGCCGTTGAGCGCCACCGCGGCTCCGACGGCGAGGGCGAGCCCGAGAACCAGCGCGCTCACAGGCCGACTCCAGGGGCCAGGCCGGCGACCACGGGGCAAACGGGATCAGGCCCCGGCTGCCAGTGTGGCTGAGCAGTCCGGTTCCGTGGCGGGCGGACATACGCCTCGGCCTGCAGGACGCGCAAGCCTGCGCGCGGTAGTCGAGTGCGCCCGCCGTAGAGGAGATAGCGCGGTTTCCAGCTGGGCCCGAACTTCGCGCAGAAGCTCATCAGGCGCTCGAGCTGGAAGCGGCCGTGCGTCGCTCGCAGGGCACGGCGCATCAGCCGCTGGCCGCGGGTGAGCACCGCATCCGCCGCCATCAGGTGGGCGAAGCCGGCGAAGTTCAGGCTGACGGCCGACAGGTTGCGGTCACGCGCCCACCCCAGCGTGGCCACGACCATCGCCTCGCTGAGTCCGTTGGGCTCGTCGCCGAGCCGGCGCGTCACATCGAGCGACAGGCCACCGCGGAAGGTCGAGAAGCGCATGAACGACTCGACGGCCCCCTCTGGAGAGCGCGCCACGACATACAGCGCGTCGGCGTCCTCCGAGGCGCCCCAGAGACGGCCGAGCGTCATCGCAAAGCCCTGCAGCCGCGGCTGGGCCGCGCGCCATTCCCGATCGATGCGCCCGAGGCCCTCGATCAGTTCCGGGTCCAGGCGGTCCGCCTCCACGCACTCGATCGACCACCCGCGCCGGTCGATCCGGTTCACCGACTGGCGAATCTTGCGTATCGCGCGCCCCTCGAGCGAGAATCCGCGCGGGTCGACGACCGCTTCGTCGCCGATGTGCAGCGACCTCAGGCCCAGCGCGCGGTAGTCGTTCAGGCACTCGCCGGAGGCGCCCGTCACGACGACCTCCCAGTCGCGCTCGACGGCAAAGTGCAGGAAGCTTGCCATCACCCCGGGGCCGCTGCCGGGCGGGCCAACGGGGTCTCCCGACACGACGGCCGTGCCCCGCAACGTGCGGTATGCCAGGAAGGCACCGTCGTGGAAGTGAAAGGCCTTGTCCTCGCGCAGCGCGAACGGGTCGAGCGAGTCGGTGCAGTGGTCGGCGAGAATCGCGCGAGCCCTGATGTGCTCGGCCTCTGTGTGGCCGTCCGCCGCGGGCGCAGGGCGCAGGAGCTTGAAGAGATAGACCGCGGCCGAGACGACCGCCACCGCCACGAGCGCGTCGAGGGCGAGCGACAGCGGGGCGGCGGAGGCCAGCCACCAGGTTCCTGCGGCGATCCGGGCGGCGGCCAGGTCGAGGGCGCTTCCGAGCCCCGACACCCGGTCGGCAAGCAGCGGCGGGAGCGCGAGCAGTGCGTAGACCCCCGCGCCGGCGATGCCCGCCAGCGCCGCCAGGCCGATCGTCGCGCGGTCAGGCGGGCGGTAGCTGCCGCGCTGGAAGGCGCCCCGATTGGCCAGCAGCGCGGCGGTCGCCAGGGACGCGAACGCCGTCCAGATGGTGGAGCCCGCCGCCGCGGAGGCGAGGGCGATCACGATCGACACCAGCACTGCGGCGTGCAGCGCCCGACGCCGTCCGCGCCACAGTCCGTGGCTCAGGATCAGGGAACAGAGGCCGAGGCAGACGACGAGCACGTTCGCCAGGGCGAACGGGCCGACGCCCGGGGTCAATGGTACGAACGGGGAAAGGTCAGTGGCCGGGAACAGCATCGCCACAAGCTCGCCGGCGCCCAGGGCAGCGAGCGTGCTGCCCGCGAGGAAGCGCCACGACAATGCCGCGGGGGCTCGCCAGGATCGTGAGGCGGGAAGACCCGCAATCGCGCTCATGCCGTCACCGTGACGCCCGTCCGGTTGGCGGGTGAGGTCCGAAGGTTGGGATCGCGTTAGAGGTGCTGGCGCTCGCGCGGGAGGAGCTTGGCACACCGGGCTGAGCGCCACGGTCGACGCGGCGCTCCGACACGTCGGACGTCTGCTCGCCCTCGCCGCGCTGCTGAATGGACTCCCACGGCCACGGGTTTCGGGAGTCACCGACGCGGACAGCCATAGTAGGCCCGCGATGACCACGACCTTCGACCACTCCGACTTCGCGCCGGCGCAGTTGCTGCAGCGCAAGAGCCAGACGGTCTCGGTGGTGCTTCCCGCACTCGAGGTGGCCGACACCGTGGGCTTCATCGTGGAGCGGATTCGCGGGCTAGGCGAGCTCGTGGACCAAATCCTGGTGGTCGACGGTGGCTCGCGGGACGCCACCGTCGAGGTGGCGTTCGCGGCGGGGGCAGAGGTACTCCAGCAGGGCTCGCTGGTACCCGAGGCCGGGCCGGTGCTCGGCAAGGGCGACGCCATGTGGCGGGCGCTGGCCGCGGTGCGGTGCGATCTCGTGGTCTACATCGATGCCGACACGCGCGACTTCTCACCCGCGTTCGTCACCGGTCTGCTCGGGCCGCTCCTGACCGACTCAGGCGCGGAGTTCGTCAAGGCCACCTACAACCGCCCATATGTGGTCGGCGGCCACGAGGTGGCCAACGGCGGCGGGCGCGTGAGCCAGCTGACAGCGCGGCCCCTGCTCGCGGCCTTCTACCCCGACCTCGCGGATCTCGTCCAGCCACTGGCAGGCGAGGTCGCGGCGTCGCGAGCGCTGTTGCAGCGCATTCCGTTCGCCACCGGTTACTCAGTCGAGGCGGCCATGTTGCTCGAGCTGCGCGACGTGATCGGCGCGGACGCGATCGCCCAGGTCCACCTCGGGGAGCGCCGCAACGCGCACCAGTCGCTCGAAGCCCTCAGGCCGATGGCCGAGTCGGTGCTCGCGGTGATTACCGACCGTCTGCACCACGACGGCCGGCTGCTCGGGCCGCCCGCCGCGAGCCCGGTCATCGTGCGGCCGCCGTTCGCAACGCTCGTGCCGGCCTAGGCTCGCTCGCCGATGGCGTTGCGCTGCGTCTACACCGATCTCGACGGCACCCTGCTGGGCGCCGGCGCCTCGCTGTTTCGGACCGGCGAGGGCGAGTTCACGCTGCTTCCCGCTCGCGCGCTCGAGGCCTGTCACAGGGCCGGGGTCGAGGTGGTCTGTGTGTCGGGCCGCCGCAAGGCGCAGGTGATGGAGGACGCACGGCTGCTCGGCCAGGACTCCTACGTGTACGAGGTCGGGTCGGGCGTGGTGGTCGGGGGCGAGGAGCACCTGCTCTGCGGCGAGTTCATCCCCACCGACGACCGCACCCCCCACCAGTTGATCGCGGACTCCGGCGCACCGGCCCTGCTGCTCGAGGAGTTCGCAGGCCGCCTTGAGTATCTGCATCCCTACCACCGCGATCGGTTCGTCTCGCACCTCTTCAGGGGCACGGTAGACGCCGCCGAGGCAAATGCGGTCCTGCAGCGCGAGGGCTTGACCGGGCTGCGCCTGCTCGACAACGGCTCGCCCGACCCCGCGAGCAGCATCTTCCACCTGGTGCCCGTCCAGACGTCGAAGGTCGCCGCCGTCGCGCTGCACATGCAGGCGCGCGGATACGCGGTGGACGAGTGCGTCGCGGTCGGTGACTCGGCCGAGGACCTGGCGATGGCCGACGCGGTCGGGCGGTTCTTCCTCGTGGCCAACTCCGACGCCCACGGCGGCGGCCACGCGAACGTCGAGCGCACCGAGTCGGGCCACGGCGAAGGCTTCTACGAGGCCGTAGTCGCCTCGCTGATGGCTTGAGCGACGGTCAGCCCACCGTCACGACTACTCGCGCTCCGCCAAGGGGCGAGGTTTCGATGAGCGCGTCGCCGCCGTGCAGCCGTGCCTGCTGGCGCACGAGCGCGAGTCCGAGCCCCGACCCGTGCGCGCGGTGGTTGCCTCGCTCGAAGCGACCGAACAACCGGTCGCGGTCGGCCTCGGCGATGCCCGGCCCGTCGTCGTCCACGGTCAGGCGCCACATGCCGCTTGCGCAGGGAGCCAGCGCGACCTGGACGCGTGAGTGCTCCGCCCCGTGGCGGGTCGCGTTCTCGAGCAGGTTGTCAACCAGGGTGGCCACGCCGTCGGGCCAGCCATCCATCGCGGCCTCGCCGTCGGCGGCGTCCAGTGCGAACACGTCCTCGGGATGCCGCCGGCGGGCGCGCTCCACGGCGGCGTCCACCAGGGGGGCCAGGTCGATCCGCTCCACCGGCAGCGCGGCGCCGGCGTCGCCCCGGGCCAGCGTTTGCAGCGCGTCGAGCAAGCGCGCGCAGCGGTCCGCCTCGGCTTCGGCCTCGTCGAGCGCGACCCGGCGTTCCGCGGCGGGGATGTCGGGGTTGCGCGCCAGGGTCGCGAGCGTGGTGCGCAGCGCCGTGAGCGGTGTGCGGATCTCGTGCCCCGCGTCGGCGGCGAAGCGCTTGGTGGCCGCGAGCGCACGGTCGGTGTCGGCGGCGGAGTGCTCGAGTCGCGCAAGCATCGCGTTCACGCTCGCGGCCAGCGCATCGAGCTCCTCGATACCCCCGTCCGCGGCCAGCCGGGTGGACAGATCTCGCGTCGAGGACACCCGAGCGGCACCGGCGCGCAGGCCGCGAAGCGGCGCGAGCGCCAGGCCGGCGAGCCACCAGGCGGCCAGCCCGGCCAGCGCGACGGCGGCGAGCGAGAGCGCCAGCACCCGTCGGCGCAGGCTGCCTATGCGCTGCTCGGTGGGTCCGAGGGTGGTCCCGACCTGGACCAGGGCCCCGCCGCGCGTGCGCCGGGTCAGGGTGCGGTAGCGGTCGTCTCCGGCCTCAACCGTTGCGATACCCGTGCGGCCGGGCGCCGAGATCCCGGCGGGCGCGTCGAGCGATGCCACCGTCTCACCTCCGCGGGTTAGACGCGCGAAGCCGTCGTCGAAGCGCAGCAGCGGCGGCAGCGCGCGTTCCGGTCCAGCCGCCTTCGCGCGCCTGAGCGCGCGCGCCAGCGCCGGGGCGGGCCGCTCGGAGAGGCGCGCGTCGACAGCCTCGCGCTCCCTGGCGGCGAAGGATCCAGTCACCACGAGACCCACCACGGCCAGAGCGACGGCAACGGCCACAACCACGAGCCCGGCCACGCGAGCGCGCAGTGAGCGCGGCGCCCTCACGGGCGGAGGCTGAAGCCCACGCCACGGACCGTATGCAGCATCCGCGGCTCTCCGCCGGCCTCGAGCTTTCGTCGGAGGTAGGACACGAAGACGTCGACGACGTTGCCATCGACCTCGAAGTCATAGCCCCAGACCTGCTCGAGCAGCTGGGCGCGCGACAGCACGATGGACGGATGGCGTGCCAGGGCCTCGAGCAGATCGAACTCGCGGCCGGTGAGCGTGACCGGCCGCGCGCCGCGGTGGACGGTGCGGCGGCCCGGGTCGACGGTGAGGTCGCCCACGGCCAGCGGCGCGGGATCGCCTTCCGGCGTGCGCCGGAGCAGGGCGTGCAGGCGAGCCACGAGCTCCTGGAGCGCGAACGGCTTGACCAGGTAGTCGTCAGCTCCCGCCCGCAGCCCCGCCACCCGGTCGGCCACTTCGTCGCGGGCCAAGAGCATGCACACCGGCACGCGCTCACCGCGCTCGCGCAAACGCTCGGTCACGCGCACGCCGCTCATGCCGGGCATGGCCACGTCGAGCACGACGATGTCGTGGGATTCGCTCTCCATCTGCGCCAGCGCGTCGGCGCCATCCACGGCCAAGCCCACGGAGAAGCCCTCGAGCCGCAACGCGCGCTCGAGGGCGACCCGGATCGACTCCTCGTCATCGACCACCAGCACCCGCGGGGTGCGGCCGGGTCTCACCGCAGCGCGCCCGCGACCTTTGGGCCGAGCTTGCCCGACGCGATCCTCTTGCGCAGCTTGTCGGCGCGCTTCTTGGTGATCGTGCCGTTGTGCTCTGCGGCGGACAGGCGCTCGGTCAGCTTCGCCTTGCGCATGCCCTTCAGTGCCTTGCCGACCGCAGCGGGGCTCTTGCTCAGCTCCTTGGCCACGGCGGCGCGGAAGGCCTTGCCCGGCTTGTTGCCCTTGCCTGCGGCCTGTGCCGCGTCCCTGCCCTTGGCGAGGGCGTTCCTCGCGGCCGTGGGTGAGACCCCGAGGCGCTTGGCAAGCTCGGAGGCCCGCCGTGTCTGCCGCGCCTCGCGGCGGTCGGCATGGATCGCACTCAGCGCCTTGCTCACCTTCGACGGGGCGATGCCGAGCTTCTTGCCGAGCGCCGCGGCCTGACGCTGCTGCCGGTCGTTTGCGTCCTTTTTTGCCAGGGGGTTGCCGGTCACGGCCAGGGCGCTCGAGGCCGCGAGCGCCGCAACCACCACGCCTAGCACCACCACAACAACTCTTGTGTTTCTCACGCTGTCTCCTTCTCGATCGGTGTCCGGCGCGGTCGTCGGCTGTCGTCGATCGTCACGGGCTCTCTTGTGAGAACTCTGAGAAGTGCCCGCCGATGCGGAGTCAGTCCCTGAAAGGGCTCGCGTCGAAGGTCACCCGGATCCGGGTGAGCTTGCCGTCCTCGACGTGACTCCAGTTGGCGAGGAGAGCGGCCTAGGAGCCTGTTGAAAAATTGCTCGGGGCCGGCTGCGGCCCATCCGCGGCTGTGGATCGCCCCCCAAATCCTCGCCGATGCCACCGGCATCGACTTCGGAATTTGTGCGGCGCCCACAACCCCGGCTGAACCACCCCGACCAACGAGCAATTCCCCAACAGACTCCTAGTCACCGGCCCCCTGCGCCAGTTCGCGACCGGCCGCCTCGAGCTCGCGGACGGTCGTGGCCTCCGTCACGGTCTCCAGGTCGATGATGCGAGCTTCGAATGGACTGAGCGCGCGGCTGCCGACGATGGCGTTGCAGCGCACACCCGCCTGGCGAGCCCGGGTGGCCACCTCGCCGACGATCTTTCCCTGCAGCGTCTGGCGATCCAGCCGGCCCTCGCCTGTGACCACGAACGCGCTGGCGCGCATCAACGCGTCGTAGCCCAGGCGGTCGAGCACGTAGGGGGCGCGGGCACGAGCCGCGCGCCGAAGTGGGCCCAGAGGCCGCCGGACAGGCCGCCGGCAGCGCCGGTCATCGGCTCCCCCCGCGGGTCCTTCGGCGCAGCCTCCGCCAGGGATTGCTGGCGCCGCTCCAGCTCGGCGACCTGTTCGCGCGAAGCGCCTTTCTGGGGCGCGAACACGCGCGGCGCGTCCTCGAATGGCGTACGCACGTCACAAACGACTTCGAGCCGCGGTCGCAGGCCGGCCTGGGCCACCACATCCTGCCCGCCATCGGTCGTGGCGCTTCCCCCAACAGCCACCATCACGACCTCGGCGCCCGCCTCGCAGGCCGCCACGATCAGCTCGCCGGTGCCACGAGTAGACGCCCCGATCGGATCCCGTTCGTCCTGCGCCACCAGGCCGAGACCGCTCGCCTGGGCGCACTCGACCACGCCGGTGCCGTCGGCAAGCAGGGCGAAGGTCGCCTCCACCGAACGGCCGAGCGGGTCGCTGACCTCCACGGTGTGCCGCTCTCCGTCGAGCGTGGCCAGCAGCACGTCCATCGTGCCCTCACCGCCGTCGGCCACCGGCAGCTCGGTGGCCTCACGGCCGCCGGACCGCAGCCCGGTGGCGATTGCGTGTGCGACCTCGGCCGCCGAGAACGTGCCCTTGAAGCTGTCGGGAGCGACCAGAGCGGGCAGGCTCACGCGGCGTCCGCTTGCAACGCCTCCAACCGCACGGCTACGACTCCTTGCGGTCGGTGTCGCGCGACGGCTGCACCCGTTTGGGTTCGCCCGGCATCTTCGGATAGTCGGGCGGGTAGGGCATGTCGCCCTCGACGTCTGCCGCGTACATGTCGAGCAGCGGCTGTAGGGAGTGTGCGACCGCGTCGATCTCGGCGAAGCGGTCGCCCACCTCGGCGAAGCGCGCCGGCATGGTGGCGACGGCGAAGTCCTCGGGCTTCACCTGGGCCACCTCGTCCCACAGCAGCGGGGCCGAGACCGGAGCGCCCGGCTTGGCGCGTATCGAGTAGGGCGAGGCGATGGTGCGGTCGCGCGCATTCTGGTTGTAGTCGATGAACACGCGCTCGCCGCGCTCTTCCTTCCACCACTTGGTGGTCACCTGGTCGGGCATCCGGCGCGAGAGCTCACGCCCGAACGCGATGGCGGCGTGGCGCACGTCGGTGAAGGTCCACTTCGGCTCGATGCGCACGTAGATGTGGATGCCACGCCCGCCGGAGGTCTTCGGGAAGCCGCGATAGCCCAGCTCCTCGAGCAACACCTTCGCCTCCGCCGCCACCACCTGCGCGTCGGCGAAGTCGGTGCCCTCCTGGGGGTCGAGGTCGATTCGCAGCTCGTCGGGGTGGTCGACATCAGAGCTGCGCACCGGCCACGGGTGGAAGGTGATCGTGCCCATGTGCCCACACCACGCCACCACGGCAAGCTCGGTCGGGCAGATCTCGTCGGCGTGCCGGCCGGAGGGAAATTCGATCCGTGCCGTCTCCAGGTAGTCAGGGGCGCCCTTAGGTACCCGCTTCTGGTAGAAGGCCTCGCCCTTGTGGCCCTCCCGCGTGGACAGGCTCATGCCCTCGTGCACGCCTTTGGGCCAGCGCTCCAGCGTGGTCGGCCGGTCAAGCAGCGCACGCAGGATGCCGCCGCCCACCGCCACGTAGTACTCGACCACCTGCACCTTCGTGATCTCCGGCGTGCGCCCGGTGGCGGGAAAGATCACGCGGCCCGGGCTCGACACCCGCACCTCGCGCCCGTCGACCTCGACCGTGGTGGCGTCGCTCTTGGCCATCGGCGCGGAGCATATGGCGGGTGACGGGCGGCCAGGATCAGAGGCGGCGCCAGTTAGCGCTCGGGCCCCCGCCGTGCGTCTCGATTCGGCCCGCATCGCGCAACTCGTTCAGCACGACCCGGACCGTCGCCGGACTCACGTCGGACAAGGCTCCCGTGTCGATTCTCGCGAGGATCGCTGCTTGAGTTCTCGCGGTTGCCCGGCTGAAGCTTCGCTCTAGGTTCACGAAGCTCTGCATCGTGCTAGTCCCTGGTCATAAATCGTGATAAAGAAGCCCAAATTACCATGATCCTGGGCCAATTAGCACGATTGCTCAGACCCGCAGCTGGTCCATCGAGCACTCCGCCGGCGCCTTGTCCTCACGCCAGCGCAGCAGCTTGGTGCCATGGCGGATGCGGTCGCCGGTGATGTGGTCGAACGCGATCTCGCACACGAGCTCGGGGCGCAGCCCCTCCCACATCAGCTCCTCCTCGGGCTTCCAGCGCGACGGGCCGCCCGAGCCGCGCTCGTCGGTGCGGTAGGGGGCGAGGAAGCCCACCAGGTCGCGCTTCTCCTGGGCCTTGAAGCCAGAGGTGTGGCCAACCACGTGCAGGTCGCCGTCCTCGTCGTACAGGCCCAGGATCAGCGAGCCGACGGTGTCCTTCTCCTTGCCCTCACGGTAAGCCACCACCACGACGTCGGCGGTGCGCACGCGCTTGATCTTGACCATGCCTTTGCGCTCGCCGGGCAGGTAGCGGGCGTCGCCCTGCTTTGCGACGACCCCCTCGGAGCTCCCGGTGAGCCATTGCGCGGCGTCATCTGTGGTCGACACGCTGGGCGAGACGTCGACGGGACCGAGGTCGAGCTCGACGAGCCGGGCGCGCCGGGCATCGTAGTCATGCTCGAGCAGCGACTCGTCGTCAATGGCGAGCACGTCGAAGGCCACGAACCGCGCCGGGGTCTCCTGCGACAGCTTCTCCACGCGGGATGCCGCGGGATGGATCCGTTGGCTCAGCAGGTCGAACTCCTGCACGCCGTCGATCTCGATCACCACCTCGCCGTCTAGAACCACTCGCGCCTCGGGCATCGCCAGGACCTGCTCGACGACCTCGGGGAAGTAGCGGTCCATCGGCTTGCCCCCGCGGCTCTGCAGGTGCACGTCTTGGCCATCGCGAAACGCGACGATGCGAAAGCCGTCCCACTTGGGCTCGTAGCGCCACTCGTCCCCCTCGGGAAGCTCCTTCGCCGAGCGCGCGAGCTGCGGCTTGAGCGGCGGCTTGAGCGCGAGAGCCATCGGGCCGTGATCCTAGTCCGGGAAGAGTCGGAGGTTAGAGTGAGGCCATGAGTGAGGATCAGGCGACGGTCGCCGAAGAGGAGTATCTGCAAACCATCTTCTGGCTGGAGGAGGCGGGCCTGCCGATGACCGGCGCCAACGTCGCCCGCGCCATGCAGGTCTCGGCGCCCACCGTGCACGAGATGATCGGCCGGCTGGAGAAGGACGGCTACGTTACGCGCGGCTCGGACAAGGCGCTGGCGTTCACGGAGATCGGCAAGGACCACGCCGAGGGCATCGTGCGTCGCCACCGTCTGATCGAGCGCTTCTTAACCGACGTCTTCGACATTCCCTGGGATCAGGTGCACGAGGAGGCCGAGCGGCTCGAGCACTGGATGTCGCCCACCGTCGAGGAGCGCATGCTCAGGGCCATCGGCGACGCCACCACCTGCCCCCACGGCCATCCGATCTTCACCGAGCAACGCGAGCAGGGCGTGCCGCTGGCCGATGTCGAGCCGGGAGCCAAGCTCACCATCCTGCGCTTCGAGAACGAGGCCGAGGATCTCCTGCACTATCTGATGGACGCCGGCCTGCGGCCGGGCCTCCAGGGCGAGCTGGCCGTTAGCGGCGACGACGAGGTGTCGTTCGAAGCGGCGGGCAACCGCTACTCGGTCACGCGCAGCGTCGCCGAGACCGTCAGCGTGGTGGCCGACCCGTCACCGCCCAAGCGCGTGGCGTTGCCCGAGCACCTCGTGCTCGCAAAAGAGCACTGGGGCCGTTAGCTCCTCCCCCTAGAGCTCGGAGTACGCCCCGGCCAGCCGGGCCACGGCCTCGTCGATCTGGTCCGCCGGCACGCCCGAGTAGGCGATCCGGAACGAGTTCTCGCCACCCTCGAGCAGGAAGTCGGTGCCCTTGACGAAGGCCACGCCCTTCTCCTTGGCGATCTCGCCCATGGCCGCCACGTCGGTGCCCTCCGGCATGTCGACCCACAGGAAGTAGCCGCCCTGGGGCACTACGAAGCGGGCGTCCGGCAGATCGCGCTCGAGCGCGGCGCACAGCACGTCGCGACGCTCGCGCAGCGCGTTCTTGACCGTCTCGATCGACCGGTCGATGGCGCCCGAGGTGCAGAACTCGGCCACGATCGACTGGGCCACCATGTTCGGCGAGATGTAGGTGCTGGTGGCGACGCGCCGGATGCCACCGATCAGCTCGGTCGGGCCCGCGAGGTATCCGACCCGGATCCCGGGGCACACGGTCTTCGAGAACGAGGACGCATAGACCACGTGGTCGCTGCGGTCCATTGAGAGCATCGTGGGCAGCGACTCACCCGCGAAGCGCAGCTCGACGTAGGGATCGTCCTCGAACAGGATGAAGTCGTACTGCTCGGCCAGTGCCACCAGCCGCTCGCGCTTTGCCTGCGACAGCGTGCAGCCGGCGGGGTTGTGGAAGTTGGGGATGATGTGGACGAGCTTGGGCCGGGCGCCGGCCTCGAGCGCGTTCTCGAGCGCATCGACGTCGATCCCGTCGTCCTCGAGCGGGATCGCGAGGATCTCCGCGCCAAGCTGGCGAAGGGAGAGCAGCGTGCGGTCATACGTCGGGGCTTCGACCACCACCACGTCGCCCTGAGACACCCGCGACTGGAACAGAAACGCGTCGGCCTGCATCGAGCCGTTGGTGGCGATCACCTGCTCGGGCGCCAGGTCCTGGCGCTTGGCGATCCACTCGACCAGCGGCTTGTAGCCCGCGGAGGTGCCGTAGGCGAACGTGCCCGCGGGATCCTTTGAGAACGCGTTCCCGGCGGCGGCGCGCAGGTCATCGACGGCGATGATGTCAAGCGACGGCGCGCCGCGGGTGAGGGTGATGCTGTCCGGTGGGGTCACGCCCCCGAAGATAACGGGGGTAGGATCTTCAGCGGCACCTCGTCCTAGGTCGTGGCGGCCCGCGCGTAGATCAGGACGTTGTCGCGGTAGCCCTTGCCCTGCACGTACGGGCCGCCGCAGGTCACCAGCACGAGCACGGGAGCGTCTCCGCCGCCATAGACCTCCTCGGTTGGAAAGCGGTCCTTGCGCACCTGAACACGGCCCACCACGCGGTAGCGGTGCTTGGCGCCCCGCTTGTCGGTCACGTCCACGAGCGTGTGGCGCTTCAGGCCGGGCACCTTTGCGAACAGGCCCGGCCCGCGGGCGGTGTCGAGGTGTCCGATGATCACCGCCCGACCGCGTTCGCCCGGTCGCGGCCCGCCTTTCCACCAGCCCGCCAAACCGATGGCAGGAACCGCGATCGCTCCGCCGTCGCTGCCCACCGCCTTCACGGCCGTGTTCACATCGGCGCTGGGAATCGAGATGTGCACAGGCACGCCCGGCCGGGGCCCTCCGTCGTTCAAGGCGGCCCCGCTGGAACGGTCGCGGGTCGAGGCTCCTTGAAGTGAGCGGCTCGCGCTGTCGCCGAGATCGCGCGTGCTGTCGGCTCTGCGAGCCAGTGCGGCGGCCGATCCCGACGGACCGTCGGGTCGACCATGGCGGCCGCCCAGGAAGCTCACCGCGACCCCGGCTACGAGAGCCGGGACCAGCACCGCGACGATCAGCCCGCGCCGGCTGCGCGCGGGCCGCTCAGGCGTGGCCACGACGCGAGTAGGCAACCCCGCCGAGGGTTCCGGCCGCAAGCGCCGCGATCAGCGCGGCGAGCCAGGGCGTCCCGCCGGCGGGTTGTGACATCCCACCCAGTCCGGTCTCGGGCGCCCCTTTCGGCGCGGCCACGGAGTCCTGTACCAGGACAATCCGGGTGCGCTCACCGGAGCTGCCTATGGCGTATGCGGTGGAAGCGGTGCCGGCGGCGAGGTTCACGCCCTTTGCCTGCACGAGCACGGACTGCTTGGCGGGCATGCGCGCGGCGACGTCGAAGGTGCCCGGGGTCGTTCGCTCGTAGCCGGTGGTCTGGCCGAAGCCGATCGTGCCCCACTTCTTGGAGCCGACGGTCATGTCGACTTTGCCGAGCTCGGGAGCGGCGTGCACGGCGCGCAGCCGCGCCTTGCCGGGCACGGCCTTGCCCGCGCGGTAGACCTTGAAGTCGATGCCGCTCTTGTCCTTCTCGGCGACGACCGTGTAGTGGTGTTTGTCGACGAGGGTCGCGGGCGCGCTCGCGAGCTTCTTGCCGCCGGCGCTCAGGGTCAGCGACACCTTGCCGTGGGGTCCCGTCGCGTAGCCGGACGCGTGGCCAAAGGTCACGTTCTTGATGTCAGCCCTGGAGCCCTTGGCGCCCGCCACGGTGAGATTCGCGCCCGGACCGCCTGGTACGGCATGCAGGAAGCGGATGCGCGTGGAAGCGGTAGCGTCGCTCGCGCCGACCAACGAAAGTAGGATCGCGCCGGTGACGACGAAGCCTGCGGGCCGTGAAACTCGTGTGCTCGAGCGCATACGGGAGAAGATTAGCCCGTGACCGGCGACGGGGTCGAGGGTGCGATGCGCCAGCTGGGGGACGAGCAACGTGCCCTGATCGAGTTGTCGATGGTGCGCGGCGTGAGCGACGAGGAGATCGCGGGCTACCTCGGCATCGATCCGGGGCTCGTGCGTGAACGACGTGAAGCGGCGCTGCACGCCGTGGCAACCGCGTCCGGCGACGGGTCCGAGGCTGGGCGCCGACGGGTCGTGGCGCACCTGCGCGGGGACGAAGCCGCGCCGATGGTGGCGGAGC
The DNA here is from genome assembly GCA_038237685.1 of Solirubrobacterales bacterium. Lineage (GTDB taxonomy): Bacteria > Actinomycetota > Thermoleophilia > Solirubrobacterales > Thermoleophilaceae > JAAYBF01. The sequence goes on along the minus strand of JBBRYL010000001.1, from coordinate 71,474 downwards.
GCGAGCGGGTGCCCGACGCGGTAGGAGAGCCGGCCCCCGAGCCCGAGCGCCAACCGCGGCGCCGGATGCTCCGACCCCTGCTCATCGGTGCCGCGCTGCTGGCCGTGACAGCGGCCCTGGTTGTCTCGCTGCGCCACCGCGGCGACTCCGCGCCCACCGGGGACGCCGCTGCCCCGGCGCCACCGGCCCGAGCGCCGGCTGCGACACTGAAGCCGCTCGCCGGAGGCCCGGCACGCGGCGCGGCGCGGCTTGTGAACCAGGGCGGCGTGGTGAGTCTCAAGCTGTCGGTGCGAGGGTTGCCGACCCCATCTGCCGGTGGGTACGTGATCTGGCTCTATGACTCGGTCAGCGACGCCCGGTCGCTCACCGGGTCACTCAAGGGCAACTTCAAGGTCGACATGCCGCTGCCGCGCGGATACAGGCGCTATCGCTACCTCGACATCTCACGCGAGCCGGCTGACGGCAATCGCAACCACAGCGGCCAGAGCGTCCTGCGCGTGCCGCTGGCCTCGCTCAGGGTCGCCGGCCAGAACTGATCGTCGCCAGCAGGACGGCAAGCGACTCCCGTCGCCCGGCGCGCTTCGAGCTTGCGCGCCGAATGACGCGGCGGCTCGTCGAAGCCTTCGGGGGAGGACATGCGGCGTCCTCCCTGTCGGCTCCCGCTAGCCGCCGAGGATCTCGACCGCGATGTCGGCCACCGCGGTGGGGGTGCGTCCGACCTTCACTCCACGGGACTCGAGCGCGTCGGCCTTTGCGGCCGCGGTGCCCGCGGAGCCCGAGACGATGGCGCCGGCATGGCCCATCGTCTTGCCGGGGGGAGCGGTGAACCCGGCGATATAGGCAACGACCGGCTTTTTCACGTGCTCGAAGATGTAGTCGGCCGCCTGCTCCTCGGCGTCGCCGCCGATCTCGCCCGAAAGCACGATCAGCTCGGTCTGGGGGTCGGCCTCGAACAGCTCGATGATGTCGATGAAGCTGGAGCCCGGCACGGGGTCGCCCCCGATTCCCACGATCGAGGAGTTGCCGAAACCGCGCTGGGCCAGCTCGTTGCCGATCTGGTAGGTCAGCGTGCCCGAGCGCGACACCACGCCGACGTTGCCCTCCTTGAAGAAGGAGGCGGGAATGATGCCCACGCTTGCCTTGCCGGGCGACAGGATGCCGGGGCAGTTGGGCCCCACCAGCCGCGAGCTGCCGCGCGCCAGGTGGTTGTAGACCGTCATCTCGTCGTGGGCGGGGACGCCCTCGGTGATGGCGATGATCAGATCGATGCCGGCATCCTCGGCCTCGAGGATCGAATCGGCGGCGAACCGCGGGGGCACGAACACCATCGCGGTGTTGGCGCCGGTCTCTTCGACCGCCGCATGGAAGGTGTCGAATACTGGAATGCCCTCGACGTCCTGGCCGCCCTTGCCGGGTGTGACGCCCGAGACCACCTGGGTGCCGTAGCTGCGGTTGTTCAGCGCGTGGAAGGTGCCCTCGCGGCCGGTGATGCCCGCGACGCACAGCTTCGTCTCGGTGTCGACGAGAATGGCCATCAGCCCGCGAGCTCCACGACTTTCTGAGCGGCGCCGAGCATGGTCGACTCGGTATGCACGTTCGGCAGGTTCGCCTCGGCAAGCAGCGCGCGGCCCTCCTTGTCGTTGGTGCCGTCCAGGCGCACCACGAACGGCACGGTCGGCTCGATCTGGGCGAACGCCTCGATCAGGCCCCTGGCCACCTCGTCGCAGCGGGTGATGCCGCCGAAGATGTTGAACAGCACGGCGGTGACCTTGTCGTCGGAGAGGATCACCTCGACCGCGTTCGTGATCGCGTCGGCCTTCGAGCCACCGCCGGCGTCGAGGAAGTTGGCGGGGGCGCCACCGGCCTGGGCGACCACGTCCAGCGTGCTCATCACGAGCCCGGCGCCGTTTCCGAGGATGCCGACGTTGCCGTCCAGCTTCACGTAGGTCAGGCCGCGCTCGTGGGCCATCTGCTCCTGCGGGTCCTGGTCTGACTCGCTGCGGAACTCGGCCGTGTCCTTGTGCCGGTAGAGCGCGTTGTCGTCCACGGTGACCTTGGCGTCAAGCGCGACGACGTCGCGGCCCTTGGTCACCAGGAGGGGGTTGACCTCGACCAGCAGGGCGTCCTCGTTCACGAACGCGTCGTAGAGCTTTGAGAGCAGCGCCCCGACCGGGCGGATCACGTCGGCGGCGATGCCGGCCTCGAAGGCCAGCCGCCGGCCGTGGAAGTCCTGGAAGCCGATCAGCGGATCGATGTGGACGTGGCGCATCGCGTCGGGGTCTTCGTCGACGATCGCCTCGACGTCCATGCCGCCCATCTTGGAGAACATCGCAATCGGCTTCTTGGCGCTGCGGTCGAACACGAAGGCGGCGTAGTACTCCTCATCGATGTCCGAGGCCTGCTCCATGTAGAGCTCGTGCACGGTGAAGCCCTTGATGTCCATCTCGAGGATCCCGCGGGCGTGCTCCTCGGCCTCCTGGCGGTCGTTGGCCACCTTGATGCCGCCAGCCTTGCCGCGGCCGCCCACGTGCACCTGGGCTTTCACCACGCAGGGATAGCCCAGCTCGTCCGCGGCGGCGACCGCCTCTTCGACCGTCTTTGCGGGTGCGCCCTCGGGCACGGGCACACCGTGCTTGGCGAAGAGCTGCTTGCCCTGGTACTCGAGGAGGTCCATGAAGCGGCGCGGAACCCTACCGGAAGTGACGCGCGATGCCGGTTTTGCGCGGCGCCACGTAAACTCATGCGCCGCATGCCCCTTCCTAAAGACATCCAGTTCGTCACGTTCGACTGTTACGGAACCCTGATCGACTGGGAGACGGGGGTCTATGAGGCCTTCCAGAAGGAGGCCGACCGCGACGGCTTCACGATCGACCGCGACGTCCTGGTGCCCCGCTTCATCGACGTCCAGCGCGAGATCCAGAGCGGCAGCTACGAGCTTTACGCCGAGGTGCTGCGCCGCTCGGCGGTGAAGGTGGCCGGGGAGCTCGAGTGGCAGCTGGAGTCCTCGCGCGCCCAGTTTCTACCCGACAGCGTGCCGCGGTGGATGCCCTTCCGCGAGACCAACGCGCAGATCGAGCGGTTCGCCAAGAAGTACGAGATCGGGATCCTCTCCAACATCGACGACAAGCTCCTCGGCGCCACGCGACGGCACATCCGCACCGACTTCGACCTGGTGGTCACCGCCCAGCAGGTGCGCAGCTACAAGCCGGATCCCGCCCATTTCAAGGAGTGCGCGCGACGGATCGAGAAGCGCAGGAAGAACTGGGTGCACATCGCTTGTGGCTACCCGACCGACGTCGCCGAGTGCCTGCGCCAGAAGGTGCCCGTGATCTGGGTCAACCGGCACGGCTACGAGCTGGAGTCGGGCATGAAGAAGCCCACCGCGGAGGTCAAGTCCTTCCGCGAGGCGGGCCAGCTGCTCGACGCGGCGTAGGGGGAAACGTCGGTTCGGCTCCGCTCCTCCCGCGGTCGTAGCACTATGAGGGCGGTCTCGGTAAACGAGGGCGCGATCGTGGTCACCAGCCTGCTGTGGCAGGTCAACGCGATCGCGCTACGCGCCGGCGACGAGGCGATGCTGATCGACTCGCCCTACTTCCCGGATGAGCTGGAGCTGCTCCCGACGGTGCTCGAGCAGTCGGGCTTTCGGCCCGTCGCACTGTTGGCCACCCACGGCGACTACGACCACCTGCTGGGGCGGATGGCTTTTCCCGACCTCTCGTTGGGCGTGGCCGAGTCCACCATGTTGCGCATCCGCGCCGAGCCGGGCGGCGCCCAGCGCGCGTTGCGCGCCGCCGATGCTGAGCAATACGTCGCCCGCGCCAAGCCCCTGTCGCTTGGCCAGACCCAGTCGCTGCCCGTGCCCGGGCGGCTCGACCTCGGCGACCAGGAGATGGAGCTGCACCACGCCGGTGGGCATACCGCTGACGGCATGATCGTGTTCGCGCCTTGGATGGGCGTGCTCGTGGTGGGCGACTACCTCTCCGACGTGGAGATCCCGATGATCTCGGCGGGGGGCTCGGTGGCCGAGTACCGGTCGACGCTCTCGGCGCTGACGGAGCTGGTGGCGCTAGCCGACGTGGTGGTGCCGGGGCATGGCGTGCCGTCAGACCGCGAGCGCGCTTGCGTCCTCCTCGAGGAGGACACGGTCTACCTCGACGCGCTCGAACGCGGCGACGAGCGGGTCAAGCTGCCGCGCGGGCGAGACTCGGTTGAGCAGCGCCGGATTCATTCGGAGAATCTGACGCGCTTGTAGGGGGCGAGGCTGTGGGGCGCGAGGCCTCGGAGAGGCGTGCGCACACCTGGGTACAACTGCCGCTCTTCCATCCGATCGAAGTACCGATCCGTGCGGCATCCGCACCGATCCGTACGCCGTGATCGCCCGCCTGGCCGCCGCACCAGCAGTCGCGCCGACACTACGCACTAACGCGTAACGCAACTCTGCGTACAATAAATGCCGTGGCCGGGCCCCGCACCAACCCCTTCCGCTACGGCGCCCTCGCCCTGGACGACTCTTTCACCAACCGCGAGGCCGAGCTGGCCGAGCTGGTGGCCGACGTCGGCAACGGCCAGGATGTGGTGGTCTTCGCCCCGCGCCGCTACGGCAAGTCATCGCTCGTGTGGAAAGCCGCGCAGGAGCTCGTGGGCAGCCATGACGTACTGGTTGCCCAGATCGACCTGATGACGACGCCCACCAAGGAGAAGCTGGCCGAGAAACTGGCTCAGACCATCTACGAGGACGTGGCCTCGGTGCTGTTCCGCGCCAAGGAGCGGATGCGGATCTTCCAGGGCCTGCGCGTGCGCCCGACGGTCACCGTCGATCCCGACGACGGCACGATGTCGTTCTCGTTCTCGGCCAGCCGCGCGCCGGCCGACATGGACGCGACGCTCGAGCGGTTGTTCGAGCTGCCCGGGCGGCTGGCCACCGAGCGCGGGCGTCCAGTCGCGCTGGTGCTCGACGAGTTCCAGGAGATCGTCGACATCGATCGCGACCTGCCCAAGCTCATGCGCGCCGTGTTCCAGGCCCAGCCCGAGGTCGCCCACGTCTACCTGGGCAGCAAGCGGCACATGATGGAGCGCATCTTCAGCGATGAGAACGAGCCCTTCTGGCGCAGCGCAAAGCGCATCGAGCTGGGGGTGATCGATCCGGCGAAGTTCCGGCCGTTCATCCGGCGCCGCTTCAAGAGCACCGGCCGCACGATTGCCCCGGAATGCCTTGACCAGCTGCTGGAGGTCACGGGCGGGCACCCATACGCCACGCAGGAGCTGGCGTACTTCCTGTGGCAGGAGACCCCCGAGGGAGACGAGGCCGAGACCGCCCGGCTCGATCAGGCGGTGGGTCGCGTCCTGGCGTCGGAGGACTCGCACTTCGGACTCATCTGGGAGCGTGCCGCCGGCGCCCAGCGCCAGCTGCTGCAGGCGCTCGCCGCCGAGCCCGGCCGCCCTCTGACCAACAACTACCGCCGCTTTCACAGCCTGCCCGGTGCTTCGTCGGTGCAGCGCGCGCTCGAGACCCTGGAGCGCCAGGAGCTGGTGGCGCGCAGCGGGGGCGACTCCTGGATCGCGGAGCCCTTTTTTGCGGAGTGGGTGCGCCGGCTCGAAGCCTGAGAAAACGTTACGCAGCTATGCGTAACGCACTGATGCGTGACATACTGCCGCGTCTATGGCCAAGTGGGAATACACCACCAGCGTGATCACGCACGGCTTCATGGGCCGCCAGTCCGACGAGCTGAATCGCGAGGAGCTACAGGCCTCGATGAACGAGCTCGGCGAAGACGGCTGGGAGCTCGCGACGGTGTTCCTCGATGTGAACCTCCACCGCGAGAAGGACGGCCATATGCTCGTCTTCAAGCGGTGGGTGCAGTAGCTACCGCAGCAAGGCTCTATTCCGGCTCGGGCAGGAGGACGCCGAGCAGCAGGTCGCGACCGCCGCCCTTGGAGTGGTCGGAGAAGCCGTGGCTTTCATACAGCGCCCGCGCGCTGGTGTTGTCCTCGCTGGTGTCCAGCTCGACCCGGCGCGCCCCGCGGCCGGTCGCGATCTCCAGGACGAATGCCACCAGCGCGTCACCAACTCCGCGCCGGCGTGCCTCCGGAGCGACGTAGAGATCCTCGAGCCAGCAGTCAAGCGCCGCGGTCCACAGGGAGTGGCGAAAGCGCAGCTGGCAGACGCCGGCGGGCGCCGAGTCCGCATCCGGGGCCGCCAAGAGATAGACGGTCTCCGGACGCTCGATCAGCCTTTCGACCCCTGCGAGCATGGCGTTGTCAGACGGCCAGTCGCGCCCGTTGTGGTCGCGGAAGGCGACGATCAGCCGCGCGACCGCCTCCGCCTCCTCGGGCCCTGCCTGCCATACGCGGGCTGTGCCGCTCTCACTCGTCATGCCGGCGATCGTAATGGGGCCCTACGTTGCTCGCCCGGCCGGCGCTCCTCCGGCAGGGGGCTCTACGGTGCGCGCCTATCCGGCGCCCGGGCTGCGCTCCTCGGTAGCGTCAGCGCGGCATGTCCTGGGACCCCGAGCTCGAAGAGCTGCGCCGGCGGCGCGAGCTGGCCCACCGGATGGGTGGCACCGAGCGCGTCGCGCGTCAGCACGCGAGCGGTCGGCTGAACGTCCGTGAGCGTTTGGACCGGCTGTTCGACGACGGCAGCTTCCACGAGACCGGCGAGCTTGCCGGCGCCGCCACTTATGACGAGCACGGTGAGCTGACCGACTTCCTGCCCGCCAACATGGTTGTCGGCCAGGGCCGGATCGACGGCCGGCGCGCGGTCGTGCAGGGCGACGACTTCACCGTCCGCGGCGGCGCCGCGGATGCCGCCATCTGGCAGAAGATGGTCTACGCCGAGCGCATGGCCCACGACCTCCGGCTCCCGCTGGTCCGGCTGGTCGACGGCACCGGGGGTGGTGGCAGCGTCAAGTCGCTGGAGACGATGGGCTTCACCTACGTCCCGTTCGTGCCGGGCTTCGAGCTGACGGCGGCCAACCTCTCGCGCGTGCCGGTGGCCACCGCCGCGATGGGACCGGTTGCGGGACTTGGCGCCGCGCGCGTGGTGGCCTCGCACTTCTCGGTGATCGTCAAGGGCACCGCCCAGCTGTTCGTGGCCGGCCCGCCCGTCGTGGCCGCCGCCATGGGCGAGACACCCGACAAGGAGGAGCTCGGCGGCGCGCGTGCGCAGGCCAAGGCCGGGGCGGTCGACAACATCGCCGCCGACGACGACGACGCCCTCGCGCAGATCAAGCGTTTCCTCTCCTACCTGCCCACGAGCGTGTGGGAGGCAGCGCCGATCGTCGCCAGTGCCGATGCCGTCGACCGCCGCGAGGAGGAACTGCTGGCAATCGTGCCACGCGATCGGCGAAAGCCCTACGACGCGCGGCGCATCCTCGAGCTGGTGTTCGACCGCGACAGCGTGTTCGATATGGGCCGCTTTTACGGCCGCTCGCTGATCACCGGGCTGGCGCGGCTGGACGGCCGGCCGGTCGGAGTGATGGCATCGGACCCCAAGCACTACGGCGGCGGCCTGACCGCCGACGCCTCCGAGAAGGCCACCCGTTTCGTCGACCTGTGCGACCAGTTCCGCCTGCCGCTGGTGAACATGGTCGACCAGCCCGGCTTCGTGATCGGCACGGAATCCGAGCGGCGCGGCACCATCCGCCACGGCACTCGCGCGATGGTGGCCATCTACCAGGCATCGGTGCCCACGGCCGCGGTGCTCGTCCGCAAGGTCTTCGGTGTGGCCGGGGCCGCGCACGGCAACCACTCGGCGCTGAACCTGCGCTACGCCTGGCCGTCGGGCGACTGGGGGTCGCTCCCCATCGAGGGCGGCATCGAGGCGGCCTACCGGCGAGACCTCGAGGCGGCCGACGATCCCGGCGCCCTCCGCCAGGACATCGAGGACCGCCTGAACGCCGTCCGGTCGCCGTTTCGCACCGCGGAGAAGTTCATGGTCGAGGAGATCATCGACCCGCGCGACACGCGCCGGCTGCTGTGCGACTGGGCGGTACGGGCGCACGAGCTCGTGGCTCAAGAACTGGGGCAGGGGCCCAAGGGACGCGGACTGCGGCCCTGAATTGGCGCCTGCGGCCTTTGGCGCGTAGGTGGGCGGATGTGGTCGCGGTGCCACAAGAGGGGCTCATGGGCCGATGCTTCGCGCTCGTCCTGTGTGCGGCTCTCGCCCTACTGGTGATCGACCTGTTCATGGCCTACGGCGCGACTACGACTTCGATCGTGCAGTCGTCCCTGGTGCCGCGGCGACCGGTGGACACTCACTTGGGTCGATGATCCGCGCGCCCACCGGGCCCCGAACACCCCGTAATGCGCAACGGACTCATAGCCGCCACGGTCGTGGCGATCGTCGTCGGAGCAGCAGCCCTTCTCCTCGCCGGTGGCGGCGGTTCGAAGTCGGGCAGCTCCCAGGCCAAGTCCGGCGGCGGCGCGACCCTCAAGGGCGGCAAGGTCGACATCGCCAACTTCAAGTTCAAGCCTCCGAACTTCACCGTGAAGGTTGGCACCAAGGTCGCGTTCACCAACCAGGACACCGCGCCCCATACGGCCACCTCGAAGACCTCGGGCGCCTTTGACACCGGCAAGCTGACCAAGGGCCAGACCAAGGTCGTCACGTTCAAGAAGGCCGGCGACTTCAAGTACTACTGCCAGTTCCACGCGTTCATGACGGGCGACGTCAAGGTCACCCAGTGACCGCCACCGCCCCGAGGTACGTGGCCGCCGCGCTGGTGTTCGTGGTGGGCGCCGTGCACTTTCAGCAGTACATCGCCGTGCTCAGCGAGGTCAAGACCATCGGCGTGCTGTTCCTGCTGAACGCCGCGGGCGGCTTCGCGCTCACGGTCATGCTGCTGTGGAAGGACCGCACGCTCAACGCACTCGGGGCGCTGGGCTCGATCCCGTTGTGTCTGGGATCGCTGGTGTCGATCCTGCTGGCCAGGGGCGGCGGCATCTTCGGTTACCAAGAGCCCGACTGGCGCGCCGCGGTGGTCATCGCGGTCGTGGCCGAGGGGGCCGCCTTGGTGGTGCTCACGGCCTATCTGGCCAGGAGCTACTCGGGCGGCACGACCGGCGAGCAGACCTCCACCAGCGTGCCCCAGGGATCGCGCACGTAGGACACCGTCTGGCCCTGCGGCTTGTAGCTGGGCTCCGTGAGTCCGGCGCAGCCCGCCTCGACCGCTCGCGCGTACGCGGCGTCGACATCGTCGAAGACAAGCGCGATCTCGATGTTGCCGGGCGGCTCATCCAGGCCCGGTCGATGGAAGTCGTGGCCGGCATTGGAGCGCGCCGTGTCGTCGGAGGCGAAGCCGAGCGTGGTGGCGCCGGTCTCCATCTCGGCGAAACCCTCCATCGCGAAGCGCGGCTCCAGGCCGAAGGCACGGCCGTAGAGCTCCACGGCCGCCTGCACGTCGGGCACGTAGACGATCACCCAGCCCAGCCGGGCGCTCATGACGCCACCGCCTTGCGCGCCTTGCGCTCGCGCGAGTAGTGCCACCAGGGCAGGTCGGGGCCCCCGTCGGCATAGGCGACCGCGGCGACGAAGGTGTCGAGCAGGCACGGGTCGTGGCGGCGGCCGTCTTTGGCGCAGAGCTGCTCGAACAGCTCCTCGCCGTCGCGGCCGCGGAGGTCATCAGGTGCGTCGATGCCGATCGACTGCAGCTTGGCCGCGACCTTCGGGCCAATGTTTGGCATGTCGGTGAGCATGCCTCGATCATGGCCCATGTCCCGCGCCGGAGGACGGAGCTCGCGGTAGCTCAAACCTCGGCGGCCGCCGAGGAGGTGATGGTGGCGATCGGGTCGCCCGCCTTGATCGGCTCACCCTCGGTGATTGGCAGTTCGGCGATGGTGCCCGCCTTGTGGGCGGTGATCTCGTTCTCCATCTTCATCGCCTCGATGATGCACAGCAGCTGGCCCTCTTCGACGTCATCGCCCTTGGCGACCACGACCTTCCACATGTTGCCCTGCAGGGGCGAGGAGATCTGGTCCGCGCCGCCGCCCGCGGCCTTTTTGCGTTCCTTGCGCTTTGGGGGCGCCGCGCCGTTGGCGGGAGCGGGGGCGCCCCCGCCCGCGAACGCCTCGCCGATCACCTTGACGTCGAACCGACGGCCGGACACCTCGACGGAGTAGTCGCGCTCGACCTTGTCGGGCTCGTCGTCGTCGGCCGGCTCGGGCAGCGGTGTGGCCAGCGCCTTCAGCCAGTCCTTGTCCTCGACCAGGTCGCGGCAGGTCTCGCCGGCGCGCCACTGGTCGGTGTCCATCAGCGCGGTATGGAAGGGAATCAGTGTGGTGAGGCCGCCGATCTCGTACTCGCTGAGCGCGCGGATCATCCGTCGGGTCGAGGCTTCGCGGTCGGAGTCCCAGACGATCAGCTTGGCGATCATCGGGTCATACAGCGGCAGCACCTCATACCCTTCGCGGGCGCCCGAATCCACGCGCACCCCGGGGCCGCTGGGTTCCACGTAGTGGGTGATCTGGCCCGGCGCCGGGGCGAAGTTGGTGGCCGCCGTCTCGGCGTTGATACGACACTCGATCGCGTGGCCGCGCAGCTGGATGTCGTCCTGGCCGAACTGTAGGTCCTCGCCCGCGGCGATCTTCAACTGCTCGCGCACGATGTCGATGCCGGTGACCATCTCGGTCACGCAGTGCTCGACCTGCACACGGGTGTTCATCTCGAGGAAGAAGTACTCATCGCCCTGGAGCAGCCCCTCGATGGTGCCGGCGCTGAAGTAGCCGACGGCCTTCGCGGCGTCGATGCCGATCCTGCCGATCTGCTCGCGCAGCTCCGGGGAGACGGCGGGAGCGGGGCTCTCCTCGATCAGCTTCTGATGGCGGCGCTGCACCGAGCAGTCGCGCTCGAACAGGTGCACCGTGTTGCCCGAGCGGTCGGCCAGCACCTGGACCTCGACGTGGCGGGGGTCGGGCAGGTAGCGCTCGATGTACACCGTGGCGTCGGAGAAGAACTTCTCGCCTTCGCGAGCGGCGCCCTCGAAGGCACCTTCGAGCTCTTTCTCCTCGAGCGCGACGCGGAAGCCCTTGCCGCCGCCGCCTCCGGCGGCCTTGATCGCCACCGGGTAGCCGATCGAATCGTCGATGATCTTCCTGGCGTCCTCGACCGTGTCCACGGGGTCGGTGGTGCCGGGCACGATCGGCACCCCGGCGGCCTTCATCAGCTCGCGGGCCTTGGTCTTCGAGCCCATCGCGTCGATCGCGTCGGCCGGTGGGCCGATGAACACGATTCCGGCGTCGTCGCAAGCTCGGACGAACGCGGCGTTCTCGGCCAGGAAGCCGTACCCGGGATGGATCGCCTCGGCCCCGGCCTGCTTGGCCACCTCGATGATCTTGTCCACGTTGAGGTAGCTCTCGGCCGCCGGGCCGCCACCGAGGAGGTAGGCCTCGTCGGCGCGCCGGACGTGCGGAGCCTCGCGATCGGGCTCGGAGTAGACCGCCACGGAGTCGACGCCCAGCTCCTCGAGCGTTCTCATGACACGGATGGCGATTTCGCCGCGGTTTGCGACCAGGACCTTGGAGAACATGCGGCGGGGAGATTACATCGGGCGCTCATAGGATCCTTCTATGGCTCTCGAGAGCAGCACCGACAAGATGCGCAACGCCGGCGTCCACGATGCCGCGATCGCCGCGTTCACCCACGCCTACGAGGCGTTCGACGCCGGGGACACGGGCATGCTCGCCGAGGCAGACATCGAGCCCGTCGACGATGTGCCGGCCGCAAGCGATCTGGCCGAGGGGGATCCCGCCGACCTCGAGAAGGCGGTGATCTTAAAGCTCAACGGCGGCCTGGGGACCAGTATGGGCATGACCAAGGCCAAATCGCTGGTCGAGGTCAAGCCGGGGCTTACGTTTCTCGACCTGATCGCTCGCCAGGCGCAGCGATCGGGTGTGCCGCTGCTGCTCATGGACAGCTTCCGCACCCGCGACGACTCGCTGGCAGTGCTCGAGAACTACCCGGACCTGAGGGGCGATCTGCCTCCCGACTTCGTCCAGAACAAGGAGCCCAAGCTCGAGGCCGACTCGCTCGAGCCGGTCAGCTGGGAGGCCGATCGCGACCTCGAGTGGTGCCCGCCGGGGCACGGCGACATCTACCCGGCGCTGGTGGCCTCCGGGCTGCTCGATCAGCTGCTCGAGCAGGGGTACGAGACCGCCTTTGTGTCGAACTCCGACAATCTCGGCGCGGTGCTCGACCCGCGGATTCTCAGCTGGTTCCGGGCTGAGCGGCTTCCGTTCGTGATGGAGGTGTCGCGTCGCGGTGAGAACGACCGCAAGGGTGGCCACATCGCTCGCCGGCGTGAGGACGGACAGCTGGTGCTGCGTGAGTCGGCCCAGACCGCCGACGATGACGAGGAGGCCTTTCAGGACATCACCCGCCACGGCTTCTTCAATACCAACTCGCTGTGGATCGACCTGCGGGCACTGGCCGACAAGCTCGAGGCCGAGGGCGGCGCGCTCCCGCTGCCGTTGATCGTCAACCACAAGACGGTCGACCCGGCCGACCCCAAGTCGCCCGAAGTGGTCCAGATCGAGACGGCGATGGGCGCCGCCATCGGCGTCTTCGAGGGTGCCCAGGCGATCGAGGTCGGGCGCGAGCGGTTCGCACCGGTCAAGACCACCAACGATCTGCTGGTGCTGCGCTCCGACTGCTACGAGGTCACCGATGACTGCCGCGTGATCCTCGCGGGAGGGCGGGACGCCCAGCCCCGTGTCGATCTCGACCCCGACTACTTCAAGCTCCTGCCGGACTTCGAGGAGCGCTTCCCCGAAGGGCCGCCATCGCTGCTCGGGGCCGAGCGGCTCGTGGTGCGCGGTGACGTGACCTTCGGCGCCGACGTCACCGTCACGGGTGCGGTCGAGATCGTGGGGCCCACCGAGATCGAATCCGGCTCGCGGCTGACCTGACGAAGTCATACAGCGGTGTCGCCGGTGACGCTACGGTCGCGACGGCGACGGCGAGCGCTGCCCGCCGATCGCTTCCGCTCCGCCAGAGCGTCCGCGCCTGAACACCGCCTGGGCGATCAGCAGGAGCCCGACGGTCACGGGAAAGACCGCCAGCACCTCACCTGGCACGCCCACGCCCGCTTTGGTGAGCAGTCCTAGCCCCGATCCGATCAACACCACCGCGAGGACCGTCCGCAGTGTGGCCACCGGTATCCGCACCGACAGGTGGCTGCCCACCCACACGCCCGGCACGGAGCCCAGCAGGATGTTGCCCGCCAGCACGAAGTCCACGTTTCCCGCCACGACGTGGGCGAGCGCAGCGGCCCACAGCAGGATGGCTGCGTGAAACACGTCGGTGCCCACCACGCGTTGCGGCACCAGGCGGAACGCCATGATCAGTCCGACCGCGATCAAGGCCCCGCTCCCTGCTGAGGTGACTCCGAGCACGAAGCCGACCACGACACCGAGGAACACGGCCCGCACCTTCTCCGAGTGCCCCATCTCGACGCTGTCGCGTTCGCGTCCGGCGATGCGCTTGAGGAACAGCGCGCGCGCCAGCGTCATGATCCCGCAGAACAGCAGGGTGACCGCGAGGGCGAGCAGCAGGACGCTGTCGAACGCGTCGCCGTACGAGCGCTCGATCGCGCCGAGCACGTAGACGCCCCCGATGGCCGAGGGCACCGAGCCGACCCCCATCCAGAGGGACAACGGGAGGTCGACGGTCTTCTGGCGGAAGTGCTTCAGCCCGCCGACGGTCTTGGTGACCGCCCCGTAGGCGAGGTCGGTGCCCACCGCCGTCACCGGCTTGATGCCGAATACCAGGATGAGCAGTGGGGTCATCAGTGATCCGCCACCGATGCCGGTCATTCCGACCAACACCCCGACACCGAGCCCGAACCCCGCGAGGGCAGGGTCCATCAGCTTGCTGCCGCCGAAGGATCGACAACCATGCCGGCGCCGACCGTGTCGTTTGAGGCTTCGTCGATCAGGATGAAGCTGCCGGTGTCGCGGTTGCGCGCGTAGGGATCGACGACCAGCGGCGTGGACAGGCGCAGCCGCACCCTGCCGATGTCGTTCAGCCCGAGCTCGGAGGCGGGCTCGGGCTCGAGCGCATGGATCTCCACGCGGTGCTCGATCGCATCGACGATGGCTCTGGCGGTGCGGGTGGTGTGCTTGATCGCATAGCGCCCACGAGGGGTGAGCGGCGCGTCGGCCATCCAGCAGATGTCGGCGGTCAGCTCGCGGACGGGCTCGGGCGCGCTCGCGACGTCGCAGATCAGGTCGCCGCGGGACACGTCGAGCTCGTCCTCGAGCTGGACGGTGACCGACATCGGTGTGATCGCCTCCTGCACCGGGCCGTCCTGGCCGTCGACGGCCTCGATTAGCGTGCGCCGACCTGACGGCTGTACCACCACCTCGTCGCCGGGGGTGAGCACCCCCCCGGCCAGCCGACCGGCGTATCCGCGGAAGTCGTGGTGATCGTTGGACTGGGGTCGGATCACCCACTGCACGGGCAGGCGGAGGTCGTCGAGGTTGCGGTCGGTGGCCACCTCGACCTGTTCGAGGTGCTCGAGCAGCGAGGGGCCCCTGTACCAGGGTGTGCGATCCGAGGCGTCGACCACGTTGTCGCCGTCCAGCGCGCTCACCGGGATGAAGGTCAGCTCGGTGAACTCGAGGCCGGACGCGAAGTCGAGGAACTCCGCGCGGATGCGGTCGTATGCGGCCTCGTCGAAGTCGACGAGGTCCATCTTGTTCACGGCCACCACGAGGTGGGGGATGCGCAGCAGCGAGGCGATGTAGGCGTGGCGCTTGGACTGCTCCACCACGCCGGCGCGGGCGTCCACCAGCACGATCGACAGGTCGGCGGTCGAGGCGCCGGTGACCATGTTGCGCGTGTACTGCACGTGGCCCGGGGTGTCGGCGATTATGAACTTGCGCCGCGCGGTCTGGAAGTAGCGGTAGGCGACGTCGATCGTGATGCCCTGCTCGCGCTCGGCGCGCAGGCCGTCGGTGAGCAGCGCCAGATTCACATAGCCATCGCCGCGTTTCTCCGATACGCGCTCGACGTGCTCGAGCTGGTCTGTGAGCACCTGCTTGGAGTCATAGAGCAGCCGGCCGATGAGGGTCGACTTGCCGTCGTCGACCGACCCGGAGGTGGCCAGGCGCAGCATGGGTGCCTGCGCGATCGCCATGGCGCTAGAAATAGCCTTCCTTCTTGCGGTCCTCCATGGCGGCTTCCGTAACGCGGTCGTCGGCGCGCGTCTCGCCGCGCTCGGTGACCCGGGTGGCGGCGATCTCTGAGACCACGTCGTCGAGCGTCGTGGCACGGGAGCGCACGGCGCCGGTGACGGTGAGATCTCCGACCGTCCGGTAGCGCACCCACTCCGGCACGATCGCCTCGCCTTCCTGCAGCTGCACGAACGGCGACGCGGCGTAGAGCATGCCGTCGCGCTCGAACACCTCTCGCTCGTGCGCGTAGTAGATCGTAGGCAGCTCGAGCCGCTCCTGCGCGATGTACTGCCACACGTCGAGCTCGGTCCAGTTGCTCAGCGGAAAGACGCGCACGTGCTCGCCCTTGCGGATCCGGCCGTTGTAGAGCGACCACAGCTCGGGGCGCTGGGCCTTGGGATCCCACTGGCCGAAGTCGTCGCGGAAGCTGAACATCCGCTCCTTGGCGCGGGCTCGCTCCTCGTCGCGGCGGGCGCCTCCGAAGGCGGCGTCGAAGCCGTGCTGCTCGATGGCATCGAGGAGGGTGACGGTCTGGAGGCGGTTGCGCGAAGCGCGCGGTCCCGTCTCCTCGGTGGCGCGGCCGGTGTCGATCGACTTCTGCACCGACGCCACGATCAGGCGCTCGTCGATCTCGGCCATGCGCCGATCGCGAAACTCGAGCACCTCGTCGAAGTTGTGGCCGGTGTCCACGTGCATCACCGGGAACGGGAACTTCCCGGGCCGGAAGGCCTTCTCGGCCAGTCGCAGCAGGACGATCGAGTCCTTGCCGCCGCTAAACAGCAGCACCGGGCTCTCGAGCTCGGCCGCGACCTCGCGGAACACGTGGATGGCCTCGGACTCGAGCGCCTCGAGGTGGGTCAGCTCGCGGCCCGCGGCCGGGGGAGCAGTCTCGATCATGCGCCCTCCACGACGTGCAGGCCGCACTCGGTCTTGGCGTCCCCAGCCCAGCGGCCCTCGCGGCCCGCGCCGGGCAACGTGCAGGGTGCGCAGCCGATCGAGGAGTAGCGCTGATCATGCAGCGGGTTGTAGGGCAGGTCGTGCCCGGCGATGTAGTTCCAGACGTCCGTCTCCGACCACTCGGCCAGCGGGTTGAACTTCCACAGCCCATGCGGCTCGTCCCACTCGACGTGCTCGGCGTCGGCGCGCGTGGGCGACTGCTCGCGGCGCAGGCCGGTCACCCAGGCGTCGAGGCCGTCGAGCGCCCGTTCGAGCGCCGCGACCTTGTGCTGGCCGCAGCAGTTGTCGGCCGACCACGGCGCGCCCTCGGAGTTCGAGGCGTCGTGCACCTCGACCCGCACGCCCGTGCGCTGCTCGAGCTCACGCCATGTCGCCGTGGTCTCGGGAAAGAGGACGCCGGTATCGATCGTGAAGACCCGTGCCTCCGGCGTGATCCGCTGCAGCATGTGCAGCAGCACCGTCTCCTCCTTCTGGAAGGAGCACGCAAGGGCCAGCGAAGGGTGGTGCTCAGCGACCGCCTGCTCTAGGACGCCTTGAGCTGTCATCAGACGGCGCACTCACCCTCGCCGCGAATGACCTCGTAGAGGTCTTTTCGCTGCCAGTCGATGAAGAAGCCCATGTTCTCGACGTTGAACTCCACAGGCAGCGACAGGTCCTTGACCTTCTCGGTGAAGCTGGCCGCCCCGACGCGCTCGGCGAAGTCGTTGAACTCCTCGCCGTCGGAGCGCTCGTCCTGGTAGTAACGGATCCACCGCTCGACCGCCTCGGGGACGCGCTTGGCGGGGATCCTCGACTTCAGGCGGGTGCCGTAGATGACCTCGCCACCCTCGTAGGTCCCGCCGATGTGCGGGATGTAGGCCGGGATTGTCTTGTCGCCGACCTTGATCGACGCTCCGTAGAAGCCGATGTTGGCGATGTGGTGCTGGCTGCAGCCGTTGGGGCAGCCCGACATCTTGACGTGCACCTTCTTGGTCAGCTCGTCCTCGATGTTCATCGCCTCGATCCGCTCGCGCACGGCCTGGTTCAGGCCCATCGAGGCGGTGATCCCGAGCTTGCAGCTATCGGTGCCGGGGCAGCTGACCACGTCGGTGATCTCGTCTGCGCCCGGCTGTGCCAGATCGAGCGCCTCCAGGCGCTTGTACACGTCGTAGACCGATTCGTCGCGGACCCACCGCAGCACCATGTTCTGGTGCACGGTCATGCGGGCGTAGCCGCCGGAGAAGTCGCGCATGATCTGCCCGATGCCGCGAAACTGCTCCGGCGTGAGATCGCCGCGGATCACACGAACCTGGACTGTGGAGAAGCCCTCCTGGCGCTGGGGCTGCACGTTGGACCTCTCGAAGCGTTCGAACTGCGAGAGGTCGCCGTTGGGCTGGGAGTGATTCCCTCCCGCGGCAGGCGCGTTGGCCTCCTCGTCATGCAGCAGCAGCAGCGGCGTCGGGTCGAAGTCGCGCTCGCCGACCCAGTCGCCTTCGAGCTCGTTGTCGACCATCTCGCGGAACTCATCCATGCCGATCTTGTCGATCAAGACCTTGATGCGCGCCCGGGCACGGTTCACGCGGAGGAAGTCCTGGCGGTCGAAGATCCGGAGAACCGCCTCGGACACCTTGAGGTAGTCGCCGTTCTCGAGCTCTACGAATTCATAGAGCGTCGGCGCCACGCGCGGCATGATCGACGTCCCGCCGCCCACGCGCACCTCGACGCCCTTGACCCCGTCGCGCTCGCGGGGGAGGAAGGCGATGTCGTGAATGCCGGTGATCGCACGGTCCTCGTCGGTGGCGGTGAAGGCCGTCTTGATCTTGCGCGGCATCATCTGGGTGGTGGGGTGGCGCACGAAGTAGCGCACGTAGGCGCCGGCCCACGGGGTGATGTCGAACAGCTCGCCTTCGCAGACGCCGGCCCACGGATCACCGGTCACGTTGCGCACGGTGTTGCCACAGCCTTCGCGGGAGGAGAGCCCGGAGTCAGAGATCTTGCGGATCAGCTCGGCCGCGTCGCGCAGGGGGATGTGGTGGAGCTGAATGTTCTGGCGGGTGGTGATGTGGCCCTTGTTCTTGGGCGCGTACTCCTCGATCACGTCGGCGAAGGTGTCCATCTGCCCCGGTGTGATGCCGCCCATCGGCAGCTTGATGCGGATCATCTGGACATCGGCCTGGCGCTGGCCGTAGACGCCTTGCTTGAGCCGGAACTTGATGAATTCCGTCTCCTCGGTCTTGCCGCCCAGGAAATCCTCCGACTCACTGTCGAAGTCGTCGAACTCGCGCTCGAGGATCGGGATCACGTGACCCGGAACGTTCTCCAGGATCTCCGGATTGTTGAGCGAGCCCTCGCGGCCCGGCGGCTTCTGGGAAGGCGTGCTGGTCGGCTCCATCCCGTGAAAGTAGCAAAATCCGGCAGGGTTTCATGTTATTCAGTTCAGCGGCCCCAGGACTCCTGGTCGCCCCACGGGCTCGGGCCGTCGGGATCGAGCCCGGCGTTCTCGAACAGGCCCGCGCGCAGCCACGGGTTCACCGCGGTCTCGGCCGATGCGGGTGCGGGCGCCGTCTCGCGCAGGAACTGCTCCAGCGCTGCCGCTATCGCTGCGGCCTCTTCGGGAGAGGCCGCAGCCTGGGCGACCTCGATCCGCGGCCGTCGTGGGTGGTGGTTGCCGTTTACGCCCATGGAAGGCCCGCAGCCTAACTGCCCATCGCACTACGCTCCACGCGTGCCGACGATCCACGCCTTTGACCAGAGCGCCGTGCTCGGCGCCATCGAGCCGCTCGAGGCGATCGAGCAGGTGCGTCACGGCTTCGTCGAGTACGCGGCCGGCAACTGGCGGATGCCGTCGAAGGTCTACCTCGACGCTCCGCTCGGCGGGGACTTCCGCGCGATGCCCGCGCTGGGGTCCGGGCTCGCGATCCTCAAGTGGGTCACGTCGTTTCCCGCAAATCCGGCCGCCGGCCTGCCGGTGGTCATGGGCATGATCTGCGTCTCTGACTCAGAGACCGGCGAGCCGCTCGCGCTGATCGACGTCCGCTCGATCACAGCCCTGCGCACCGGTGCGGTGGCGGCCGTGGCCGCACAGGAGCTGGGGCGCGAGGACGCTGCCAGCGTGGGAATCGTCGGCTGCGGCCTGCACGGCGCCTGGGCCGCCCGCTGCCTAGCGGCCGCGGAGTTCGGGCCGGGCGTCTGCGTCGACCCCGATCCGGAGGCGGCCGGCGCCCTGGCGGGAGAGCTTGGGTGGGAGGCCGGCGCGCTCGACGACACCCTTGCCTGCGACATAGTCACATGCGTGACCCCCGGCAGCGAGCCGGTCGTCACCGCCGCTCTCGTGCGCCCCGGCGTGCACCTGAACATGCTGGGCGCCGACGGGCCCGGAAAGGCCGAGGCCGAGCTAGCGGCCGTCGAGTGCTGCGAGCTCTTCTGCGACGAGTGGAACCAGGCCGCACACGGCGGTGAGCTCACCGGTGCCGTGGAGGCCGGGCTGGTGAGTCGCGACGATGTAACCGAGCTCGGGGCCGTGCTCACGGGCGCCGCGCCCGGGCGCTCGGGGCCGGAGGCCGCGACGCTGTTCGACTCCACGGGGCTCGCGATCCAGGATCTCGCCCTCTGTCACGCAGTGCTGGAGGCGCATCGCGCCGGCGCGGTGAAGGGCACGGCGGTCACGCTGTGAGCGGTGCGTCGGGCGCGCGACGCGACGCCGCCGCCCGGGTCAGCGGATGAGCACGCGCGTGCCGAGCGGCACGCGCGGAAAGAGGTCGATCACGTCGGACACGTGCATGCGGATGCAGCCGTGCGACGCGCTCCTGCCGATCGAGAACGACTCCGAGGTGCCGTGGATGCCGATGCCGTCGCCGAGGTCGATGAAGCGGGCCTTGAGCGGATTGTCGGGTGCGCCGCCCGGCACGGTGCGGCCTGCGTAGGAGCCCGCCCACGGGCGGTTGGGGGCGGTCCACGCGGGGTTGACCTGACGCGAGAGCACCCGACGAATGCCGCTCGGGGTCTCGAACCCCGCAGCCCCGACGGCGATCGGGTAGGAGCGGTCGTAGCGCAAGCGCTTGAAGAGCCGCAGCCGGTGGCCGCCTCGGTCGACCGTGACGATCGTCGAGTTGCTTCGGCGCAGGTCGATGAGGCGCACCGCGGGGCGTACCCGCCGGAGGGTTGGCCGCACGTCGCGCGCTGCGAGCGGGTCGCGGATGCGCCGCCGCAGCGCCTTGTCGAGCCGGCGCGGATCGATCCGGTGGCCGTAGATCGCCCTGCGCCCGACGATTCTGCGGATGGTGATGCGGATCGACGCGTTCCGCGGCGCCCGCGAGGTGACCTGGGTCGCGCGGCGCACGAACGCGGAGAGCGAGGCGGCGCGAAACGTGATCGAGGGGGCGAGCTTCACCCGCCTGCCCTTTGCCTTGCGCCCCGCGCGCAGCGCCCGGCGGGCGGTCGCGCGCTCGTCGAAGCGCAGCCTCAGCCGTCCGGTGGTGAGCACGTAGGAGCGCCGGCCGATCTTGGCCACCAGGCGGCGCTGGGCCTTCGGCTGGGCGCGGCGACGCAACGCCGTGGCGGCATCGTCGAGCGTGAGGCCGCCGAGCGCCACCCCCGCCGAGGACACCCCGGCCGCGATCCGCGCGGGCCGCTCGGCCGGGGGCACCGGCGTGGGAGGCTCCTGCGCCGCCGCTGAGGCAGAGCCTCCAAGGCTGCAGGCCGCAAGCACTGCCACGAGGGTCGTCGTCCGCATGCTCGAAGCCTAAGTCGTGTGGGAACCTCAGTGGGAGGGCGAAAGGTTGCGCCCGCCGCATGCTCAAGGGATGGCGCCGCCCTGACGATCTGGTCCTGTGGCCCGGAACCCATCGTCTGCTCGTGTCGCGGACACGTCCGCCGCCGACGCGCGGTTCGGCGCGGAGGTCAGGGAGTCCACACGGGCCACGGGCATCCTCGCCGGCGTGGTCGCAATCGTCGGCCTGCCGGCGTGGATCGGCTTCGACTACGTGCTCGAGCCGGCGCAGGCAGGCACGTTCGCCATCTTCCGGCTGGTGGCCCTCGTGCCGATGCTGGCCGGCCTGGCTGCCTACTGCACGGCATTCGGCAAGCGACGCCCCGAGCTGTGCGTACTCCTGATCCTCTCGGCGGTCGAGATCGCAATCGCCTTCATGATCCCGCGTCTCGAGGGTGAGTACGCGGCCTACGCGCTCGGCATGTCGATCGCGATCTACGCCACGGCCTTCCTGCTGGTGTGGCCTCCGCGGTATACGGCCATCGCGATCGGAGTGACCTGGGCTGCGCTGGGCCTTGCGCTGATCACCGCCCCTGGGCCGCTCGACACGTCGGGCATCACCACCGTCGGCTTCTACCTGGCTACGGCATCGATCGTGGCCTACGTCGGGCAGGCGCACCGCGAACGCACGGCGCGGCGGGAGTTCGATGCGCGAATCGAGCTCGAGCGGGAACGGGCCCGCAGCCTCGAGCTGGTCGAGGAGCTCGACCGCCAGAGCCGGGAGGACCCGCTCACGGGCCTGGCCAACCGGCGCGGCTGGGACGAGGCGCTTACGCGTGAGTGCGCCAAGGCGCGCCGCGGGCTCGGGCCGCTGTCGATCGTCCTGTGCGACATCGACCGGCTCAAGGAGGTCAACGACCGCCTGGGCCACGCCGCCGGCGATGCCGTGCTCAAGGCCGTCGCCGACATCCTGCGCATCCGGGCACGCGACAGCGACGTGGTCTCCCGGATCGGCGGCGACGAGTTCGCCATCCTGTGCGCGGGGTCTGAGCTCGACGGCGCGGTCGGGCTGGCCGAAGCGCTCCGACGTGCCGTGGGCGAAGAGCGTGGGGACGACGTGGTGCTCGCACGCATCACCCTCTCGATCGGCGTCGCGGAGTGGGACGGCTCCGGCGACTCGCCGGACCGGCTAGCGCTCCGCGCCGACCAGCGTCTCTACCAGGCAAAGACCACGCGCGACGACGTTCGCTTCACCTAGAGCGCGACCGGCTCCGACCTAGAGCGGGATGTTGCCGTGCTTGCGCTTGGGGCCGGCCACGCGCTTTGTCTCGAGCATCTGCAAGGCGCGGATGAGCTTCGGGCGCGTCTCGTGGGGTTCGATCACGTCGTCGATATAGCCGCGCTCGGCCGCCGAGTACGGGTTGGCAAAGCGCGCCTTGTAGTCGCCCATCAGCTTTTGGCGCCGCTCGTCCGGGGTCGGCGAGGCGGCGATGTCGCGACGGTAGATGATGTTGACCGCGCCCTCTGGACCCATCACGGCCACTTCTGCCTGGGGCCATGCGAAGTTGAAGTCGGCCAGCATGTGCTTTGAGTTCATGACGTCGTAGGCGCCGCCGTATGCCTTGCGCGTGACCACCGTGAGCTTGGGCACCGTCGCCTCGGTGAAGGCGTACAGCAGCTTGGCGCCGTGGCGGATGATCCCGCCCCACTCCTGGTCGGTGCCGGGCAGGAAGCCGGGCACGTCGGTGAAGGTCACGATCGGCACGTTGAACGCGTCGCAGAAGCGCACGAAGCGCGCGGCCTTCTCCGAGGCGTCGATGTCGAGCACCCCGGCCATCTGTGCGGGCTGGTTGCCAACGATGCCGACGGGTCGGCCGCCGAGTCGGGAGAAGCCGATGATGATGTTCTTGGCGAAGTGCTCCTGCACCTCGAAGAAGTCGCCATCGTCCACGATGCGGGCGAGCACGTCGCGCATGTCATACGGCTTGTTGGGGCTGTCCGGGACGATCGAGTCGAGCTCGAGATCCTTGCGGTCGTGCGGGTCGCCGGAGTCCATCTTCGGCGGCTGCTCCAGATTGTTCTGGGGCAGGTAGGACATGAAGTAGCGCACGTCCTCGAGGCACGACTCCTCGTCCTCAGCCGCGAAGTGGGCCACGCCCGACTTCTCGTTGTGGGTCATCGCGCCGCCGAGCTCTTCGAACTCGACCTCCTCGCCCGTGACGGTCTTGATCACGTCGGGACCCGTGATGAACATGTGCGAGGTCTCCTTCACCATGAAGATGAAGTCGGTCATGGCTGGCGAGTACACCGCGCCGCCGGCGCACGGGCCCATGATCAGCGAGATCTGGGGGATCACGCCGGAGCACTGGACGTTGCGCACGAACACATCGCCGTAGGCGCCCAGCGACACGACGCCCTCCTGGATGCGGGCGCCGCCGGAGTCATTGATGCCGATCACCGGGCAGCCGATCTTGGCCGCGAGGTCCATGATCTTGACCATCTTCTCGGCCATGACCTCGCCGAGCGAGCCGCCGAACACCGTGAAGTCCTGGCTGAACACGCACACCGTGCGGCCGTTGATGGTGCCGGTGCCCGTGACCACCGCGTCGCCCCACGGCCGGTTCTTCTGCATGTCGAAGTCAGACGTCCGGTGACGCACGAAGGTGTCGAGCTCCTCGAAGGAGTCCTCGTCCAGCAGCTTCAGCACGCGCTCGCGTGCGGTGAGCTTGCCGCGGTCGTGCTGCTTCTCCTCGGCCTGCGGGTTGGTGTGGATGGCCGCTTCGCGTAGCTCGGTGAGCTGTGCGAGCTTCTCGTCGTAGGTCTCCGGTGACTTCTGCCGCATGGGGCGCGGCATTCTACGGGGCAGGGCTTGGCTGCGTTCTGCGCCGAGCAAGCGCCGCTCCCGCCAGACAGAGCACGCCCCCCGGCAGCGCCAGCAGAGGCGGCGTCTCGCTCAGCACGAGCCACCCCATCAGGACTACCAGCGGCGGCACGAGGTAGGTCATCGATCCGGTGCGCCCGGCGCTGCTGCGGGCCAGCGCGTAGGCCCAGGTGGTGAAGGCGATGGCCGTCGGGAACACGCCGAGGTAGACGATCGCGGCCAGGTGCTTGGTGCTCGCGCCGCCGGACTGCTCGACGAGCTTCGGCGCAAACGGCAGACAGACCACGACGCCGATCGTGCATGCGAGCCAGGTGACCATCAGCGCCGAGTTGCCGTCTAGCAACGGCTTCTGGGCCACGACGCCGCCGGCATAGGTGAGCGCCGCGACGAGGCACAGGGCCGCTCCCCAGCTGGCGGTGATCCCCTCGGCGGAGGTGGCCAGGCCGATCGTCACGACCCCTGCGAACGCGACCGCGCATCCGGTGAACAGCTTGCGCGGGAAGCCCTCACCCAGGACGACCCCCGCGATCAGCGCGATCAGGATCGGCCCGACGTTCACGAGCATCGCGGCGGTCCCGGCGTCAACGCGGCGCTCGGCCTCGTTCAGGGACACGTTGTAGATGCCGAACCACAGCACTCCGCACACCACGAGTCCCGGGGCGAAGCGGCGTGTCGGCAGCGGCTCGCGGCGAATCAGCACGACCAGGCCGAGCACCAGGCTGGCCACCCCGAGCCTGCCGAGTGCCAGCGGTCCACCCGTGAAGTCGTGTCCGGCTGCGCGCACGGCAACGAAGGCGCTCGCCCAGAGCACGACCGTGACGAAGGCGGCCGCCGTCGCGCGCGTCGCCGGATCGCTCGCCGGCGTGCTTGGCTTGAGATCCACGGAGGCCACGCGTCCATTCAACGCGATGGAGCGCGCGGCTGTGAGATTGGCCGCTAGCCGCGCGAGAACGGCCGGTGGTGCGCGGCGCCGAGGGCGTCGAGGACCTCTTCGAACACGGCTTCGACCCGGTGGGCGTCGGTCGCGGGCTCGTCGGGCTCGAGCGCCGGGAACTCGAGCGTGGAAGCGATCGCCTCCTCGGGCTCGGGCGCGTGCTCCCGGAAGAACCACCGTCTCAGCCAGCTCCTGCGTGGGGCCGCGACCGCTTCTGGCTGCTGCTCGGGCTCGTCCTCGATCGCATCCGCCACGTGGACCGGCGGTCCGGCGATCGCCGCCGACAGGGTCACCTTCGTGCCCCACCCCGACGCCTCGAGCTCCACGGTGCCGCGGGCGTTCTCGCCCTCCCAGACAACCGTGTGCTCGGGCTCGAGTCGCGTGATCGAGATCTCGCCGAGCTCGCCGAGGTGGCGCTCGAGGCTCTCCGCCTCGCTCAGTTGCCCCCACAGCTCGGGCGGCGACTTTACGAGGGTGCGATTAACGGAGAGATCAGGCATCGCCCCCGCTTTCGCCCGCCCCGGTAGGACTCCTGCCGCCGGGATGGACCGTTCGGGAGCGAACTCAGTCGCCGCGCGGGGCAAGCCCCATTTTGAGTGCCCCAGCCGCCCTGAGCATCGCCTCGCGCGCCGCCGGCACGACCGTCGTGTAGTTGGCGAAGCCGTGGACGAGGCCCGGGCTGCGGTCCACCACCGCGGGCACCCCTGCCCGCGCCAGCAGCGCCGCGTACTCCTCACCCTCGTCGCGCAGTGGGTCGAAGCCGGCCGTGGCCACGTAGGCGGGCGGCAGGCCGGCTAGATTCTCGGCCAGCAGGGGCGAGGCCAGCGGGTTTTTCAGATCGGCGATGTCGGGGATGTACTGCTCGCGGTACCACTCGATGTCCTCGTCGGTCAGAAGCAGGCGCTCGGCGAACAGCTGGCGCGAGGGCCGGCTGCGGGTCAGATCGACCGCCGGGTAGAGCAGCAGCTGGAAGGCCGGGACAGGGCCACCCGCGTCGCGCGCCGCCAGGCTGACCGCCGCCGCCAGGTTGCCGCCGGCGCTGTCGCCGCCGACCCCGATTCGGGCGGGATCGACGCCGAACCGCTCCACCTGCTCGGTCGCGAATGTAAAGGCGGCCAAGCAGTCATCGAGCGCCGCCGGGAACCGGTGCTCAGGCGCCATCCGGTAGTCGATCGACAGCACCGCGACCTCGGCCTCGCGCACGAGCAGCCGGCACGCCGCCTCGCATGAGTCGAGGTCGCCGAGCACGTGGCCGCCGCCGTGGAAGTGCACGAGCAGCCCAATCCCTTCCTCACGCGGCGGCGGCGAGTACAGCCGCGCCGCAATGGCTCCCCCGGGGCCGGGGATCACGAGATCCTCGACGTTGTACACGCGCGGTTGCGGGCCTTCTATGGCAACGATCTCGGCGGTGAACCGCCGCCGCGCCTGCTCGACCGGACGGTCGCCAAGCTTGTCGCGCCCGTACAGCTCTGCGCCGCCCAGCATGGCCCGGACGTCGGGATCCAGCCGCTGGCTGTCCAGCTCGTCGGGAAGCCCGCGCGAGAGCAGCTCCTTCAGGGCGCGGGGCAGTCCCGGCAGTCCGCGCGCGGCTGCGCCCTGGGCCTTGGCAAGCGGCGGAAGTCGGTCGTAGGCGGTCACCCCTAGGCCTCGGAGTACTCGCCGAACTCCTCGCGCATCACGCCGCACACCTCGCCGATCGAGGCCCTGTCCTTGAGCGCCGCGCGCGACGGTGGCACCAGATTGCCATCGCCGCGGCATACCTCGCGCAGCTCCTCGAGCCGCTTGTGGACCATGTCCTGATCGCGGTCGGCCTTAAATGCCTCGAGCCGCTCGACCTGCTGGCGCTCGGACTCGGGGTCGACCTTGAGGATCTCGACCTCGTCCACGTCATCGGTCACGAAATCGTTCACGCCGACGACGATGTCCTGCTTGAGCCGGTAGCGCTCCTCATAACCCCAGGCCGACTCCTCGACCTCGGCGCGGATGAAGGGGATGCACTCGACCGAGCCGCCCAGCTCGTCGACCTTGTCGATCAGTGCCTGCGCGCCGGCCTCGATCTGGTCGGTCAGGTTCTCGACGAAGTAGGAGCCCGCGAACGGGTCGACCGTGTCGGTGGCACCGGACTCCGCCGCGATGATCTGCTGGGTGCGCAGCGCGATCCGGGCGGCGTTCTCGCTCGGGAGTGCCAGCGCCTCGTCGAAGCCGTTCGTATGCAGCGACTGCGTGCCGCCGGCCACCGCCGCGAAGCCCTGCAATGCCACGCGCACGATGTTGTTGTGTGGCTGCTGGGCCGCGAGGGTCACCCCGCCGGTCTGGGTGTGGAAGCGCATGGTCTGGGACTTGGTGTCCTCGGACCCGAAGCGCTCCTTCATGATCTTCGCCCACATTCGCCGGGCCGCCCGGAACTTGGCCACCTCCTGGAAGACGTTGTTGTGGCCGTTGAAGAAGAACGCCAGGCGCGGGCCGAACTCGTCGACGCCGAGGCCCGCGTCCAGGGCAGCCTGCACGTAGGCGATGGCGTTTGCGAGCGTGAACCCAACCTCCTGGACCGCCGAGCAGCCCTTCTCGCGCATGTGGTAGCCAGAGATCGAGATCGTGTTCCACTTGGGCACGTTCTCGCGGCAGTAGGCGAACAGATCGGTGGTCAGCCTCATGGCGGGCACCGGCGGGAAGATGAAGTTGCCGCGGGCGATGTACTCCTTCAGGATGTCGTTCTGCGTGGTGCCGCGCAGCTGATGTGACTCCACGCCCTGCTCCTCGCCGATCAGCTCGTAGAGCAGCAGGAGGCAGGCGGCAGGGGCGTTGATCGTCATCGAGGTGGACACCTCGTCGAGCGGGATGCCGTCGAACACGCGGCGCATGTCGTCGATCGTGTCGATGGCCACGCCGGTGCGGCCTACCTCGCCCTCGCACAGTGTGTCGTCGGAGTCGCGGCCGAGCTGGGTGGGCAGGTCGAAGGCCATTGACAGACCCGTCGAGCCGTTGCGGATCAGGTAGTGGAAGCGCTCGTTGGTCTCCTTGGCCGACGCGTAGCCCGCGTACTGGCGCATCGTCCACTGGCGCGAGCGGTACATGTCTGGGTGGATGCCGCGCGTGAACGGGTACTCGCCCGGCGCGCCCAGCTTCTCCGCCAGGTCCTTGCGAACGTCGGCCTCGGTGTAGAGGTGCTCGATCTCGATGCCCGAGTCGGTGAAGCGGCGCGGATCGTCAGGGCCGACGATCGGCGCGATGGTGGGCTCGTGATCGGGAGTCGTTGCCATGCGGGGAGGGTACCCCGTAAGGCCGTCCTGGCCTCACCTCTGATGTTCGCGCCGCCATCCTGGCTGCGAGACCGGCCCGGCTGTGCCGGGCCTCCTAGCATGCGACCAATGGAGGTCACCGTCCGCCTGTTCGCCATGCTGCGCCAGCGCGCCGGCAGGGACGAGATCGTGCTGGAGCTGGCCGAGGGCGCCCGGGTCGACGACGCCCTCGCGGCACTCGACGGGCTGGCCGACGGCATGCCGCTCGTGATGGCCGTCAACCGCGAGTACGCGCCGGGGTCACAGACGCTCGCGGCCGGTGACGAGCTTGCGCTGATCCCGCCCGTCAGTGGCGGATGCCCCAGCAGGATCGGACATCGTGTCCGATCCTGAACGGCTCCACGTGCATGCGCGCGTGACTGCCGACCCGCTGTCGCTCGATGCCGTCGCCGCCCGCGTGCGCGACCCGCGCGCCGGCGCCGTGGTCACCTTCCTCGGCGTCACCCGCGACGTCGAGCGGCTGGAGTACGAGGCCTACGCCGAGATGGCGCAGGAGCGGATGGAGCGGATCGCGGCGGACGCCGTCGAGCGCCACGGCCTGTGCGCGGCGGCAGTCGAGCACCGCGTGGGCTCGGTGCCGCTGTCGGAGCCAAGCGTGGTGGTGGCCGCCTCCTCGGCCCATCGCGGAGAGGCGTTCGCCGGCGCGCGCGAGATCATCGACCGGGTCAAGGCCGAGGCTCCCATCTGGAAGGCCGAGGTCGAGGGCGGCGAGCAGACCTGGGTGCAGGGCGCTCGCCCGAAGCCGTGAGCTAACGCCATCCGCTGACGGCCGTGCCCGAGTCAAGCGCCGCCAGGTGCTCCCGCAGCGCCCGGCGGCCCTCCGAGAGGCAGCGATTGACCTTGGTGTAGGAGAAGCCGGTGCGCCCGCAGATCTCGCGATAGCTGAAGCCCTCCGCCCGCAGAAGCAGGCAGCGCCGTTCGTGCGGTTTCAGCGCGGCGACCGCGCGTGCTCCGTGGCGTAGGCGCTCGTAGCGGTCAACCGTGGCGTCGGTATCGGCGGGGTTGGGCGCGGTGACTGGCAGGCACTCCGGGCCGCCGGCGGGCGGGCACCGGTCCTGACAGCGGCGGATGGCCAGCGCCTCGTGCTTGACCGTGGTGCGCAGCCAGCGGCAGAGCTCGTCGTCGGTGCCCGACGGCTCGTGTGTGAGCAGAATCTCCGAGGCCCGCTGGTAGGCGTCCTCGGCGTCGTAGCCGTTTGCCGAGTAGCGCCGGGCGGTGGCCAACATCTGGCTCCCGAACCGCGCAAGGAGCGTCAGCTTGTCCTCGTTCCCCTGGCGCGTGCCTGTCCGTAGTCGGTCCATCCAGTCGGTGAAGTCCCGACCTACCGGTCGCGCGCCTCCCCTCATAGGCCCTCGCCGCGCTTCGCCACGGCGGGTGGCTCACTCGAAGCCCTTGCTCAGGTCGTCGACCATCGTTCGCGACGAGCGGTCGGGTCCCGGTACGCCGGGCTTCATCCGGTAGAGCTTGAAGCGGCGGTTTCGCCATATCGGCGGCCCCTGCGCGTCGGGCCAGGGCTGGGACCCAATCCGTCGGTCGGCGAGGATGTAGCGCGCACGGCGGCCGTAGGGAACGTGTGGGTAGGTGGTGCCGGTGAGCGGCTGCAGGGAGCTGAGCGGACGCTCGCTCAGGTAGTAGCCCGCCCACAGCTGGCTACCGTCGGGGGGCACGTCCAGGCGGACGCTGCCAGGCGGGAGTCTCCCGGCCACCTGGGTCAGCACGGAGGTCTCGCGATCCACTTGGAGGCCGGTGCGCGCGATCTCGCGGCGCATGCCGACCACCTGCAGCGCAAGCAGGATCACGACCCCCGCCAGGGCCGCTCGGCGCGCGGCCGCCCCCGGTCGCTCCAGCCGCTCGCCCAGCCACGGCGCCGTGGCCACCAGCAGCAGCGGCGCCGTGAACGCGAGCACCTTGAAGTCGAAGTACTCGCCGTAGGTGCGCAGGCGGAAGTAGAGCCCCAGCGCCAGCCCGCCGCCGATCACCGCGCCCAGAGCGGCCCGCGGCGTCGGGGGTAGGCGGCGCAGCGCGAAGAACGCGATGACCACGAGCGCTGCACCGGCCACGTACCCCGTCACGCCCGTAGGGCCGAGGTAGAAGCCCGGGCCGCGGTAGTGGACCAGGTCGCCTCGCCACGGGTTGAGGCTGGAGCCCGACACCAGGAGGTCGGCCGCGCTGCTGGACTTCTCGATCACCCCGAGCGCCACTACCAGGGCGGCCGGCACGGCCAACACGCCCAGCGGCACCCACAGCAGCAGCGAGCGGCGTCCCCGCGGGAGGTCCAGCCCCCGGATCCATCCCCGCCGCCCGCGCCGGCGCAGCGAGACCAGGGCTCCGGCGAAGGCCAGCACCGGGAAGACGACCATCAGCGGGTAGGCCGCCAGCCCGAGGGCGAGGAACAGCGCCGTCAGCGCGGCGTCGCGGCGGTTGGGCTCCTCGAGGAAGCGCAGCCCGAACAGGAGCATGAACGGCAGGGCCATCGTGCCCCACAGCTGGTTGAAGTAAGGGTGCAGGACCAGGTAGGCGACGATCGGATCCAGCGCCACGAGCGCCATGGCCAGCAGCGCCGCTCCCGGCCGCGCGCCCAGTCCATAGCGCGCGAGCAGGAAGAAGCCCAGCGCGGCGACGGCCGCCATCGTGGCCGCGAAGCCCGAGTAGGCCGCCGCGGGCTCCAGGCCCGAGAGCTCCGAGCCGCCGGCCAGCGCGTAGTAGATCGGATACTTGGACCGCCACACAGGCGGCATCCGGTCCACGGGCAGGGCGGGGTCGATCGAGCGGGGACCGTCGTGCTGGAGGAACTTCGCCGCCCCCACGCTGAGCATGCCGTCGGGGTTGGCGCCGGGCACCGAGCCGTACCCGGCACGGAAGACCGGGATGAGGCAGAAGGCCATGAGCAGCACGGCCAGGTAGGCGGGCCAGCGAACCGCCAGCCAGGGTCCGCCGGAACCGGCCAGTGCCGCGGGCTCGGCGCGTGCGGGTCCCCGCGTCACGCGGAGCGCCACGGCGGCGAGGGTGCCCGCGCCCACCACCAGGCTCAAGGAAACCGGCAGAGCCAACCCTGCGAAGCCCAGCACGGACAGGACCAGACCGGCCACCGCCGCGCCGATGGCGGGCACGAAGAAGACGAAGTGGGGCCACAGCGTGCGCGCCAGCAGCAGCCGGGCCGGCGCGTAGCCCGCCGCGGCGACCAGCAACGCAGCCCCGGCGACGCCGCGGATGGCATCGGGCACGCCCCCGACGCCCTTCACCCCGGCGTAGTCCGCGATGGCCAGCGCGGCCAGCGCCAGCGCCGCGGCCCCGACGGCCGACGCGCGCCCCCACCCGCGCGCGGCTATGCCCGCGCCCGGGTGTTCCGCTCGTGGCCGGGGGTCGCCGGCCGTGGCGGCGGCGCTCATGCTTTGCGCCGCCGGCGCTCGCCGAGCACGCGACAAGGGAAGGCCGGGCTGGCGGGCTGCGACCCGGGGGCGACGCTCATTCGCGCAGGGTAATGACTCAGGGGGGCGGCTCGAGCCCGTACGGCGGCGGGTCCAGACCCCGCCCGCGGAAGCGGCGCTGGAGGTCGCGGCGCTTGCCAAGCATGCGCGGAAGCGCGCGCGCCGCCTCGGCGTAGCCGCGCAGCAGGAACCGCTCGCGCAGCACGATGTAGCCGAGCGCCAGGAACTCGTAGAGCAGTATCCGATGCAGGTCGCGCACCAGCGAGGCGACCGGGTCGTTCTTGGCAATCATCAGGTAGCGGTTGCGGAACTGCACCACCCGTTGCCATTCGGGAACCCGCCCACGGGTCGAGGGGCTGTAGCGGCGGATGTGGTGGGCCACCGCCGCCGGCTCGTACACGCAGCGCCAGCCCAGCAGCCGCACGCGCCAGGCCAGGTCGGCGTCCGTGGCCCAGTCGGCCGGCACGCCGTCTCGGAACATGACCAAGTCCTCGTCGAAGATCTGGCCGCCTACCGCGGCATCCTCCAATGCCGCGCGGCGGTAGAGCGCCACCGCGCCGTCGGCGCCGAAGGCCTCGGCGACGGTGTCGAAGGCCAGCGCCGGGCGGCCGTGGCCTACCAGGCCGTTCTTGCGCCGCCGGTCGAGCGACATGCCCGCTGTGTCCATGGCGTCCAGGCGCTGGTCCTCCCGCGGGCCCTCGGTGCGCACCAGCTTGGGGGCCACCGAGCCGACGGTCGGGTCTTCGAGGTGAGCGGTGGCCGCGGCCACCAGCCCGGGCGACAGGAAGCAGTCGGGCTGCACGAACAGGACCGCCTCGGTGTCGACGCTGCGCACCGCCAGGTTCATCGCCCTCCCAAAGGAGTGGCGCTCCTCCAGGTGCACGTAGCGCACGCCCAGCTCGCGGGCCACCTCGGCAGTGGAGTCGGTCGAGGCGTTGTCGATCACCACCACCTCGACGTCCTCCTGAGCCAGCACGGGCGGGAGCGCGTCGCGCAGCAGCTCGCCCTCGTTGGTGGAGATGATGGGGACGCCGACCCTCACGCCGGCCGCCGACCCGCCTCGTAGGCCGCCACGATCTGCTCGCCGGCCTCCCGCCGCCCGCGGTCGTAGCGCCAGCACACCTCGGTGTCGCCCCACCGCTCGACTACCGCGTCCATGTCCGGGTTGAGCATGTCGAAGCCCCATTTCTCGCGCCAGTAGGCGTAGTGGTGTTGAAGCCGGGCCCAAGTCGAGGGTGGGGGAAGATCCATGTTCAGGCGCTGGGAGATGCTGCGACGAACCGTCGGCGGCAACGTCGCGCCGATACGCCGACGCAGGGCGACGCGAGCCCGCACGGCGGCTGGCTCGTCCTCCAGCCGGCGGCCGACGTGGTGGATGACCCTTACATCCGGGAGATAGAAGTTCTTGAGGCCGTGCCGGCGGATGGACATCGTCAGGTCCAGGTCGTCGAACCAGACCGGCGCCCACCCCGGGTCGTATCCGCCCAGCTCGAGGGCGACGTCGCGTCGGTACATCATGCAGCAGCCGATTCCGCCGTCGACCTCCGCGATCGAGTCGCACGCCGGGCAGTCGTCTTCGCGGCGCCGCGCAATGCGCTGGTGGTACGTCCGCCGCCCGACCGGCTCGGTGATCGCGACGCCACGGTCGTGGAAGCCGGTAGGCCCCACTACATCCACTCCGCAGGTGTGCAGCTCACCCCAGTCGAAGACGATCTTGGCCGTGACCACACCTACGCGCTCATCGCAGTCGAAGAACGCCACCATCTTCTCGACCCAACCGGGCGTCTCGATCGACGCGTCGCCGTCGAGCTGGACGATCAGCTCTCCGGTCGCCGCCGCCAGGCCCGCGTTCAGGGTCTCAATCACCCCGCTGTGTTCGCGCTCGATGAGCCGGAGCTCGGGAAACCGACCGGCGTCGCGCCAGCGGCGCAGAATCTCGAGGCTGCCGTCGGTCGAGCCATCGTCGACCACGACCAGCTCGAGGTTGTCGTACTGGGAGTTGGTAGCGAGGCGCTCGAGCACCAGGTCGAGCACCGGCGCGTTGTCGCGGTTTGGCAGCAGCAGCGATACGCGCGGGTTGGTCATGTCGTGGCTCATCCGCGGAGCCGCCTTCAGCGGTAGAGGCCCATTCGCTTCCACAGCGAGGAATCGGGGACGGGCCGCTCGTTGGGCAGGAGTCGGCCCACTTCCCAGGCGAGTGCCTCGAGCGGCCGCAACACGGCAAGGATGGCCGCGTCGCGGTCGCGGCGCCGAATAGCCGTCACGAGACCCCCGAGGGTGGTTGTGACGGCCCAGCGGAACAGGCCGGGGCGCCCGACCAGGGGAACCGCGCCCGGATACACGCTGTGCACCCACGCCCCTCCGGCGCCCCACAACGCCTGCTGGACGATCAGGCCCCGCAGGGTGGTCCGGCTGGCGTGCACCACGCTCGCGCCCTCGCGCCGCTCGACCTCCCAGCCGGCTGCCCGCAGGCGGTAGGTCAAGTCAGCGTCCTCGGCGGCCCTGATCTCCTCCCGAAATCCGCCCACAGCCTCGAATGCGGCGCGGCGGCAGGCCACATTTGCGGTCTTGGGGTAGCCCCACTGATCGCCGAACTCGAACGTGTCATCCTGGTTCATCACGCCGCGCAGGTGGGCGTAGCGGGCCACGACGGAGGCCTCGGCGGTGGCCGGCTCGTCAATCACTCCACCCCCCACGATTCCGGTCCGAGGCCCTGGCGCGGGATCGAAGTAGCGGTCGAGTAGGTCGGGCGGGAGCTCGGTGTCTGCGTCGCAGAAGACGAGCCACTCCGCGGCGCCCAACACGACCCCGGCGTTGCGGGCGAACGCAGGCGTAGGGCGCCCGTCGGCGTGCAGCACGGGAACCTCGGCGCCATCCTCGACCAGCGGCTTGCCTCGAGGCGTGTTATTCACCACCAGCACGGTGTCGCCGGGGCGCAGTGACAGGCCTGCCAGTCGGTCCCGGACGCGCGATAGCCCCTCGGGGCCGCCCTTGTAGGGGACGATCACGTCCACGGTTGGCCGTCGCACGGGGCGCAGTGTACGGCGGGGCAGGTGATCAGGGGCCCTGCGGGCGCTCGTTCTCCAGGGAACGCCCGAACTCATAGGCGATGTTCTCCAGGGGATCGAAAAGCGCCCAGATCGCCTGGTCGCGATCGCGCTCCCAAGCCGCCTTCGCGAGGCCCCTGGCGGAGAAGCGGACAGCCCACCACAACAGGCCGGCCCGGCGATTACGCGGAACCGATCCGGGATATCGGCGGTCGAGCCAGGCGCCGCCCGCGCCGTGGAGCAGTTGCTGCCTGACGAAGCCGCGGAGGCTCGTACGGCTGCTGTGCACGGCGCTCGCCTCCTCTCTGCGTTCGAGCGTCCAGCCAGCAGCCTTGAGACGGTAGGCCAGGTCGGCGTCTTCGGCGGCTCGGATGTCCTCCCGGAACCCTCCGACCGCCTCGAACGCCTCACGTCGGCAGAGGGCATTCGACGTCTGCGCGAAGGACCAGTCGGCCCAGCCGAAGGTGTTGTCCTGACCCATCAGGGCCCGGAGGTGGGCATAGCGGGCCGGGGCGGGGCCGTCACGCGGCACGACCTGGTCGATCACGCCGCCGCCGATCAAACCCGTGCGCCCCCCGGGTGGGGGATCGAAGTAGCGCTCGAGCAAGTCTGCTCGAGGCAGCACATCGGAGTCCAGAAACAGCAGCCACTTGCCCTTTGCCCCTTCCGCGCCCCGATTGCGCGCGTACCCGGGGGTCGGGTGGCCCGGGGAGGCCAGAACCGGCACCGGACCGGCGGCGGGTCGGTGGCCGGGCGTGTTGTCGACTACCACCAGCGAATCGCCCTGCGCCAGCTCGAGCGAGCGCAGCGTGGCCCGAAGCGCGTCCCGCTCGGATGGCGAGCCCCTGAACGGGACCACCACATCGATAGGTGGTCGTGCACCTCGGCCGGGGGGGCCGACGGTCGGCAGGCGAGGCAT
Organism: Solirubrobacterales bacterium; assembly: GCA_038237685.1. Taxonomy (GTDB): domain Bacteria; phylum Actinomycetota; class Thermoleophilia; order Solirubrobacterales; family Thermoleophilaceae; genus JAAYBF01. The sequence continues at coordinate 36,154 of JBBRYL010000001.1, read as the reverse complement.
GGCGCGAACCGTATCCCGACCATGGACCGGCCGCGTTCGTCGGACAGCTGCTCCACGGGCTAAAGGACTGCCGCCAGCAAGCCCTTAGCGGGCAGGCGGTGACCGGGAATGCGCATGCGCACGCGCAATTCGCGGGCGCGTGCCGATACATTTGCATGGCTTCCGGGTTAGGGCAGCAGGTGACCCGGAGGACGAGCAAATGAGCAATGGCGTAGCCAGAGAGCTTCTAGAGGTAAAGCCGGCACCGCCGGCAGCGTTGCCCCTGCGCGACATGAGGGCGGGCAAGCCCCTGCTGCTCGGCGGAATCCTGCGCTACGACGTCCTGCGCCGAGGCGTCCGCGTGCTGATCCTCGGCGCGCTCGATGTCCTGGGCCTGATGCTCGCCGTAGTGACCGCACTCGTGCTCAAGCAGTTCGTCCAGCACGGCTACACGGGCTTTGCCGCCTCGGTCACCCAGACCAAGGTCGTCGCTCCGCTGGCCTGTCTCGTGATGATCCTGCTGTTCGCCCGCTCCGGGCTCTACCGCGACCGCGAGCAGCGACCGGGCTTCTCCAAGGTGATCTCGTCTCTGTTCCAGCTGACGCTGGTGATGGCGGTCTACGCCGAGATCGAGGGCTACCACTTCTCCTCGTACTACATCTTCTACGGCACGCTGCTGTTCGCGCTGGTGTCCGTGGGGGCACTGCGTTGGATGTTCGAGATTGCGAGCGGCCTGGTGCTTCGTGCCGCCGGCTACCGGCGCCGCGCCGTCCTCGTCGGCTCCGGTGCCAACATCGACGCCGTCGTGCACGCGCTCGGCGACTCCGACATCGAGCCCTACGGCTACGTGTCGCTTCGATCGAGTGTGAGCAGCAGCCACCTGCTCGACTTCGGCTCGCTGGAAGGCCTCGACCGCAACTTCGGCTCCATCGACGAGGTGCTGATCGCCGACCCCGACTTTCCCGAGGAGCAGGCTGTCGACCTCGTCGACCGCTGTCACCGCGAGGGCGTTCGTGTACGGGTTGCCCCGTCGACGATGGAGATCCTGATGGATCGTGTGGAGTTCGTGCCGGGACGGGCGCTTCCGCTGTTCGAGCTCAAGCCGCCGGTCTTCGATGGCCTGGACTTCGTGATCAAGCGGCTGTTCGACCTGGTGGGCTCGGTCATCCTGATCGTGGTCCTGTCGCCCTTCCTGCTCGCCATCGCGTTGGCGATCCGGTTCGACTCGAGTGGCCCGGTGCTCTTCCGATCACCGCGTCCCGGAATCGGGGGCAGGGTGTTTTCGTGCCTGAAGTTCCGCACCATGCACGCCGACGCCCACTCGATGCAGGAGGAGCTCGAGCATCGCAACGAGGCCGGGGGGGCGATCTTCAAGATCCGCGAGGACCCGCGCGTGACCCGCGTCGGCAGCCTCTTGCGCCGCTTCTCGTTCGACGAGCTGCCCCAGCTGTTCAACGTCCTGCGCGGTCACATGTCATTGGTGGGTCCGCGGCCGCTGCCCCAGCGCGACTACGACAAGCTCGAGGAGTGGCACCGCAAGCGCTACCTCGTGCTGCCGGGCATGACCGGGCTCTGGCAGGTGTCGGGCCGATCGGAGCTCGACTTCGACGAGCTCGTCCGCCTGGACTTCCTCTATCTCGAGCGGTGGTCGGTGTTCATGGACCTGACCATCCTGCTCAAGACGATTCCCGCCGTCCTGAAGTCCCACGGCGCCTGGTAGCCAACTCCGCACCGACCATCAGGTGGCTACCAGCTGCTTCGCCCTGAGGTCGTAGGCCAGCTCGCGCTTGTCCTCGCGCAGTGCCGATAGCACCGCCGCGACGAGCTCACCGGGGTCGCCCGGCGCCGGCAGCTTCGGCGGCTCGCCCGCCAGCGCCCCTTCGGAGAACGGAGTGTCCAGGTGGGGCGGGCGTACGTCGAGCACGGCGATGCCGTCGCGCCGCACCTCGCGGCGGACCGCAGCCAGGTAAGCCGACAGCGCGGCCTTGGATGCCGAGTACACCGCCATTCCGGCGGTAGGGAAGTCGGCGACGATCGCCGACAGGCAGGTGATGCTGCCTGGCCCCTCGATCCGGTCGAGCGCTGCCCGCACGAGCGCCATCGGCCCGGTGGCGTTCACGGTCATGACCTCGGCGGCGGTGGCGTTGCCGAGCTCTGTGGCCGCCCCGAACGCCACCACGCCGGTGGCAACCACCAGCCCGTCGAGGCCGCCGAGCGCATCGGCAGCCGCGGCCACGGCGCGCTCCGGCGACGCCGGGTCGATCAGCTCGAGCTTTACCGTGGGCGCGCCGTCCAGTCCGGCTGCGGCGGCGCCCAGCGCATCGGCATCTCGCGCCGCGAGCGCAACGCTGGCCCCGGCGTCGTGCAGGGCGGTGGCCAGGAGGCCGCCAAGGGTGCCCGTGGCGCCGGCCACGAGGATGCGCTGGTCTGTGAGGTCCATGCCGTGGGTCCGGCCGGGCGCCGGGCGGGGATCAGCGGCGCACGGCGATCAGGGACTTGGTCAGCGGCCCGACGCGTTCGCGCTCGATCCGCGCGTCGGGGAACAGCACACGCATCTCATGTGCGCTGAGCAGCTGAATGTCGTCGAACGGCTCGCCCGTGACTCCCAGCTTCCACAGCCGCCGGCCCATCGAGCGGGGCAGCCAGTGCACCAGCGGCAGGAGCGCGTGCGGCTCGAGCGGGAAGTGGCGGCTCGGGGTCTGCACGAACAGGCGCTTGCCCACGCGCGAGATCTCAGCCGCGGCTCGGGGTCGGTCGGCGGGCGGCAGGTGCTCGATCAGCGAGTTCGAGTAGGCGATGTCGAACTCGGAGTCGGCGAAGGGCAGATCGCGGGCGTCGGCGGCCACGAAGCGCTCGCCGGGGTAGTCGGGGCGATCAGCGCGATCGGTACCGGTCACGTGCCCGGGCACGTCGAGGGTGGCCAGTCCCACGCTGCCACAGCCGACGTCGACCACGGAATCGGTGGCCGCCGGCTGCACGAGCTCGAGGTACATGCGCCTGCGCTTGGCCCGCGCCCGAAGCGCCAGAGGACCCGCTATCCGCGTGCGCCAGTCGCGCCGCACCGCCGTCGCGTAGACGCCTGGGTGGTTCCTGCTGGTCACGCTCTTAGCGTAGGACGCAGCGCGATCGGTGATCGCGTGAGGACCGGCCGAGGCGGAGGACGCAGCGCGATCGGTGATCGCGTGAGGACCGGAGCTTTAGTCTCCCACTGTGCTGCGGTATCGCTTCCTGTTCGAGCAGATGGTCCGGCGCGAGCTGCGCCAGAAGTACAAGGGCTCGCTGCTCGGCGTGCTCTGGTACCTGGTGAACCCTCTGGTGCTCATGGGCGCCTATGCGCTTGTGTTCTCGGTGTTGCTCAAGGTCGCCGACATGCCCGACTACCCGCTGTTCCTGCTCGTGGGGCTGATCGTGTGGGTGTTCTTCAGCCAGGCGCTGCTGGCCGCGGCACCCTCGCTGGTGCAGAACGCGGCGCTGGTGCGCAAGGTGCGCTTCCCGCGGGAGACCATCCCGGCATCGGTGGCCGCGGTCCAGCTGGCCACGTTCCTGGTGATGTTGGCGGTGGTGGCGCCGGTATCGCTGGCGGTACGCGGGTCGCTCGATCCGGCGCTCGTGCTGCTGCCGGCGATCGTGGTGGCGTTGTTCTGCCTGGTGCTCGGCCTGTCGCTCGCGGTGGCGGTGCTGCACGCCCACTTCCGCGACGTCGAGCCGGTCCTCGCGACCGCGTTGCTTCCGTGGTTCTTTCTCACGCCGATCTTTTTGCCGGTCGATTCGATGCCCGGCGTGGCCGACCACGCCTGGCTCGGCGATGTCCTGAAGTGGGGCAATCCGATCTCGCCGTTCATCCAATCGATCCGCGACGTGCTGTTCAGCGGCGTCGTGCCGTCGGCAGGGACGTTGATCTACGTCCTGGTCGCGGGACTCGCGGCGTTGGCGATCGGGCTCGGGCTGTTCCGTCGCATGGAGCGCGACCTGGCGGTGATCCTTTGATGGAGGGGCTCGCGCCGGGGGAGATCGTGCTCGAAAACGCCAGTCGCTCGTTCTCGCTCGTGCACGAGCGCAGCCGCACGCTGAAGGAGCTGTTCGTGCGCCGCGGCCACTCCACGCGCAGCTCCGTGCGTGCCCTCGACGACGTCGACCTGCGGGTCGAGCCGGGTGAGGCCGTTGGGCTGATCGGGCGCAACGGGGCTGGCAAGACCTCGACGCTGCGCTGTCTGGCGGGGATAGTGCCGCTGGATTCCGGGCGGGCGAACTGCGGCGGTCGCACCGTGTCGCTGCTCGAGCTGGGCGCCGGGTTTGGCCCGGACTTCAGCGGTCGCGAGAACATCTTCTTGAACGGCGCGCTGCACGGATTCGGCCGCGACGAGATGGAAGGGCTCGTGGACCGGATCGTCGAGTTCTCCGAGCTCGGCGACTTCATCGACGTGCCGGTCAAGGCCTACAGCTCGGGCATGCAGCTGCGGCTGGGCTTTGCGATCGTCGCGTACCTCGACGCCGACGTGATGCTGATCGACGAGATCCTCGCCGTCGGCGACGAGTCGTTTCAGCGCAAGTGCATGGCGCGCATCGCCGAGCGGATGGCGGCGGGAGCAACACTGGTGCTGGTGTCGCACGACCCGACCGCGGTCGAGCGGATCTGCCGGCGGGTCGTGGTGCTCGACGGCGGCAAGGTCGTCTTCGACGGCGCCACCGCCGCAGGCCTGCTTGCCTACCACCGCATGCTTGGCACCGATGGAGGGCGGTCGCGATCGCTACGCCCCGCCAAGGGCGGTGGGCGGCCCCAGATCGAGGTGTCAGAGCTCGAGCTTGAGGACGGACAGGGCCATCGGCGCGCGGCGTTTCGCACGGGCGAGGAGCTGCGGGTGCGCATGCAGGTGGGTGCGCTCGAAGCCGCCGATCGGGCGGTGGTGGCGTTGGAGGTGCGCGACCAGCGCGGAGAGGTGTGCTTTCGCACCGACGAGACCGTCGGCGCGTTGGCCGAGCCCGTCGAGGTCTCCTTCAGCGTGCCGCGGCTCGTGCTGCTCGGCGGCGACTACGACGTGGCGGTTGGCGCGTACGACCAGGACGCTCCTGCGAGCGGGCTGCTCGACCGCGTCGCCCGCTTCTCGGTGGCGCACACGGTTGACGGCGAGGGCGTGGCCGACCTGCGCGGCACGTGGTCGTTTGCCGGCCGGCGGGAGCCAGTGCGATGACCCCCGAGGAGGCGGGTGAGCGGGCGCGGAGCGAGGCGGCGAGGCGCCGCGAAGCCGGCGGCTACGCAGGGGTCGGGCCGGGCGGAGCCCTGGACGAGTCGATCGTGCATGGCGCACCCTCGCGGGAGCTGCTGGCGCGGTGGGCCGTGATCGAGATCGATCCGGACGAGGTCGTCTACTCGACCAGGCCGGCGGGGGGCCCGATCACCTTGTTCAAGCGAATCCTCACACGGCTGCTGCGGCAGTACTTCGTGGAGCTCGAATCCCGCCAGACGCGCTTCAACATCGCCGTGCTGGAGCGCCTCGACGCGCTCGAGCGGCGCGTCGGCGATGCGCCGGCTTCGAAGCAGTGACGAGCGTCCACCAGGTGCTGTCAAGCGCTGGGCCCTACGACGCCGTGAGTGTTCAAGCCAGGCTGTGGCGCGAGCTGCTCACGGCGCGGGGCTACGGCGGCACCGATCACGCCGCCCACGTGGATCCGCGCGCCCGGGAGGACTTCCAGCCACTCGACCGGCTGGCGCCCGCGCGCGGGGACCTGCTGGTGCTCCGCTACTCGGCCTATTCGCCGCGACTGCTGCCGCTGCTCGAGCGCCCCGAGCGCAAGCTGCTCGTCTACCACAACGTCACCCCGCCGGGCTACTTCTGGAACCACCATCCAGGCGTGGCCGTGGCATGCGCGGTGGGCCGCGCGCAACTGCCGCTGTTCGCGCACGCGGTCGACGTGTGCGCGGCGGACTCCGACTTCAACGCGGGCGATCTCCGTACCGCGGGTGCGCGCGACGTGCGGGTGCTGCCCATCCTGTTCGACGCCGCGCGGATGGGCCAACGCGGCGAGGCGCCGCCCGGCGACGGTCCGCTGGTGCTCGTGGTCAGCCGACTGGCACCGAACAAGCGCCACGACCTTGCGATCGGGGCCTTCGCAGCGTGGCTGGCCGAGCACGGCGGCCCTGCGCGGATGGTGTGCGTGGGCGAGCCGGTCTCGCCCGCCTACGCCCGGCTGGTTCAGGAGCTGGCCGATGCCGGCCCGCGCGGCAGCGTGACATTGGCAGGCGGCCTGTCCCAGCCCGATCTGAACGCCGCCTACGCCACGGCCGACGCGATGCTGTCGATGTCCGAGCACGAGGGGTTCTCGGTGCCGCTGCTCGAGGCATTTCACTTCGGGCTGCCCGTGGTGGCGCGCCCGGCCGGGGCGATGCCCGAGGTGGGCGGCGACGCCGTGCTGTGGGACACCGCCGGCGACCTGGCGGTGACGGCAGAGCTGCTGCAGCTCGCGCTGACCGACGCGCCCCTGCGGGCCGAGCTGGGCCGTCGTGGCCGGGCGCGACTGGCCGATCACGAGCATGCGCGAGGAACGCAGCGAGTGCTTGGCGTCGTAGAAGAGGCGCTGGCATGAGCGAGGAGTACGACCCCGACAACCTGCTCGACCGCAACACGGCCGCCGCGACGATGCAGGTGCAGTACGACCAGGTCTTCCGGCGCGAGGCGCGCATCCTGGGACGGCGGTTGGGCCTGGCGGGCGGCGACGTGCTCTCGGTCGGCTGCGGCTGGAACCCGGGGCGCCACATGTTCCCCCAGCCCGCCTGGCGGATGACGGGGGTGGAGCTCGAACCGCTGAAGCCCGACGCGCTCGTGGCCGACGGCGCGCTCGAGGCGGGCTTTGCCGGGCGCGCCGGCGAGCTCGGCCTACCCGATGACTGCTTCGATGTCGTGCTCTACCGGCTGGTGCTCCATCACATCGCCTACCAGGGGGCGCTGGCGCCGGTGTTCGAGGAGGCGGCGCGCCTGCTCCGCCCCGGTGGCGCGCTGATCGCGGTCGAGCCGGGTCTGCTGCACCCGGTGGGAGCCGCCCTGACCATCGCAAACGAGCTGGGCGCGGGCACATCGGTCCACGGCACGCCGGACGACATCCCGCTGGCGCCCGGCCGGCTGATCGGCGAGGCGCGCGCCGCCGGGCTCGAGCCCGAGCTGCATGCCGTGACCTACACGTGGCGGCGCATGCCGCCGGGCATGCAGCGCGCGATCTGGCCGCTCGACGAGGCGCTCGGATCGCGGACCCGTAGCGCTCGGCTGGGACACACGCTGATGCTCATCGCCCGCGAGAATTGACGCCCCCGACGAGGCGAGCATCCCCACCCGTGCGCCTGCTCAGTGGCCGCCCCGGCGTCGTCGTTCGTCTAGGACCCTGTAGAGAAACGCGGGGTTGCCGAGCAGGTAGCGACGCCACATCCGCCGCGGCTCGACCGCCAAGCGGAAGATCCATTCGAACCCGTTGTCAGAGATCCAGTGCGGCGCGCGCGGCACACGGCCCGAGACGTAGTCGAACAGGGCGCCAACGGTCCAGATCACCGAAGCGTCGATCCGCTTGTGGTTGCGCTCCACCCACAGCTCCTGCTGGGGGGTGCCCATGCCGACCAGCAGGATGTCGGGCTTGTGCTCGGCCAGGTGCTCGATAACTCGCTCGGAATGCGGGGTGTCCAGTCCGAAGTAGCCGTGGTGGGTGCCGCGGACGTCGAGGTCGGGATACCAGCGGCGCAACGCGTCGGCTGCCTCGGCGGAGGAGCCCGGGTCCGAACCGAGTAGGTAGAGCGACCTGCCCGACTCCTGGCACATGGCGGCCACCGCCCAGATCCAGTCGGCCCCCGTCATCCGGTGGGGCACGGTCAGCCCGATCAGCCGCGCCGCCAGCCGGACGCCGTAGCCGTCGCAGTAGACGAGGTCGGAGGCCTCCAGGGCCCGCCGCAGTCCCGGGTCGCTTCGCGATTGATTCAGCACATGCGCGTTCACATAGTTGACCCGTCGCCGCTCGCCGCGCTCGGCCCAGGTCAGGATGCGCTGCAGCAGCACGGCGGGCTCTTCGGTCTGGACAGCGATCCCGAATAGGTCGGTCGGCCCCGTCCGCGGGGTGTCGTTCTTGACGATCATGAGGTAGCCCGGCTGAGCCCGCGTGGGGACGGCCTGTAGCTGCGCACATGGTAAGCGACGCCCCCCGGCTCGTAGGCGCACTCCCAACCGACGGGCCTCACCGCGCCACCCGCTCGTAGGCCTGCCAGGTGAGCTCGGCGGTGCGTCGCCATGAGTAGCCGGCGGCGTGCGCAAGACCGGCAGCGCGCAGCCGGTCGCGCAGGTCGGGCTCATCACACGCCCGGCCGGTGGCGGCCATCAACGCGGGTAGGTCCCCGTCACGCACGATCAGCGCTCCGGGTCCCGCGACCTCGGGCAAAGCGCCTGCGTCGAAGGCCACTACCGGCGTGCCACACGCGATGGCCTCGAGCGCGGGCAGCCCGAAGCCCTCGTAGCGGCTGGCAGTCACCAGGCAGCGCGCGCCGCTGTAAAGCGCGGGCAGGTCGGCGTCCGGCACAAAGCCCAGGAAGGCGATGTCCGCGCCGGTGCGTCGGGCGAGCGCGCGCAGTTCCTCGCCCGCAGGGCCGATCCCGCCGGCAAGCACAAGCGCCTCGCCGCGGCCGGCCTCGCGCTGCCAGGAGGCAAACGACGTGACCAGCCCCTCGAGGTTCTTGCGCGGGTCGTGGGTGGCCAGCCCACCAACCCACACTACATAAGGCCGCTCGAGACCGAGCCGGATCCGTAGCACGGTCGCGTCGGTCGGCACGAACCGCTCGTCTGCAGCCTCGGGCACGCACACCACGCGCTGTGGGTCCACGCCGAGGTGGGCGATCACGTCGCGGCGCGCTGCCTCCGACACGGCCAGCAGCAGGTCGGCCCGGCATGCCGCGCGATAGAGCATCTTGTGGATCAGGCCCGTGCGCAGGTACCGCTCGGGCCACATCAGCGGCACCACGTCATGCATGGTCATCACATGCGGCGTGAGCGGCAGGACCGGTGCCCGGTAGATCGAAAGCGAGTGGTGCACTTGCGCACGCGTGGAGCGCAGAGTGAGTGGCAGTGCCGCCTGCTCCAGCAAGTCGGCGTAGCGGGCCGGAAACGGGGGTCGTCGTACCCGCACCGCGCCGGCGCCGGCCGAGCCCGCGCCGCCGAACGGGCTGTCCTCGGCGCCCGAGCGCAATGCGATCAGCGTGCCACCCCGCGCGGCGGCGACGGAGGGCAGCGCACCAAGCAGCCCGTGGGCGTAGCGGCCGATTCCCTGGGCGCGCAGGTAATCGATGTCGAGCGGGCGCGCATCGACGGTGACCCGCAGCCCGCTCATGTACGCGCCTTCCTGACCCGGAACGGCACCACCACATCCACCGCCGGCCGGGTCATCGGCGGTAGGGTACCTGCGCTTGGCCTCCCGCTACGACGACGAGATCTGGCAGCTCGTCCCGGCCGCCGCCGGCGCGCCGCCGGTACACCTGGTCGAGTTCGCGCGCTCGTTGGCGCCTGCCCGCCGCGTGCTGGATCTGGGGTGCGGCGACGGCCGCGTCAGCGTCGAGCTGGCGGCCGAGCAGCTGACTCTGGCCGACGTATCCGAGGTCGCGCTCGCCCGCGCTGCCGCGCGCCTGCCGGACGCACACGCGATCGAGCTCGATCCGGACGCCCCGCTGCCGCTGCCCGACTCGGCGTTCGACCTTGTCGTCTGTACCGAGACGATCGAGCACGTCCGCGACGTGCAGCTGCTGCTGTCCGAGGTCCGGCGGGTGCTGGTGTCCGGCGGGGCGCTGGCTCTGACCACACCCGCGCACGGCAGGCGCACGGGGCTGACGCTGCTGGCGAAGGGGTTCGAGGCGCGCTTTGACCCGCTGTCTCCCCATCTGCGCTTCTTGACACGGCGCTCGCTTGCCCAGCTGCTCGATGCCATGGGGTTCGACGTCGTGGCGCTGCGGCGCCGGGCCGGGATCCTGATGGCCGAGGCTCTGCGCTAGTGCGAATACTGATCGACACCTCCTACGAGCGGCGTGGCCCGTCGGGCACAGCGGTCTATCTGACACAGCTGATCGAGGCCATGCGCCAGGGCGGACGCGTACAGGTCGTGACGGTGGCGCAGCGGCGCCGGCTGCGCCCGGGCGGGGCGCGCAACCCGCTGCGCAGCGCGGTCAACGCGGGGCTCGACCTTGCCTGGCTGCATATCGGGCTGCCCCGTGCGGCGCGGGCCTGTGGTGCCGACGTCGTCCACCATCCGCTGCCCACGCACAGCCGCCGGATTCCCGTGGCTCAGGTGAGCACGGTGCACGACGTGGCGTTCCTGCGCCTGGGCGAGCACTATCACCCGGTCTGGCGCAGGCTCGCGGCGCGCTCCTACCGGCGGGCGGTGCGCCGCTGTGGTGCGATCGTGTGCGTTTCGCGCGCCACCGCGCGGGATGTCGTCGAGCTTCTAGGCGCCGCTCCCGGGAGTGTGGTCGTGGCGCCGCACGGCCCCGGTCAGGTCGATGGGCTCTCAAGCGACGGCCCGGTGGCTGGGGGGCCGCTCGTGTTCGTCGGCGACACCGAGCCCCGCAAGAACCTGCCCGCCCTGCTTCGGGCCTACGCGGCCTATCGCACCCGCGCCTCCGAGGGGGACGGGGCGCCGGCGCCACTGGTGCTGGCGGGCGCCGCGGCGTACGCGGCGGGCGCACCGGGGGTCTCCGGGCTCGACCGCCCCGAGCCGGCCGCGTTGCTCGAGCTGCTCCGGGGTGCCCGCGCCCTCGTGCACCCGTCGCTGCACGAGGGCTTCGGGCTGACGCTCCTCGAGGCGATGGCGCTCGGTGTGCCCGTCGTGGCGCTCGCGGGCACCGGTACACGCGAGCTGTGTGGCGACGCCGCACTGTTGGTCGAGCCCTCCGAGCTGTCGGAGGCGATCGAGCGCGTGGCGTCCGACGCCGACCTGCGCGCCGAGCTGTCTCGACGCGGCCTGGCCCGGGCGGCGGACTTCAGTTGGGTCGACTCGGCGCGGGCGCACGAGCGCGCGTATACGCTGGCGAGCGCCCCACCCTCGCCATGAACATCGCCATCCTCGGCACCCGCGGCATCCCGGCCTCCTACAGCGGCTTCGAGACCGCTGTGGAGCAGATCGCCAAGCGGTTCACCGAGGGCGGCCATCGCGTCACCGTCTACTGCCGCCCCCACGTGGTCGATCCGGGCATAAGGGAGTGGAACGGCGCCGAGCTCGTGCACCTGCCGACCGTGCGCAACAAGTACCTCGACACGTTCGTGCACACGCTCCTCTCGAGCGTCCACGCGGCGAGCCGCGTCAAGCCCGACGTCGCCCTGTTCTTCATCGCGGGCAACAGCCCTCTGTGCCTCGTCACCCGCGGGGCCGGCATCCCGACAGTAATCAACGTCGACGGCCTGGACTCCGACCGGCGCAAGTGGAACCGCGTCGCCAAGTACTACCTGCGTGCGGCCGAGCGGTTGTCACCGCGGCTGGCCACGCGCGCGATCACCGACTCCCACGCCGTAGCGGCGATCTACCGGCGCCGGTACGGGCGCGACATCGGCGTGGTGCCCTACGGCGCCGAGCTTCCCGAGCCAGAGCCCAGCGACGTGCTTGCGCGACTCGGTCTGGAGCCCCGCCGCTACGTGCTGTTCGTCGGCCGGTTGGAGCCGGAGAACAACCCGCACCTGCTGGTGGAGGCGTGGTCTCAGATCTCCACCGAGCGCACGCGCGGGATGAAGCTCGTGGTGGTCGGCGGGGCACCGTACGCGTCTGACTACATCAGGCGCGTGCGGCGCGCGGCGGACCCGCGCGTGGTGTTCCCCGGTTACGTGTTCGGCGCGGGCTATTGGGAGCTCCAGCGCAACGCCTACCTCTTCTGCGCCCCGACCGAGGTCGGGGGGACCCATCCGGTGATTCTGGAGTCGTTGGTGGCTGGCAACTGCGTGCTGGTCAACGACTATCCGCCCAACGCCGAGACGGTCGGCGATGCCGGTGTCTACTTCTCCGGCGCGGAGGGGGTGCCGGACCTCACCCGCCAGCTGGAACACCTGCTCGATCAGCCTGAGACCGTCGACGGCTACCGCGATCGCGCTCGCCGGCGCGCCGAGCTGTACTCGTGGGACGCCGTGGCCACCGCGTACGAGCAACTCCTGCTCGACGTGTCCGACATCATCGGCACCCACGGGCCGTTGCCCATGGAGCGCCTGGGAGAGCTGGAGCGCGCGGCCGATCCGACGGCGACACGCGCGCGGCGGTCTAGGGCGACGCCGGCTTAGAAGCCGGAGCCGGCGGTCCCGACGCGCCGATCGCCGCGCGCGCGGCGGTGGCGAGGATTGCCACGCGTGTGGATTTCGGGTCGATGGCGAAGGCCGCGTCGGCGGACGCCAGGGCGCGGGTGGGCAGGTCGAGCTCATTCAGCTCGAACTGCGATAGTCGTAGCCAGGTTTCGGGATCACGGGGATGCTCGACGATCGCCTGTACGAGCACGTTGTAGGCGGCGATGGGACGGTTGGCGCCGGTGAGTGCGGTGGCCTTGGCGTACAGCGGCTCGGCCGAGTACCGGTCGATCGCACGAGCACGGTCCGCCTGCCTGATGGCCGCGTCGTCCCGACCGCCATCGGACAGGGTGATCGCCTGCCCGACGGCGTTGGCGCTGCGCTCGGGCTGCCAGACCGCCCAGGCGCTGAGGAGCGACGTGATGGCGATGGCCGCCGCGGCGATGACCCGGAGCGGATCGCGGATCGGGCGCGCCACGGCGACGGCGGCCTCGTCGCGGGCCGTGAACGGCCCGCGCCCGGCCAGGAAGCCGGCCGCCGCAAGCGCGGCGACGGTCGGCCCGGGGATGAACCACGTCCAGTCGATGGTCGATTGAAGGCCGTAGGCCACGACGCACAGACCGAGCCCCGTCAGCACGATCTGCTCCTGCGTCCATGGGGCCCGGGGCGCCCCCCGGCGTCTGAGCCCGACGGCGCGCAGAGCGGCCACAGCCCACGCCACCAGCAGCGCCAGGACCACCAGTGTCCCGAGCAGCCCGAGGTCGGCCATCGTCTGAGGGATGAAGCCGTGTGCGTGGCTGGCCGCCCGGGGATCGGTTCGGTATTGCAACCGGGCGAGCGTGAACCCATCGGCGCCGCTTCCGAGCACGGGCCTGTCTTCGAAGACGTGGAAGGCCTGGCGCCAATATTCGCCCCGCGAGGATGACACCGTGCCGAGACGGCCTGCGCCGCTTCCGGCGGCCGTGGACTTGGCGGCGGTCAGTTGCTCGATCCGGCCATCGATGCCGCCGCCGCTTCCGGCGAATACGGCGAGCCCCGAGAGTGCAAGCAGCGCGAGCAGGCCGGCGACGACGATGCCGGCCTTGCGCCGCATCGGTATGGACAGGGTCGTCCGGCCTCGTATCCGGACGGCCACGCCGCCGGCCACCGTGAGCACGAGCAGTGTGGCCACGAGCATCAGGCCGAAGTGACCGGCTACGTCCTGGCGGACCGACAGCGGCTGCAGGGCGGCGGTGAAGGCGTCCTTCGACAGCGCCCAGGCGGCGATGGGGACAACAGCGAGCGTGGCGACGCCGACGACCGAGACCGTGCGCAGACGCAGCGGCACACACGCGAGCCACACGAGTATCACGCCGACCGCGGCGGCCAGGGCGCCGCGTGATTGGGTGAGCAGCACGGTGAGCAGCAGCGTGCCCAACGCCGGATACGCCAGCGCCGCGGAAACGTAGGAGCCCTCCCGGCGGGAGCCGAGCCACAGGGTGGCGGGAACGGTGAGCGCGGCCATGCCGCCGAGCGCGTTCCAGTAGTCGAACGGCGCCGCGAGCCGGGCGCCGAGCACCTGCTCGCCGATCGCGCCGGGAAACACGCGGGTGGCTAGCGCCCAGAGGCAGATCGCGAGCCCCGCCAGCAAGATGGCGGTGAACAGCGGCTTGGCCCCGCGACGGAATTGTCGTGCGCCTGCGAGCGCCACGGCGAAGACGGCGAGATAGGTGAAGGTCTGGCCCAGCTCCTGGAGGGAGAGGTCGGGAGCCACCGACCAGCTCATGGAGAGCCCGGTGTACACGGTCAGCAAGGCGAGCAGACCCAGGGCAGCACCCCCGTACAGCGGGCGCTCGGGGTCATAGAACAGCGCGAGGGCCGCTAGGACCGCCCCGGCCACGACGATCACGAGTACTTCGACGGGCGCTACACGACCGGTCTGTGTACCACCTCCGGCGCCAAACGCGACCGCCCCGAGGGCAACCGCAAGCGCGACGCTAGCGGCGGAAGCGGCCCGGAACCGGGACACGGCGCAATGTTTGTGCGAATCCGGGCCGGCGTCGACTCACGAGGAGCAGTCCGGCAGCTGCTGCCAGAAGGGCGAGCGCCACGATGGCAAGGATCACCGGGAGGGGGAGGCCGTTGTTGGTCTCACTCGCGGCGATGGCTCCCGCTCGGGTGGGGTCCAGCTTCTGCTTGCCAAGGAGTGCCTCGGCCTTCTTGCGTTTGTTGTCCCGCTTGAGCGCCAGCTTGATGACGTTGGCCGCCTTGCGCTCCTGCGGCGAGACCGCGCCGTCGTTGTTGGTGTCGGGAGACGGTAGTCCGCCGACACCCGATCCGCTGCTGTCACCCCCGGTGGTGATCGACTTTCCGCCCTTGGAACCGATCGCGCTCGAGATCACCGCGCGGCAGTCGCTGTACTCGTCGAGGTCAGCAGGAATCGTGTTCAGGGCCGCCTTCAGATCCGCGTTGGAGTATTTGCCGTCCACGGAGCCGTCCTTGGCGCAATCGCGCACGACTGCACCTGGACTGGCCTGAGCCGCCAGGGGAAACGCCAACACCGTCAACACGATCAGGGCTGGCGCAATGAGATTTCTCATGCGCTTGGTCATTTGAGGCAGTCCTTCGTTTCGACGAATTGAGCCTGCGCGGAACTGCTGCTGCACAGGTCGATGCCCCCAACTGCGATGCAGCACGTTAGCAACTTCATGGTCGCGCCACCGCGACGCTGGCCAACGCCGCACGCATGCCGTCCGCCCACGCGGCCGGATCGAGCGCCGCCGCTCTTTCCCGTGCGGCTTCCCCCAAGCCATGCCGCAGCGACGCGTCGGTGGCGAGCGTGCGCAGGTGGTGCGCGAGCGCTCGCTCGTCGCGCTCGGGAAACACGAGCCCGGTGCGGCCGTCGGCCACCAGGCCGCCGGCCGCTGCTCCGACGGCATCGCTGGCTATGAGGGGGGTTCGCTGAAGCATGGCCTCGTTCACAACCAAGCCCCAGGGCTCCCGGAAAGTTGCGGTACGAATCGACGGCAGCACAAGCACGTCGGCTGCAGCGTAGAGGGCCGGTAGCTCAGAGCGGTGAACGTATCCCAGTACCCGGACACCCTCCTGCTGCGCGATCTCGTGCTCCAAGGGACCGGTGCCGGCGAATGCGAGCCGGGCGCCGGGCCCAAGGTCGGCCGCTTTCCATGCCGCGAGGAGGTTCTCGACGCCCTTCTCGGATTCGAGCCGCCCGACGAACAGGAACAGGGAATCCCCCTCGCCCGCACCGGCACGTGCGCGTGCGCGTTCGACGGCCGCGCGGGACTGAGGCGCCGCGAAATGGTCGACGTCGACTGCCTGCGGGGCTACGAACACGGTGCGTGGCCCGGGCCGGTAGCGCTCGACGTAGGCGCTCACGTGGACGCCGTAGGTGGCCACCGCATCGGCATGGCGATAGAGGTATTTGGTGGGGCGCCAGGAGAGTCGGTGTGCCAGCGTGCGCGGGTGCTCCCAGATCGTGGCCCACAACACGAAGGGGATACCGCGTAGGCGGGCCGCCACGTAGACGCCCGGCAGCACCAAGCGTCCGCCGAGCCCGCAGATGACCGCTCGATACCGGCCTGAAGCCACCAGGCGGATGGCCTCCAGCTGGGTGACCCGACGCGTGTTGAGGCCTTCGAGCGGTGGCCCGGTGTCCAGAAAAGCGAGCACTTCGACGTGCTCGGACTCGCACAGCAGCCGGAACGGCTCGCGCCGGTACGCCGAGATGGATCCCGTGATCAGGCACGCGGGTCGTGGATCGCTGGGCACCCGCGCAATCTACGCTCTCGCCGTGGCCGGATCGCCCGACATCGCATTGGTCTCGCCGGGCACGACCTTCGGCTGGCGCCGCGGCGACGAGTGGCTGGCCCGCCACATCCGCGCCGCCGGGGCCACGTGCGAAGTGGTGCCGGTCGCACTGGGTCGGGCGGCGGCGATGAGGCGCACGATGGCCCTCACGGACGTTGTCGAGGCCCTCGCGGCGCGACGGGCTGCCCACGGCATCACCGCAGGGGCAACCATCTACTCGAGCATCACCGCAGCCCTCCTGCAGCCGACGCGGCAGCCCAGCGCGATTCGCTTCGACGGCATCGCCGCTGTCAACCGCCCCGGGCTCGGCGGCGTCTGGCAGCGCCGGCGCGAGCCCGCCGTGCTGGCCCGCGCCGACCTGCTGCTGCCCTGGGGCCAGGGTGGAGCCGAGCAGGCGCGGGAGGTGTTGGCTGCCTTCGGCGAGCGGGCCACGGAGACGATCGTGCTCTCGCCGCCTGTCGAGACGGCAAGTCCCGCTCCCGACGCTCCCGACGTGCTGGCCTACGCGGCCAATCCCGACAAGCGGGGGCTCGAGCTGCTCTGCCGGGTGTGGTCGGAGGTGCGCCCGGAGGACGGCCGGCTGGCCCTCGGCGGTCTCGACCGTGACGAGGGACTGCGCTGGCTGCGGCGGTCGGGTGTGCCCGAGCCCGCGGGGGTGGAGTGGCTGGGCACTGTCGAGCGGGAGCGGTGGCTGTCGCTGGTGGCAGGCGCCCGGGCGTTTCTCAGCGCGGCGCAGATCGAGGATTGGGGGTTGGCCCAGATGGAGGCGCTGGCCATCGGCACGCCGCTGGTGATGGTCGCGGCGCCGGGGGCCAATGCCGCCCTCCCGCTCGCGCGGCAGCTGTGGCCGGACCTGGTGGCGTCGCGTCGCACCGTGTCCGCGCTGGCGTCGGTGCTGGAGACGGCGCTGCGCCTGGATGGGCCCGCCCGCGCCGCCTACGCGGTGTCTGCCCGGGAGCTGCTCGCGCCCTACTCGGAGCCCGAGATCCGCCGGCGGGTGGCTGAGCTGGTCCTGCCGCGGCTGTTGCGCAGCTCCGAGTAGAGCTCGGTCCAGCGGGCGCTGATCGTCGCGTAGCCGTAGCGCTGGCGCGCGGTGGCGGCCATGGCGGCTGGATCGAATTCGCGGGCCAGCGTCTCGTGGATCGCCGCTGCCAACGCCGTGTCGTCGGCGGGGGGCACCAGGGCGCCGCTCTCGCGATCGAGCATCTCGGGCACCCCACCCACCGCGGTCGCCACGGCGGGCAGCCCGCTTGCCATCGCCTCGATCAGCACCACCGGCAGGTTCTCCGCGAGGCTCGGAAGCACGAACAGGTCGGCATCTCGCATCAGGTCGGCGACCTCCGCCTTGGTTCGCTCGCCCAGGAAGGAGACGCGGTCGGACAGGCCGAGCTCCGCGACGCGACGCTCGAGCCGTTCGCGCAATTCGCCGTCGCCGACGACGTCGAGTGCCACCTCCGGCAGCCGGGCGATCGCGGCAAGGAGATATGTGTGGCCCTTCTTCTCGGCCAGGGCAGCCACGTTCAGCAGGCGCGCAGGCGTATGGGCGGCGCGCGAAGGCCCTGGGGCGAACGCTTCGGTGTCCACGACGTTGGGCACGGTGACCAACCGTGCCCGCGGCGCCAGCTTGCGGAGACTCCCTGCCAGCTCGTCGCTCACGGGCGCCACGAGGTCGGCCTGCTCGAAGGCGATCCGCGCGAGCAGCCGCTCATAGCCGGTGATCAGCCCGCGGCCAAAGCCGGTGTAGTGCTCGGTGACCACCACCGGCGCCTTCACCAGCCGCCCGATGGCCAGGGCGGGCAGCGCCGCCGTGTACACGTGGGCGTGCACGATGTCGGGCTTCCAGCCCTCCCGTCGCAACACCCGGATGGCGGCCAGCATCCCGATCAGCTGGCAGACGAGCGACAGCGGCCGCAGCCGGGGGCGGCGGTAGCGAACGCGCAGTGTGCGAATGCCGTCCTCGACCTCGTCTGTCAGTCGATAGATCGGAAAGTCCGCGTCGGGCGTGAACAGCGAGGCCAGCACCACCACGTCGTGGCGGGTGGCCAGCGCTGCGGCGTGCTCGCGGCAGAAGATGCCAAAGGCGGGCTGCTCGGGCCACGGGTACCACTTGGGCACGACGAGGACGCGCACGTCAGCTCCGCAGCCGGCGCACGGTGGCCACGGTGCGCTGCGCATCCTCGGTGCCCACGAACGCCCGGCCGGCCAGGAACTCGCTCGCTTCCGCCTTGGCCTCGGCGTGGGTGTAGGTGGTGGCGATCCGCTGCCACTCGTGGCGTATCGGCAGCGCGTCGACCACGCCGAGTTGCCAGCCGCGCTCCAGGGCCAGCGCTGCCCAGTGGTTGTCGAGCCCCCACCCGAAGCGCAGCTCGGGGAACGGCGTCAGCACCTTGGCGGCTCGGGCGGAGAATGCGGTGAGCGGCCCGATCTCCACGAAGTTGGTGCGGCGGGCGATCGTGAACGGCCGCGTACGGGTCACGTGCCAGGCCGCGTGGCTGCGCATCGACTGGGCGGGCTGGGCCAGGTCGAGCCCAAGGCGCTCGCAGACCGCCACGAAGCGGTCCAGGAACGCGGGGGGTACCCCGATGTCGTCGTCGGTCACGATCAGCCAGTCAAATTGCTCGACCGGTGGGGCGTGATCGAGCAGCCGGTTCAGGTTCTCGAACTTGCCGCCGGACATTCCCGTCTGCACCGTCAGGTCGGCCAGGAGCGGGTCGGCGGCGCCGGTGGAGCCAAGGGTCAGATGCACGGCGTGACGGCTCGAGCGCAGGTGAGGCAGGGCGGCGGGAAGGCGCGAGCCCGGCCGGTAGACGGACACCACCAGCACCCGGAGCGGCGACTGCGCGGCCGCAAGCCGGTCCAGTCGCGGGCCGACAAGGGTCAGCGCGCGCGATGCCGCGGTGCCGACGTCAGCCAGCGTCCGGGTGACGGTGAGCCGCGGTCCCGTGACCACGCCGTTCTCCCCGGACAGAAAGGACCGTGGGTCCGGCCCGGCAGCGTTCACCGGCGAGCGCCGAGGGCCTCGACCAGCCGCCCGGCGGAGTGGGCCATCATGATCGCGCCCTGCGGGCAGCGTCGCCGGGCCAGGTGCCAGCCGGCCCCGGCCAGGTCGCGCAGCTCGTGCGGGAGCGACGGTTCGATCTGCCTGCGGCGATTGCTGACTCGCGCGGCCCGGCCGCGGCGGTACTCCGCGCGGGCCAAGGCGCGAAGCCGCGCGTCGTTCCCGGCCCGCCGGTGGTCCAGCCACGCGTCGGCCACATAGGCAATTCGCCCTTCGTGCTCGCGCAGACGCATCAGCCACTCCTCTTCGTCCCCGTTGCCCGACAGCGATTCGTCAAAGCCGCCCACGCGTTCTATCGCCGAGCGGCGCACGGAGAGATTGGCCCCCCATACGAGGTCGGTCTCCCGGTCGTCGGGGCCCAGGTCCAGGGTTGTCACAGGAGCCGATTCACGGCCACACGAGCGCGGCGCCGGACCCTCCAGGCTGGCGCGGATCGGGCCGCCGAAAGCCTCGGCCCACTCCATCTCGCGCGTACCTGCGAGCAGGGCGGCCAGCCATCCGGGTGGCGTCCGCACGTCGTCGTCCACGAACGCGATCAGCGGCCCGGTGGTTGCGGCGATGCCGCTGTTGCGGGCAGCATTCAACCCACGCGAACTGGAGTGGTGGATGCGGCGCACCCCTGCCCTCTCCGCAACGCGTGCTGTGAAGTCGGTGGAGCCGTCGTCGACCACCACCACCTCGAACCGATCATCGGTCTCCTGCGCGAGCACGGAGGAGAGCGCCACGGCCAGGTAGTCCGCTCGGTTGCGGGTGGGCACTACGACGGACACGGCTGGGGCCTCGGACACGGCGCTAGGTTAGCCCGCAACCTCGTGACAGAAGCCCTGCACCCCCGCGTCCTGCTGCTGCACAACCGCTACCGGATCGCGGGCGGAGAAGAGCGCTCGCTGGAGCTGCAGGCAGAGGCCTTCGAGCACGCCGGCATCGAGCACGCGCTGCTGCAGCGGCGCTCCGCCGGCACGGATCGGGCGCGCGCCGCGGCGGCGTTGGTGGCCGGCGGGTCGGGTCCGGGGGCGGTGGCCGACGCGGTCCGCGAGCTGAATGCCAGCGTGGTGCACGCCCACAACATGCTGCCGCTCATAGGGCCACGTGGGCTGCAGGCCGCGCGCGACGCCGGTGCCAACGTGGTGCTGCACCTGCACAACGTGCGCCTGTTCTGCGCCACCGGATTCGGCGAGCGGGACGGAGGACCGTGCTCGCGCTGCGAGGGCCGCAACACCCTGCCGGGCCTGCGCCTGAACTGCCGCGGGTCGGTGCCCGAGGCGGCGGCCTACGCCGCGGCGCTGGCGCTGCACCAGCCCGCGGTGATCGAAGTCGTCGACCGGTTTCTCACGCCCAGCTCCTTTGCCACCTCCGAGGTGGTGCGGCGAGGACTTCCGGCCGAAAAGGTGCAGACGCTCGCGCACTACCTGCCGGCAGCGGCCCGAGCGGAGGCGTCGCGCGCGGCGGAGGGCACCTACGTGCTCGTGGCATCGCGGCTGTCCCGGGAGAAGGGGATCGATGACGCCATCGCAGCAGCGGCCGCGGTCGGTGCACCCCTGCGGGTGGCCGGTGACGGCCCCGACTCCGCGCGCCTGCGTGAGCTTGCGGTCGACTCGGGCGCCGACGTCGAGTTTCTCGGCCGGGTCAAGCCGGCCCGCGTGCGGGAGCTGCTCGCTGGGGCGGCCGCGGTGATCATGCCCTCGCGCTACCACGAGTTCTCGCCCTACTCGGCGCTTGAGGCGATGGCACAGGGAGTGCCCGTGGTGGCGACGGCGATGGGGGGCCTGCCTGACCTGCTGGGCCGGGGTCGCTGCGTGCCGGCGGGCGACATCACGGCGCTCTGCGCGCGTCTGGCGGCGCTGTGGTCTGACCCCGGCTCGCGGCTGGTCGAGGGCACGGAGCTGCTGGCGAGGGTGCGCGAGCGGCACGGGGAGGATCGTTTCGTGCGAGAGCTGCTGGAGGTGTATGCGGCGCTTCCCGCACGCCGGCGCACCGCCTAGCGCCGCGCGACGCCCACCACCGTTCCGCCCCGCCGTGCTCCCGCGGCGGCCGCCTCGATCGCCACCGCCAGCGGCACCAGCGGTAGCCCCGCCAGCGTGAGCGTCGTATCGCGGATGCTCGGCCGTGCGGTTCGCTTGAGCGCGTGGAACGCATAACCCGGGCTCACCCCAGCTCGCGAGAGCAGCGCCATCCACATCGCTGCGGGGTTGTGCTCCCACACCATGTGCAAGGTGTCGGCGTGGGTGACCGAGGCACGGGCGAAGAGGGCACCGAGCCCAGCGGGCGTCAGGTGCAGGCGGTGGCGGGGAGCGTCGTAGTGCAGCCATGCGGGCCCGGCGATGGCCGCCTGCAGCGAGGCGCGGTTGGGCACCGCGACGAGCAGCACTCCGCCCGGGCGTAGCCAGGAGCCCGCGCGCGTCAGCGCGGCCACGGGGTCGTCGAGATGCTCGAGCACGTGCCAGAGCACCACGGCGTCGAGCCCAGCGGCGTCATGCTCGGCGATCGACCGGCGCGCCACGGGCAGTCCCGCCGCCACGGCCGAGTGCGCGCTGCGGCCCGAGGGCTCGATCCCCTCGGCGTCGAACCCGCGCCGGCGCAGCTCGGCCACGAGCCGGCCGCGGCCGGCGCCGGCGTCGAGCACCCGCGCTCCCGGGCCGACGCCGGCGCGCCTGAGGATCCTGGCGGGCTGGCCCACCACGGCGCGCTGGGCCAGTCGCACCAGCCCGGCTGCCCGGGGAGCATCGGGGCCATACACGCCCTGTTCGTAGGCCTCGGGCCCGGGTGGGTCGCCACCGGTCACGGCTGTTCCGCAGTGCGCGCACCGCGACAAGGGAAAGGTGCGCGTATCGGTGGGCTCGCCCGCGGGCACCCGCACCCAGTCCTCCAGCGGGCCGCCGCAGGCGGGACAGGCGGATGCCACGTGAGCGCAGCGCCCCCGGCTATGCCCGGCGGGGCAGTTCCCTGAGGTACTGGCGCCCCACGCCGTAGAGGAAGCGCGGGTTGGTGTAGAGGTAGCGCGGCAACAGGCGGCGAGGCTCCTGGGCGATCCGGTAGGTCCACTCCAGGCCCCGCTCCTGCATCCAGCGCGGAGCCTGGGAAACCCTGCCGGCGTGAAAGTCGAACGCGGCGCCGACCGCGCACATCACGGGCGCCTCGATCCGGTCGCGCATCCGCACCATCCACTTCTCCTGCTTGGGCACGCCGATGCCGACCCAGACCACGTCGGGCCGGTCGCGGTTGATCTGCTCGGCGATCTCGTCGTCCTCGGCCGCCGAGAGAGCGCGGAAGGGCGGCGAGTAGCCGCCCACGATCTTGATGCCGGGGTGCTCGCGCCGGAGGGTGAGCGCCAGTTGAACGAGCGCCCCCTGGTCGCGTCCGCCGTAGAGCCATATCCGATGCTCGCGCTGGGCGCTGTGCACGCAGTAACGCTGCATCAGCTCGGGTCCGTAGACCCTGTTGGGCAGGTCTTCGCCGAGCAGGTTGGCCGCCCACACGACAGGCATGCCGTCGGGAACCGTCAGCGTCGCCCGGGTGAGTGCATCGCGCATGTCCGGGTCGTCCTGGGCCACCATCACCGAATGCACGGCGGCGGCGCAGATCCAGCCCGGCTCGCGGCGATCGACCATCGTGTCCATCACCTCGATGGCCCCGGCGTAGTCGGTCATCGCCATCGGGATGCCGAGGATCTCGCGGGTCGGTACATCGGAGCCCGCCTTGGGCGTCGGCTCCGGGCCGGTGTGAGGTGTGTGCGAAAGCGCGGGATCCATGGCGAGAAAACGGGACGGCAACATTGCGTGACCGGTCCCTCTCCGAGCCCTACCCCCGAGATGCCAGCATAGCCGTCCTACCCGGACGGCGGCGAGCGGCCGTGCCCGATGAAACCCCGCTTGCAGGTAGAGATCTCGGCTGCGGGAGCGAACGGCTCCGCTGCGCATGCCAGACTCGGAGCGCTCCGTGGCCGAACTCCCTGGGACCGAAGCCGATGAACGCGACGGCGGTCAGGCCCGGCGCGTAGCTGCGGGCGCGCTGACCCAGCAGGCCGCGCAGGTCAGCGGTCTGGTCGTTCTCCTGGCTGTGGTCACCGTGCTGGCGCACCGGCTCACGCTGGCCGAGCTCGGTACCTATGGGTTGACCGCCACTCTGGCCGTCTACCTCCTGATCGTCAAGAACAGCATCGGCGGCGCCGCACAGCGAGCGATGGTGGCGGCGCGGGGCGATGACGACCGCGCGGAGGCGTTCACCACGGCCGCCGGGCTATACGCGATCACGGGCGCCGTCACCGGCGTGTTGATCGCCGGGGTCGGATCGGGGATCGCGGCGGTGGTGCTCGACGGAGATCTGCGTCATCAGGCGCAGCTGGGGGTGGTGGGCCTCGGGCTCGTGACCGCCGCGGGCCTGGCCACCACGGTGAACCTCGACGCGCTCCGCGCCGCGCTGCTGCTCACCCGCTCGGCCGCCAACGAGATCGCGGGCCTGCTGCTGTTCGCCGCGGTGATGCTCATGCTCGCGCTCTCCGATGCGCCGCTGTCGAGCCTGATCGCGGCCAGCGGGACGATCCCGCTGTTCAGCGGCACCATCAACATGGTGTCGCGCAGGCGGTCGGGCGTCGCGTTCCGGCTCAGGCGGGGTGGCTTCACGCGGTCCCGCGCCGCGCTGCTCGCGCCCACGGCCGGCTGGCTGCTGGTGATCGAGCTGTCCACGCTGGTGATCTATGGGCTCGACCGCGTGGTCCTTGGTCTGTTCGGCTCGCCGTCGCAGATCGGCTTGTACGAGGGGCCGGTGCGCGCCCACAACGTGATCTATGCGCTGGCGCAGGCGCTGGGAGTCACCGCGCTGCCGGTGGCTGCAAGCACCCTCGCAGCCGGTGACCGCGACCGCATGCGGCGCCTCTTCCTCCAGGGATCGCGCTTCTCGAGCGCCTTGCTCGTGCCGCTGGTCGTGACGGCCATGGCGATGGCGGCGCCGGCGCTCGACGTATGGCTCGGGCCGAAGTTCCGCGAGGCCGCGCCGGCGCTTACGATCCTCGTCTCCTACTGGCTGGTCTATGGCAGCCTCGCGTTGATCCCAAACTTTCTCGTAGGGGCGGGGCGGGCGCGGCAGGTCGGCCTCACGGTGGCGGGAATCGCGGCGCTGAACCTGGTGCTCTCACTGGCGTTCACACCGTCGCTGGGGGTGGAGGGCCCGGCACTGGGCACCGCGGTGGCCTACCTGCTCGGCCTGCCTCTGATGTTGCGGATCGGGCTGGACGCCTCGGGTGTCTCGCTGGGCGAGCTGGCGCGCGGGGCGTGGCTGCCCGCCTACGCACTCGGTGCGGTGCTCGGCGCGCTTCTGGTGGGCGCAAGGTTGATGGTCGAGCCCGACTCGCTTCTCACCGTGGGGTCGATGCTCGTGGCGGGCCCGGTGCTCTACTGGCTCGCCTACGCGGCGTTCGTGCTGAACGGCGACGAGCGGGCGCTTCTCAGGTCGCTGGTCCCGCGGCGTAGGTGAACGGCAGGTCGGCTGCGATCTCCGACAACCGTTGTGCGCCGGCGTCGCGCTCGGAATAGACCAGCTCGACATCGGGCCACTCGATCGCGACCTCGGGGTCGTTGAAGGCAAAGCCCCGCTCGACATCGGGCGAGTAGTAGCTCGAGAGCTTGTAGGCCACGTCTGCGACGTCACTGGTCACACAGAAGCCGTGGGCGAAGCCGATCGGCGCGTACAGCAGGCGCAGCGAGTGGTCGTTCAGCTCGAAGGCCTCCCACTCCCCGAAGGTCGGCGACCCGGCGCGGATGTCGACGAGCACGTCGACTATCGTCCCGCGCGCGCAGCGCACGAGCTTGGCCTGCCCGTCGCCGATGGCGAAATGCATGCCGCGCACGACACCCTTGCTCGAACGCGAGTGGTTGTCCTGGACGAAGTCGTCGGTCACGCCCAGCTCGGCCAGCGCATCGGATTTGTAGCTCTCGACGAAGAAGCCACGCGCGTCCCCGTGGACGGCCGGCTGGATCAGCAGGGGTCCCTGGAGGCGTGTCTCGACGAGCTTCATGCAGCGGCCAGGCTAGCTCGTGCCCGATCGCCGAGCAGCTCGGCGATCGCCAGCGCGGAGGTTGCCGCCGGTGACGGCGCGTTGCGTACGTGCAGCGCACCGGGAGTCTCGTGGATCACGAAGTCGTCCACGAGCGCACCGTCCCGCGCCACGGCCTGTGCTCGGATGCCCGTGAAGTAGGGACTGAAGTCGCCCGGGTCGAGCTCAGGCACGTAAACGGCTGCGGCACGGGCGAACGCGCGCCGGCTGGCCGCCCAACGGACCTCGGTTGCGCCCGTGCGCCACCACCGTCGCGCCATCCGCCAGCTTCCCGGCCAAGAAGCCGTGGCGGCGACGTCGGCGACGTCGAAGTCACGCAGCCGGTAGGCCTCCCTGCCGGGTGCAAGCAGGGCCGTCGGGCCCAGCGACACCTCGCCGTCGATGTGGCGAGTGAGGTGGACCCCCAGAAACGGCAGCGCCGGATCCGGCACCGGATAGATCAGACCCCTGACCAGGTCGCGCTTCTCGGGCCGCAGGCGCAGGTAGGCACCTCTGAACGGCACGATGCGGGGATCGGCCGGGGCCCCGGCCATCACCGCAAGCCGATCCGACCACGCTCCGGCGCAGAAGACCGCGAAGCGCGCGCGGGTCTCGCCCTTGGCGTGGCGGAGCGTGAGGGCGCCGCGCTTCCGCTCGATTCCGGCGACCTCCGCGCCGGTCGCGACCGTCGCGCCAAGGCCCTCGAGCGCCAGCGCCCGCGCCACCGCCGAGTAGTCGACGATGCCTGTAGCAGGGGAATGAATCGCCGCCACGCCCCGGCAGTGGGGCTCCACCTCCTCGATCTCCTCCGCCGCCAGCCGCCTAAGCCCGGGCGCGCCGTTGGCGGTCGCGCGTCGCGTGAGCTCGTCGAGGGCAGGAATCTCCGAGGCGTCCCGAGCGACGATGAGCTTCCCGCGCCGGTCTATCGGGACACCGTGTTGCTCGCAGTAGGCGTAGAGCAGGCGAGCTCCCTCCACGCAGAGCTGGGCCTTGAGCGAGCCGGGCAAGTAGTACACGCCCGCATGAACTACGCCGCTGTTGTGCCCCGTCTGGTGTCCACCGACTACGGCGTCGCGCTCGAGCACTCGGACGCTAAGGGGGTCGTCGCCCGAGGCGAGCGAGCGCGCAACGGCCAGGCCGACGATGCCGCCGCTGACGACCGCGACGTCGACTTCAGGCCGGTCCTCGGTCGGACTTAGGGACACTGCGCGACCGTATTCGATGCCTGGTGCGTAGTTACAATCCTGCGATGCCCAAGGCATTGATAACCGGCATCACCGGCCAGGACGGCTCGTTTCTGGCGGAGCAGCTGCTTGCGAAGGGTTATGAGGTACACGGGCTGGTCCGGCGTTCGTCGTCATTCAATACCGAGCGGATCGATCACCTGTACCGCGATGTGCACGAGGAAGAGGTCCGGCTGTTCCTCCACCACGCCGATCTGAGCGAGTCGTCGCGGCTGGTGCGGCTGGTCTATGAGACCCAGCCCGACGAGATCTACCACCTGGGCGCGCAGTCGCATGTGCGGGTGTCCTTCGACGTGCCGGAATACACGTCCGACATCACGGGAATGGGCACGGTTCGGCTGCTGGAGTCGATCCGGGACGCCCAAGTGCCGGCGCGCTTCTACCAGGCATCCTCCAGCGAGATGTTCGGGGCCTCGCCGCCGCCCCAGGGAGAGGACACGCCGTTTCATCCGCGCAGCCCGTACGCGGTGGCCAAGGTGGCTGCCTACTGGATCACCGTCAACTACCGCGAGTCCTATGGCATGCACGCCTCCAACGGGATCCTCTTCAACCACGAGTCCGAACGCCGTGGCGAGACGTTCGTGACGCGCAAGATCACCCGGGGCCTCGCGGCGATCAAGCTGGGCTTGCAGGACAAGCTCTACCTGGGCAACCTCGATGCCAAGCGCGACTGGGGCTATGCCCCGGACTTCACCGAGGCGATGTGGCTGATGGTGCAGCAGGACCAGCCCGACGACTACGTGATCGCCACCGGGGAGATGCACTCCGTTCGCGAGTTCCTCGACGAGGCCGGACGGCTGCTCGATCTCGACTGGGAGGCGGTGGTCGAGATCGACCCCAAGTACTACCGCCCGGCCGAGGTCGACGCCCTCGAAGGCGACGCCTCCAAGGCCAAGCGCGTGCTCGGCTGGGAGCCCAAGGTCAAGTTCGCCGAGCTGGTCCAGATCATGTGCGAATCGGACCTCACGAAGCTGCAGGACCAACTCGCCGGGCGTGGGGTTCGCGCAGGTGACCGTGGCTGACCCCGACCCGGCGTTCTGGCGAGGTATGCCGGTCGTCGTGACCGGCGGTGCGGGCTTTCTCGGGCGGGCGGTGGTGCGCGACCTCAAATCCCTCGGCGCCGAGGTGCGCGTGGTGCGCTCGGCCGAGCACGACCTGCGCCTGGCGGAGCAGACCCGGGCGGCGGTCAATGGCGCGGAGGTCGTGGTGCACCTGGCGGCCAACGTTGGCGGGATCGGCTTCAATCGCCGTAACCCCGGGCCACTGGTGCACGACAACATGGCGATGACCACCAACATCTTCGAGCAGTCGCGCCAAGCCGGGGTCGCCAAGCTGGTGTCGGCCTGCACGGTGTGCGCCTATCCCAAACACGTCGAGGCGCCGTTTCGGGAGGACGATCTCTGGGATGGGTACCCTGAGGAGTCGAACGCGCCGTATGGCCTGGCGAAGAAGATGATGCTGGTGCTCTCCGATGCCTACCGGCGCCAGTACGGGTTCGACTCGTGCGCGCCGATCGTGGCCAATCTCTATGGCCCCGGGGACAACTTCGACCTTGAGGACTCGCACGTTATTCCGGCGATGATTCGCAAATACGTCGACGCCAATGAGGCGGGCGACGACACGGTCACGCTGTGGGGAACCGGCAGGCCGTCCCGGGAGTTTCTCTACGTCGACGACGCCGCGCGCGCGCTCCTGCTCGCCGGCGAGCGACTGGACCGCTCCGACCCGGTCAACGTGGGGGTGGGCCTGGAGACACGCATCGACCACCTCGCCGAGACGATCGAGCGGTTGGTCGGCTTTGAGGGCACGACGGTCTGGGACAGCTCTCGTCCCGACGGACAGCCCAAACGCTTCCTCGACGTCACGCGCGCTCGCGAGTGGTTCGGGTTCGAGGCACGCACGTCGCTGGAGGAAGGGCTCGAGCACACGATCGCCGCGTTTCGCGAGCGTGCTGGTCGCGTCGTCGGCTGATCGTGGCGGCGCGGCGGGCATTGATCACGGGGATAGCCGGCCAGGACGGTTCATATCTGGCCGAGCTGCTCGTAGGCAAGGGGTACGAGGTCTTCGGCATCGTCCGGGGCTCCACGCAGGGTTCCTATCCCAACCTCGACGCCGTGCGCGACCAGATCCAGCTACTCCAGGGCGACCTGATGGATCAGATGACGCTCCTCGACGCGATCACACGATCCGACCCTGACGAGCTCTACAATCTCGCGGCCACGTCGTTCGTGCCCGCATCGTGGCGTCAACCCGTCATGACCGCCCAGTTCACCGCGGTGGGCGTGACGTCCATGCTCGAAGCCGTTCGGATAACTAAACCCGACCTGCGCGTCTACCAGGCCTCGACGTCAGAGATCTTCGGGGCCACGACGGAGTCTCCGCAGACGGAGTCGACGCCGTTTCGGCCCCACAACCCCTACGCCGTGGCCAAGCTCTACGGCCACCTCATGGTCTCGACGTATCGCGAGCGGTATGGAATGCACGCAAGCTCGGGGATCCTCTACAACCACGAGTCTCCCCGTCGGCCCCCAGAGTTCGTGACGCGCAAGATCACCCGCGCGGCCGCGGCAATCAGCTTGGGACAGGCCGACGAGCTGCGCCTGGGTAACCTCGATGCCACTCGCGATTGGAGCTTCGCTGGCGACGTCGCCGAAGCCATGTGGCTGATGCTGCAGCAGGACACGGGCGACGACTACGTCGTATGCAGCGGCGTCAGCCGGACGGTACGCGAGCTCGTAGAGACCGCATTCGGTTTGGTTGGCATGCCGGTGGATGGCCGCGTGGTGGTCGATCCGGAGTTCGTGCGCCCGCCAGACCCCGTCCCGCTGGTCGGTGACAACTCCAAGGCGCGCGAGCTTCTGGGATGGGCGCCCCGGACCGGCTTCGAGCAGATGATCGAGCAGATGGTCGAGGACGATCTCAGGGAGCTGCGAGACGGCTAAGAGGCCGCCGGGGACGCGCAGCCGCGCTCCGGCCAAGTCCAGCCGGGCGGCTACGATCCCGCGACGTGTCCGCCGCTGAGTCGATCTCCGCCGCAGCGCCCGCTCGCCGTCCCCCGAAGGTCTTGCGGCGATCGCCCCTGGTGACGACCTGCCCTTCGCCGTTCCTGGCCTGGAACGAGGGCGGCCGATACGTGGCAGGCAGCGACGCGCTCCTCCTCTCGCGAACGGGCTCGGGCTTGCAGAGTTTCCGTGCTACCGGCCGCTTCCGTTTCGGCAGGCCGGCTGATCCTCGGGCACTGGGGGGAGATGCTCGTACCCTTCCCCGAGCGAGTGGACATCCTCAGCCGACGGGCCACTGATCTGGACCGGCGCGTAGGCGAGTACGTCACCGGCAACGTGCACGTGACGGCGGGAGGCATCCTCAGCCAACGCATGCTCGACTCGACGATGGCGGCCATGGGCGCCGATCGCATTGTGTTCGCGTTCGCCGGAACTTCACCCGCGCGCAGAGCAGCTTCCGGCCCGCGGGAAGAGTACGCCTGCCCTGGCACCGTCGATCCCGGACCGCCTTCACGATCGTCCGGACATTGAACGTCAAGCTGCCAACTGTATTCCCCTCCAAAGTTGTGTCTTTGCGCTGGTCGCGATAGGGGCGGTGGTGCTCTTGCCAGTCCTGGGCTCTCCGCCGTACTTGCCGCCCTTAAATGGAGATAATCATGCGCTCGCCAATCGTGTTCTGTCCCGCATCGTCAGAACCATCGCTCTCTGTCATCTATCTGACGGAGTGGGCCGTGCTGAGCGCCGAGACGCCCGCGAGGGATCGATGAGCGCATGCTGGGGCTTGCTACCCACGTGGGCATAGGCGGGCAGGCCGCGGACAACGCCGAGCAGGCGATGAACGTGCTCGGACGTCGGAGCATGCCCGCTGTCCGTGAAGGCGCGGAGCGCGGTAAGGGCGCCGCGCCCGGCCTCCTCCGCCGCTGCTCCCCGGTCTGACAGCGCGTCGACGACCGCCTCGAAGTCGAGGGGCAGGCGTGGGATCCCCCGCTCAAGACTCTCTAAGAGCAGGGCGGCGCGCGCGGCCGACATCAGGAATCCGAGCGAGGCCGGGCCCGCCGCGGCGGGGTGCGGCACGCGCCCGACCCAGCGCGGCCCGCGAGCGGGCCGATCGTCGCCGACGGCGAGCCAACCCCGATGCTCTGCCACCGCACGGCGGGCACGATCGCTGATCGACCAGCCGGGAACGTCGGGGAACGCGGCGGCGCTCTGGCGGGCGAGCAGTGCGAAGGAGACGGGGTCGCTGTCGGGAATCTCGAGGCCGCGCATGCGCCCAGCGGTCCAGACCTCGCTCGTCGGGCGGACGAGCAGCTCGCCGGAGCGCAGGGTAACCCGCCGGCCGCCCGACGTTCGGGCCGCGGCGCAAGCAACCGCCGCTGGGTCGGCCGGATTCCCAGGCTCCAGATGGAAGCGATCCTCGACCGCAGGCGATGAGCCATCGCTCGCCGACCGAACGCGAGGCACGGCGAGACCCCGCCAATCGAGCAGCGGCAGGCCGGCGCCTCCGTCCGTCCGGCCCGCGAGCCCGACGAGCGTGCGGTCCGCCACCTCGAGCTCGGCCGACAGGTGGTCGCCGGTTCGCGCGGTTAGCCGCGCGAAGCAGGCCCAGAGCTCCGTCACCGCGAATGGCGGGGATTCACGAATCTCGTCGCGGAGGCGCAGGGCGAGCTCCAGAGACGAGCGCTCGTCGGGGAGGAGATGGGCGGCGCGGGCGAGCGGGGCCCGGCCCCCGCTCAAGTGCTGATCGTGAGCTAGATATAGCCATACCCGGGCGGCAGCGGCGACGAGCGCGCTCATCTGGCTAGCGGGCCGCACGCCGGGCGGGTCGGCAACCACCAGAAACGCCCAGCGCCAGCGGTACTGGAGTTCGAGCCATGCGACCAAGCGTTTCTCGTCGGGGCGGCGGCTTGACTCCGGGGCCGTCCAGAACCCACGTAGCCGGCGCCACTCCTCCGCGGGTGGCGCGAGCCCTGGGCGGTCCAGCAGCCCCATGGTGTCCCCAGGGGCGTCGGGCCCGAGGAACACGGCGCGCCCTTCGGCAACTCCGTGGAGGAGGCCGGAGGTCGTGGTCACAGAGCGCAGTTCCCTTTCCGAGTAAGTCCACAGGTGGGGGATGAGGCGGCGTAGCACGGGAAGCCCGCGCACCAGGCTGCCCCGCCGCGCCGCCGACCGAGCGCCCAAGGCGTCTGGGGCGACAACGACTAAGTCGATGTCGGAAAGCCCGTAGACCGGCTCGCCGGCCGCGACGCTCCCCGCCACGTACGCCGTGCCACCGCGTGGCGTGACCAAAATCGCAACCCCATGGGCGACGATCGCGTACACCCCTCGCCAGAGATGCCGCAAGGGCGACCGGCTCGTTCTCAACACGAGGCGCTGGACCGCGTGCTCCATGCGGGCCGCCTTTACTTGGTGCCGAGCGGTGCCAACCATCTCGCTGTCACTCGCCTCGCAGGACGCGACAGGTAGCCACGCCGTGCATCCAGAAAATACGGGAGGTCGACCATCTGTCGATAATGCACGACATGCCACCCAGTATCCCTTCCAAACCCATCCCTGGCGGAATGGCGGCAAAGACGATCGGCAAGCTGACCGCGCGGAGCTTCGGCCCCCACGCGAGCGGGACCGGCCTTAGGCGCGCGCGAGCCGAGCCGATCCGTGCGGGCCGGGCAGGAGGCCTCCCATTCGATTCGTTGGTCACCGACCTCTTTAACGGCTGTCTGCCGGCGACGTCCGTTTGCTACGGCGAGTGCTTCGCCGCGCGTGCGGCATTCGATGGCGCCGGGATCGACTTCGGGCGCCGGGTCCGTAACCGCCTTGATCCCGAGGTGCTCGCCGACGACCTCTCGCGCATCCCCACCGGCCAGGCATTCGTCCGCTCGGGATGGAACAGCGACCTGTCGTGGGGCTGGAACGACGCAGACGCGGTGCGTATCCTTGAGCTCGTCGCGGCGGCGGGATTGCACCCCGTGGTCCTGACCAAGGCGTTTACCGTGCTGCAGCCGGGCACCATGGCCCGTCTGACCTCGTTGGGCACGGAGCTCCGCGTGTGCGTGAGTGCCTTCGACACCGACGCGCAGCTCGCCCACCGGATCCGCACGATGGTCAGCTACCGCGAGCGCGGTGGCTTGGCCGTGCCCGTCCTCATGAGCACCCGCTTCGCCGATTCCGCCCTCGCTGGACGCCAGGACGCGGTGGTCCAGCGGCTTGTAGATCTCGACCTGCCGGGCGCCGAGAACAGCATCCGGTTTGCCGCGCGCTCCCCGACGCGGCCGGCGCTGGACGTCAACGCCCTCGCGCGCGTCGCGGGCGGCGACGATGTGTGGGCCGGGCGGTTGTACCCCGATCTCCTGCGCGTCCCGACGCTGTCCTCGGTGCCGCCCTCCTACGCCGGAGTCGAGCCTTTCGCGTCGCGCGAAGCCCCCGGACGTCTGGCCGCCCTGTTCGCTGACCCCGTGCCCACCCACCAGCACCTGACAGCGGAAGGGGTGGCGGCCAAGCCCCGCTGTGCCGGCGTCGCGCGTAAGTGGGTGAAGCCCGGCGAGGCGACCAGGCCGGTCGCCATCCCCGAAGGGACGCTGCGGGTTCGCGAGCGCGCGTTCCTCCTTCGGGCAGGCGCCCCCGTGGCTCGGCAGATCCCGCGCGATAAGCGCGAGCGGGCGGCGGTCGAGGAGTACCTCGCGTTGCTCGCGTCCGGCGACGTCTCGCCGTTGGCGCCGGGACGGCGCTACCACGATCGCGTCCGGGAGCTTGTTGCGGCCGCTCCGCCCATGGCGCCCAGCTGCCGCGTCGCCGTCAATGTTCCAGCGCTCGCAGAGGAGCGAACCGTCGAGCGTCTGCTGGTCTCGTACGCTCGGCAGCGCGGGGCTGAGGACTGGACCTGGGAGCTCAACCTCCTCGTCAACGGCCCGGAAGGCCATGCCTTCGACGCGACGGAGCGCCGCGCCAGAGCGTTCGTGGAGCCTTATGCGCGCCGCGGCATCCAGCTCAACGTCCTCAGGGCCGAGCTGCCCGAGGACGCCGCAACGGCCGGGCTCGCCCGGCGCCTGCTTGCGGACTTCACGCTTACCCGCGCCGCCGCATGCTCGCGGCGGCGGGGCGCGCTCTACGTCAAACACGAGGACGCCGACACCGCGGGGCACTCCCCGAACTTGCTCGCGTCCGGGCTCCGGCGTCTCGACGAGGATCTGGGGCTCGACGCCGTCGTGCACCGCATCTCCTACGACCCGGCCCTGCTGCGCGCCCACGACGGCCTCAGGCTCGAACGGCTGGTCTACCTAGCGACCGAGCGCGGCTTCTTCCGGACGATGGCCGACCTGCGCTCGGCCGCGTGCAGGCTGGGCGAGCCCATGGCGATGAGCGACCGCAAGTTCCGGGTGCTCACCTCGGGCTTCAGCACCCTCTGCACGGCAGAGAGCGTAGCCCTCCTCTGCGGCGGCTTCTCGTCCCTCGGCCGCTCAGAGGATCTCCAGTTCGGCGACAAGCTCGCCCTTCTGCGCGGCGTCTGGGATGGCGCAGCGATCGTGCCAGATCCAGACACCGTCGCCGCTTGGGACGCCAGCTCCTGGTCGGACGCCAGGCGCCAGGTGCGCAACCTCGAACGCGCGCTGACCTCGGGCCACTTGGCCGACGATCCCTACGCCGATTTCGACAACCCGCAGGCAACGATGGATCTTCGTCACCTCGACTGTGCGCAGCGGCTCGCAGCCGAGCCTCTGGCCTCCGTAGGTGACCTGCGCTCGACGGGCGACGCCCGCCTAATCGCGTTCACCGACCTCGTGCTCGACTTCTGCTCGCGCCTGGTGGTCAAGACCGTGCCGGGCCGCGAGGACGAGGTCATGGGACGCTTCTGCGAGTTCCTCTCGAGCCTTCTCGGGCCAGGCGCCGTGGCGCTCGACGCGCGTCGAGCGGTGTTGGGGGACGTTAGAGCCCTGCGGGCCTCCCCCGCCCTCACCCGTCTGCCCGTCTTCTGAGTCGCAATTATGCGGGAGAACCTTTGAGATTGCTAGCTCTCGCATCATCATGAGCGGATTGTGATGCAGCTGCTCTCGCTGTTTGCGCTGCTGCTTGTGCTCACGGCGGTGGGAGCTTTCCTCCGCGCGCGACACGCGGAGCTGCAGCGTTCTGTCAAGCGGTTGTTTACGACGCCGGCGGGACCGTTCAACTTGGCGATTGCAAGGATCTTCTATTTCCTCGCTGTTGCAGTGACACTTCCCAGCCGCGACACCGTCGAGCTCTACGTCCAGTTACCGCACGCGCTCATCACCCCGCCTCACGGGCTCGCCGGTGTGCTGGCGAGCCTTCCAATCTCCTCGACCTGGGTGGGCGTCTCGCACATGGCGCTGTTAATCGCCTGCTTGTGCGGGATCGTCGGCGTCCTACCCCGAATTGCGGCTGGGGTCGTCGTGCTTGCCGGGTTCTACTACCTGGGAATCCCGCAGCTGTTCGGAAAGGTCACCCATTATCACCACCTTCTCTGGATCGGACTGATCTTCGTCTTTAGCCCCAGCGCGGACGCCTTTTCATTGCAAGCCCTGTGGCGAGCCTTTCGGCGAGGATCCAGGCAGGAGGTGGAGCCGATACCCAGTGGCCTCGCCTACGCGTTGCCGTTGCGCTTCATCTGGTTGCTCATGGGCGTGCTCTACCTTTTTGCCGGGTTGGCGAAGTACAGGTTCGACGGGCTGCTCTGGTTCGCCCCCCAAACCCTCCGGCACTGGCTTCACCTCCTGTGGTACCAAACCGGCTATCGCCCGCCCCTGGTCGCGCGCCCGGATCATGTTGCGCCGCTGCTCTTTGTAGGCGCGACCTTCACCCTCCTCTTCGAGACGACCTTTCTGTTCTGGTTGGTGCTCGACCGTGCCCGACCGTTCCTCGCCGCCGCGGGTCTGGTCTTCCACAACTCGACGAAGCTCCTGATGAACATCCCGTTCTACAGTCTGCAGCTGCTCTACCCGTCGCTCATCGACTGGGATCGTCTCAGCGAACGGCTCCTGGCCAAGCGGCCTCTGTTCCTCGTCTACGACGGCAACTGTGGGATCTGCAAGAAGATCGTCGTAGCCTTTCGGTCGCTCATGCCGATCGGCAGCGTCAAGTTCGTAAACGGCCTTGACCGCATTGAATTAGAAGCATCGGCGCTCGGATGGCTGGATCGGTCAGCCACAGTGAGGGACCTCCACGTAGTGTGTGATGGCAGGGTGTACGTCGGATTTGAGGCCTACCGACGGCTTGCCCGAAGAGTGCCTGTTTTGTGGCCGCTGTTACCGCTGCTGTGGCTGCCGCCGATCCCAAAGACGGGACGTCTGATCTACAGCCGATTCGCCACAAGGCGGGCGCGTGGGCGAGGCCATGATGCAGTTCCCTCGCCAATAACCAGACCCACTAGGACCTGGCCGGTGGTGGCTATTACGGGGATGCTGCTTGCCGTGGTGACCTTCAACGGTGTCCGTGGCTTGGCGTCGGTTAGTGCGAGCCAGGCTGCAGTCAACGGATGGCCAATCGCGTCGTATCCGACCTTCGCCGGGGTGAGTGACGACACCAAGGAAGTACTGAGTCTGTACGGGAGGCGGCCCGGCAGTGTTTTCCAGCCGATCGCTCTTCGACGGGAGTTGCCGTTCTTGACGTCCGACCGGCTAGATGAGTAGTTCCACGGCTGGGTGTTGTGTGGCCGGGTCGAAGGGGACATAAGCAGTCAGGTCGAAGTCGGCGGTGCGTTCTGTCACCGCCGACTCAAAGGAGCCTCGATGCTCGCCGACCTCGACCTGCTGCTCATT